>NZ_RQGA01000005.1 GCF_004769575.1 Leptospira perdikensis | reverse complement strand
ATATGCCCTTTTTGAAAATTGTCTGCTTTGAATGCGGGGATGGTGTAAGTTTTGGTGGTGGTTCCTCTGGGGGTGGAGGAAGTGGAGGGAGTTACTAAAAAATTCGCACCGAAAGAGTGGATACAAACCGAAATCGAAGAAAACAAATATAGTATTTATCCCTACTATAAAAAATTCTTCTTTTTCGGAACCAAACATACATTCGCCTATTCGATTTTCATAGAAATTTAAAATATGGTTTATGTTCTATTTCGATCGGTCTAGAAACAAACAAAGGATTGTTTCTTTAAAACATAAACTTTACTTTTTGTTAATTTGTTCCTGCTTTAGTTCGTCCGTTTGGGCCAATGAAAACGCCACTCCCCTCACCATTAACGATAAAAAAGGAAACTGGAATATCCAATGGGGATACAATAGAAGTTACTATACACAAAGTGATATTAATTTTCGCGGACCTGGATACGAATACACTCTCAAAGGGGTTGATGCAAAAGACAAACCCGAGTCTTTTAAAGCAGATGTATATTTGAATCCATCGAAATTTGAAATTCCTCAATACAATATTAAGTTCAGTTATTTCTTTACGGATCGATTCTTTTTGGCATTTGGCCAAGATCATATGAAATATGTTGTCACCCCGGGCCAACCAGTAAAGTATTCTGGTTACATTGACCCAGGTGTGATTGCTAAAAACCAAATGGCTTTGTCTTTAGAATCGGCAATGTTTATTTACCTCTTTCCTGACCACGTCCAACAGATGGCCGGTTATCATGGTGGAGACCAAACCATCACCTTAACTCCTGATATTTTGAAGTATGAACATACGGATGGATTGAATTATCTTTTTTTAGATTTTGGATGGATCACCCCTCTTTATACTTCATCCGATGGACTGAGTGGTATAAGTTTAGTATCGACGATCGGAGGAGGACCTGTGGTATGTCGTAGCGACGTACGCGTGTTAGGTAAAGGACAGAACAACAACTTCCATCTTTCGGGTTACGGTGTTTCAGGATACGTTGCCACTCGTTATGAATTTTCAAGAACTTACTTTATAGAGTTTGGTGGGAAAGGTGGTTATATTGACCTCACCGATGTTCTCACAAGTGGTGGCTCCAACCGTGCTTCGCAAAATTTTGGATTTTTAGAACTTGTCCTCTCAGGAGGAATTGCAATCTAAAAAGAACCAATGGTGGGTGGCTCAAAACTTTGTTTTCAGTAGCCACCGATTGATTATAAACTATCGGCATAGGAATGCGAATTCCATTCTATCACCTACATTCTGTTGTTTTCCAGATTTAATAGATTGCGTAAGTGCTCTCCTCATATTTGAGTAGAACAATGAATGAATCTATCGTATATGAAATCTCCGTCCAATCGTTTAAAAAGGGACTTGGGAATTTAACTAAAATTTTAGAAAAAGCAGAAACCCATTCTGCTACCAAAAAATTTGCCTTTGAGAATTTGCTCAATGCACGCCTTTATCCCGACCAATTCCATTTAACAAAACAAATCCAAATTGCTTGTGACACTGCTAAACTTTGTGTTGCTCGTATTTCTGGAAAAGAAGCACCAGTTCACGATGACTCAGAAACTAATTTAGAAGAACTAAAACTGAGAATCGCTTCCGTAATCCAATACTTGGATACTTATAAAGAAGAAGATTTTAAATTTGTTTCCGAAATCAAGGTATCACAACCGAGATGGGAAGGAAAATATCTAACCGGATTTGAATACCTTACAAACCATGCAATTCCCAATTTTTATTTCCACATAACAACTGCCTATGCGATTCTCCGGCATAACGGAGTGGAGATTGGAAAAAAAGATTATTTAGGGGAAATGCCGTTTAAAAAATAGGAAACATACAAAACAACTCCATCCGTTTTTGGATTTCATAGGGGCTCCGGCAGAGAGAGCCCTTGTGAATGAAATGGGAGTTTTGCGATTAAAAATCTCACTTATTATTCTCAAAAAGATCTACTTTGTTTAAATCGTTTTGAACTAAATTCTTTACAGAAGACGAAACAAACCTAACAGGAAAGAAATTGAAAGATTGATATTCATATTACTTTCCTAACCAATTCGAGACGCCAAATAACTTCGTTCCGCTACTGACCTACTCCCAAAACGTTAAAAACGTTTTTTCAATGATTTCAGAACGTTCTTAGCGGTATTTTTGGAGATTTCTTTTCATCTTCGCAATTTTAGTTGCTCGGAACGGGCGAATGCAGAGTTTCATTTTCAAATCTTAATTTGAAATTTTAGACAAAGCGAATCTTTTTATGCGAAACAAAATATACTCTCTACTATTCTTTTTTATTCTTATGAGTCATTGTGCTCTAATTCCCGGAACCAATCCCCAAACAGACTCCAATATATTTGTTTTATTGTTTGGTTTGCTAGGTGGTTCTCCTTCCTCTGCTCAAAACCTAACACCAGGCACCGCTATAGATCTGTCAGGTGACGGAAAACCAGATGGAACCCTGATTGATTCTGATGGTGATGGTGTTTCCGATGGAATCAATCTCACAGGCGGCACAACACCTAACCTTCTCTTACTCGATACGAATGGGGATGGAATTCCGGACGCCGTAGACACAAATGGGGATGGATTACCTGACTATTACATTAGTCCAAACCCTCCTGGTTTTCTCACCACAGCTCCTGGGGGAACAGGAAATCCTGTGGTCATCATCGTGGATACAAATGGAAACCCACTCGGTTTCGATACAGACGGAGATGGAACACCGAATGATACAACCATTGTCACCATTTTAAATGACACGACTCCCCCAACCATCACCAGTTCTTTGTTAACCGGAACTTTTTCCACCACTCAAACAACAACTCTCACTTGTGCGGACAATAAGGCTGCCGGTTCCATCGTTTATACATTAGATGGGGCGATTCCTTCATTTCTACCAAAAACGGGAACCATCATTGCAAAATCTTCCCAAGCTGTTTCTCTTTCTACAGAAGGAACTCATACCCTCCAGGCAATTTGTCGTGACCTAGCAGGAAACGTTTCTGCACCGATTAGCATTGTTTATACGATCGACACCAAAATTCCAGCGCTTACCATTGTGGGCCAGTCTTCAGGGGCGATCAGTGCCAGTGCTGGAGCCATTAGCAGCTCTACGGCAACCTGGAAATCGGATCGTTCTGGTTCGTTTACGGTTCGCGAGGGAAGTTCTTGTGATACGGGAACCATTGCCACGACCGGTACAGCTACAGCAAACGTAGACCAAGGATTTGTTCGTTCTCATTCCAATTTTACTGGAGAAGGTACAAAGACTTACCGCATTTGTGTGACAGCTTCCAATGGACTCACTGGATTTGTTTCTGTCAGTCTCCAAAGAGATGATACGGCACCCGTTGTGACTGCTGATCCTGGGGCAGGATATTATGGAGTGGCCACTTCCGTTTCTCTTTCTTGTACCGATACCGGAGGAAGTGGCTGTGATGGAATCGCCTACGCTTTCCAAGTGGGATCGGCTCCTACAAACCCCGCCATCCAAGGGACAACAGGAACCGTCAGTAGCGGTACTTTGTATACATCTGCCATAACCATGGCCGATGGTGCTGTCACCTATACAAAGTTTGTGGCCCGTGACAAAGCGGGAAATGTTTCTGGTGTCAGTTCAGCAAACTATACAGTGGACACGCAAGTAGCCACCATCACTGTGAATTCATATACAGCTGCGATCAATGGGTCGTCGAATGTTTCCCTCAGTTGGCAAAGTTCTAAGGCTGGTTCCTACCAAATTCGTTTGGGTGGGTCTAACTGTTCGAACGGAACGGCTCTCACAAATACTGGCTCCAATGCGAATGTTTCGGGAAATGTTTCTGCAACAACAGACATCACTTCAGCCATCGCCAACTCTCTGTTTGTGGAAGGAGATAATACCATTCGTATCTGTGTGGCAAATTTAATCGGCAGCTTCGGTTCGACCACACGTACAACAAAAAAAGATACCGCGGCTCCCGTCCTAACCATGGCCTCTCCTTCTGGTTCTGGACCTTTTGTCTCGGGAACCCAACTCCAACTCAGTTGTTCCGACACGGGTGGCAGTGGATGTGATAAAATCATTTACACACTAAATGGCACAGAACCGACGTTTGACGGAAGTGGGGCTATCACCAATGGATCAGTTTATACAACACCCGTGGCACTTTCCAATGGTAGCAACCAAGTGAAATACTTAGCTCGTGACTTGGCCGGAAACTTAAGCACTTCTGGAAACGCTAGTTTCTATGTAGGCCCACCAGATGCTCCCGCCATAGTGGAGGCGCAAGCTGGAGGAACGAGTGCTCTTGTACAATGGTGGCCAGTAACGGGAGCCACATCGTACACAGTGTACTATAGCACAAGTCCGGGTGTGACTACGGCATCGTCAAGTTTTGGGCCTGTGACATCTCCCAATGCAACTATTACCGGGCTTACAGGCAATACTTTGTATTACTTTAGAGTGCGCGCAAGTAGTAGCGGAGGAAATAGTGCAGTATCGTTATTAGAAGCAGGGGCCTATACAACAACGACAGCACCTGGAACAAGTGTCACAGGAACCCATGTAGATATTTCTGCAGGACAAGGAAGTACTTCAAGTCGTTATTCTAATACTGTCATCGATACCCTAAACGGAAAGTTATTGGTGGTGACTACAAACTTTACAAACAATGCTAAGGCCAGTTTGTTTCGTTGTAATCTTGATGGAACTAGTTGTACCCACACCGATATCTCGGCGGGACAAGGAACTAACTCAGGTATGGATCCGAGCCCAGTCGTCGATAACTTCAACGAGAAACTTCTAGTGGTTACCCAAAATAATAGCAACAACGGTAAACTCAGTTTATCCCGATGTAACCTCGATGGAACTAGCTGTTCCCACACAGATATCTCTGTTGGACAAGGAACGAATTCCGCAGGTAGGCCAAATGCCATAATCGATGCTATCAATAGAAAGTTATTGGTTTTGACATATAATGTGGCCAACAATGGTAAACTCAGCTTATTTCGTTGTAACTTAGATGGAACTAGCTGTTCTCATTCCGATATCTCGGCAGGACAAGGAACGAATTCTGGAGCTAGGCCGAATGCTGTAATCGACGCTGTAAATGGAAAGTTATTGGTTGCCACATACAATGCGGCCAACAGTGGCAAACCCAGTTTATTTCGTTGTAACTTAGATGGAACTAGCTGTTCCCATTCCGATATCTCGGCGGGACAAGGAACTGATTCAGGATCAAATGCTAAGGCCAATATCGATAGTATCAACGGAAAGGTACTGGTTGCCACATACAATGCGGCCAACAATGGTAAACTCAGTTTATTCCGATGTAATCTCGATGGAACTAGCTGTTCCCACACAGATATCTCTGTTGGACAAGGAACTGATTCAGGTATGGAGCCTAAAGCAGTGATTGATCGGATGAATGGTAAATTATTAGTAGTGACCCGAAACAATGCCAATGATAAGAAACCAAGTTTATTCCGATGTAACTTAGATGGAACTAGCTGTACCCACACAGATATCTCGGCGGGACAAGGAACTGGTTCCGGTATCGAGCCAAGCATTGCTATGAATCCATTGAATGGAAGACTACTGGTAGTGACAGTGAACGAAGCCAACACTTTCAAACCTTCCCTCTTCATCTGGTAACCAATCCAAACAATATCACTGAAATTTTAGGATTTCAGGCGAGGATCTCGTTATCTTATCAATTTTATGGAAATTTAAAACTTTATGTTGATTTTAGTAGAAATCATCCAAAATCCGATCCATAAACTTTGAACAAACCAATGATTCTTATGCGGGTTCGATCAATCATCTTTTGATTTATGATGCGAACCGTTTTGAAAGATTAACCGACACACATAACTCCATCTATTTTGGAATTTCGAATACACATTGATAAAGACTAAGGAATTCAACTCCTTCATCAATAGTACCTGTTTGTGTTTCCATACTGAGAGAATTTTATTCTTTCAAGATACCGACTAAAAACCTAAGCTCCATTAGCCCCAAACCGCTAAAAACGTTTTTTCAATGATTTCAGAACGTTCTTAGCGGTATTTTGGGAGATTTCTTTTCATCTTCGTAATTTTAGTTGCTCAGAGCAAACGAATGCGCAGTTTCATTTTAAAATCTTATTTGAAATTTTAGGCAAAGCGAATCTCTTTATGCGAAACAAAATTTATCTGGTTCTTTTCTTTTCAATATTCACAAGTTATTGTTTTCCAATTCCAGGTGTAAACTCTCAGACAGACTCCAATATATTTTCTTTATTGATTGGCTTACTAGGTGGCTCACCCTCTTCCTCTGCACAAAACCTAACACCAGGCACCGCTATAGATCTGTCAGGTGATGGGAAACCAGATGGAACCTTGGTGGATGTTGATGGAGATGGTGTTTCTGATGGAATCAATCTCACAGGCGGCACAACACCTAACCTTCTTTTACTCGATACGAATGGTGATGGGATTCCTGATGCCGTAGATTCCAATGGAAACGGTTTACCTGATTATTATATTAGCCCGAACCCTCCAGGTTTTCTCACCACAGGCCCTGGTGGGACTGGAAATCCTGTGGTGATCATTTTGGATACAAATGGAAATCCACTCGGTTTTGATACGGATGGAGATAGAACGCCCAATGACACAGCGATTGTTACTTTTTTGAGTGATACAATAGCACCAACAATCACCAGTTCTTTGTTAACCGGAACTTTTTCCACCACGCAAACAACAACTTTGACATGCACGGACAATAGGGCTGCCAGTTCCATCGTTTACACATTGGATGGAGTGACTCCTTCATTTTCTCCAAAGGTCGGAACCATCATTGCAAAATCTTCCAAAGCAGTTTCTCTTTCCACAGAAGGGACTCATACCCTCCAAGCAATTTGTCGCGACTTAGCAGGAAATCTTTCTACACCGATTAGCATTGTTTATACGATCGATACTAAAATTCCAGCGCTTACGCTTGTCAGCCAATCTTCTGCAGCCATCAGTGCCAGCGCTGGAGCCATTGGAAGTTCTACTGCGACTTGGAGATCGGATCGCTCAGGATCCTATACGATTCGCGAAGGTAGTTCTTGTGAGACGGGAAACATTGCTGCGACAGGATCTACCACAGCAGGAGTAGACCAAGGATTTGTTCGTTCTCATTCCAATTTTACTGGAGAAGGTACAAAAACATATCGCATTTGTGTCACCGCTTCTAATGGATTGACCGGATATTCCTCTGTGACTCTCCAAAGAGATGATACGGCACCTGTTGTGACTGCCGATCCTGGGGCCGGAAATTATGGAGTGGCCACTTCCGTGACACTTTCTTGTTCGGATACCGGTGGTTCAGGTTGTGAACAGATAGCTTATACTTTTCAAGCAGGTTCTGCGCCTGCAAACCCAGCCATCCAAGGAAGTACAGGAACTGTTTCTAGTGGAACTTTATACACTGCTGCCATAACCATGGTCGATGGATCTGTCACCTATACAAAGTTTGTGGCACGTGACAAAGCAGGAAATGTTTCTGGCGTAAGTTCAGCAAACTATACTGTGGACACACAAGTGGCTACCATCACTGCGAACTCACATACGGAAGCAATCAATGGAACTTCCAATGTTTCTCTGAGTTGGCAAAGTTCCAAAGCTGGTTCTTATCAAATCCGTTTGGGTGGATCCACTTGCTCCAATGGAACAGCTCTTACCAATACGGGAAACAATTCCAATGTCACTGGAAATGTCGCAGCAGCCACAAGCATATCTTCAACGATTGCCAATTCTCATTTCCTTGAAGGTGACAATACGATTCGTATCTGTGTGGCAAATTTAATCGGCAGTTTTGGTTCTACCACCCGTACAGCAAAAAAAGACACAACAGCACCAGTGTTAACGATGGCATCTCCTACTGGCTCTGGGCCTTTTGCCTCAGGAACCCAACTCCAACTCAGTTGTTCTGACACGGGTGGAAGTGGATGCGATAAAATCATTTATACATTAGATGGCACAGAACCAACGTTTGATGGAAGTGGGGTCGTCGCCAATGGAACAGTTTATACAACACCCGTGGCACTTTCCAATGGTACCAACCAAGTGAAATACTTAGCTCGTGACTTGGCCGGAAACTTAAGCACTGCTGGAAACGCTAGTTTCCATGTTGGCCCACCCGATGCTCCTGCCTTTGTGGAAGCACAAGCTGGGGAAACAAGTGCGATTGTACAATGGTGGCCGGTAACGGGAGCCACTTCGTACACTGTGTACTATAGCACAAGTCCCGGCGTAACAACAGCTTCATCCAGTTTTGGTCCGGTGACAGACCCATATGCAACAATCACAGGGTTAAATGGTGGGATTTTATATTATTTTAGAGTGGTTGCGAGTAGTGTTGCAGGTTCCAGTGCTGTCTCATTGTTGGAAGCAGGGGCACTTACAACTACAACTCCACCTGGCACAAGTGTATCAGGAACACATGTAGATATTTCTGCAGGACAAGGACTGAATTCCGGATTTTTTCCTATTGCAGTTATTGACAATGCCAATCGAAAACTCTTGGTTGTGTCGAGAAATATGAACACTTCTAAACCGAGTTTATTCCGTTGCGATTTGGATGGATCCAATTGTACACATACTGATATTTCTACAGGACAAACCATTGTAGGTACACCAAGGCCAGTCATTGACTCGATCAATGGGAAATTGTTGGTTGTGGTCTCAAGTAATAATTCCTATCAAAAGATTGCACTGTTAAGATGTAATCTTGATGGTTCTAATTGTACATACACTGATATATCCGCAGGGCAGGGAAACTATTCGGGAATGAACCCTAGTGCAGCAATTGATCCTATCAATCAAAAATTGTTAGTTACAACATCGAATCAAGCTAACAATAACAAACCAAGTTTATATCGGTGTAATCTTGATGGTACAAATTGTACACATACTGATATTTCTTCAGGGCAAGGAAATCAATCCGGATCGACCGTACACACAAACATCGATTTAATAAACCGGAAATTGCTTGTTGTTACTACAAATCTAGCCAACGACGGGAAACCTAGTTTATTTCGATGTAATCTTGATGGTAACAATTGTACACATACAGATCTTTCCGCAGGACAAGGAACCTATTCAGGGAACCAAGTAAGTGTGACCATTGATCCTATCAGTCAAAAGATATTGATGAGTACAAACAATGGATCGGCTAACTCAAAACTAAGTTTATTTCGTTGTAATCTTGATGGAAGTAATTGTACGCATACGGATATTTCTGCCGGACAGGGAACTAGTTCTGGTTATTACTCAACCATAAAAGTCGATAGTCTGAATGAGAAAATTCTAGTCGTAACTAAAAATTTAAATAATAACAAAAAACCAAGTTTGTTTCGATGTAATCTTGATGGCTCCAATTGTACATACAAGGATATTTCCGCAGGGCAAGGAACTGGATCTGGAGGCACCGGTTACCCTTTACCGGAAACCCTTCCGAGTTTGGTGATTGAATCTTTTTCAGGAAAGTTATTTGTAGTCACTACAAATTCAGCAAACCAAACGAGAGTCGGCCTCTTCATCTGGTAACCAATCCACACGCCAGGGATCTGAAGGGCCACGGTCTCACCCAGAATGGGTGAGACGGGAGCGTAGCGCACCCCGAAGGAGCCCGGTCGGTTTTGGATAAAACAATGATCACCTAACCAATTCGAGGCGCCCATAATTCTTAAGGCAAAACCTTGTACCTTGTTTCTATTAGCAGGAAAATCCTTTACATTGGATTAAAATGAGTTTCATTGGAATGGAAATCTTACGGTGCCAACGATTACTGAATACAAACCTACACTAGAACTCAATCGTTATGTGGAAAGTTATCTCCTCATCCAATGTGATGAAAGTTTAGCTAAGTCTGTCATTCCGCACCATTCGTTTGTTTTGACCATCAACCTCTAAGGAAATCATAAAGGCATAAAAAAAGCCACTCTCCGTTTCCGTTAGAGTGGCTTTCTCATTCCATCCTTTGCACTCTACCAACTGACTACTGCAAGTCGGTAAAGTTCAAAGAGGGCATAGTTTTTAAAACTTAAGCGATGGGACCAAATTGGCTGTAATCAAATTCTTTTGAACCAGTAAGGTATTTCTTGTAGTTCTCAACAAATTGTTTTGCAAGGTCACCAGCAGTTTTATCGTAGTCTTCTTTGTTTTCCCAAGCATTACGTGGGTTGAGGATATGAGCATCCACACCATTCACGGATTTAGGGAAAGAAACTTGGAATACTGGGTGTTTTTCGAACTCGGATTTTTCAATGTTACCGTTTAGGATTTCATTGATGATTTGGCGAGTTGCAGGAAGGTTCATACGTTTTCCTACACCATACTTTCCACCAACAAGACCTGTGTTGATGAGGTAAGCATTCACTTGGTGTTTTTTCATTTTTTCACCGAGTAACTTTGCATAGTATGTTGGGTGGAGTGTCATAAACGCCTGACCGAAACAAGCAGAGAAAGTAGCTTGTGGTTCTTTTACACCACGCTCCGTTCCCGCAACCTTCGCTGTGTAACCAGAAAGGAAGTGATACATTGCTTGTTCGATAGAAAGTTTAGAAACCGCAGGAAGAACACCGTAAGCATCATAAGTAAGGAAGATCACAGTGTTTGGGTGACCTGCTTTGGATCCTGGTTGGATGTTGTCGATGTGGAAAATTGGATAAGAAACTCTTGTGTTTTCTGTTTTAGCAGCAGAAGAGTAATCTACCTTTTTTGTTCCTGCATCAAAAACTACGTTTTCGAGGAGAGCATCACGACGGATGGCAGCATAAATTTCTGGTTCTGTTTTTGGATCAAGATTGATGGTTTTTGCATAACATCCACCTTCAATGTTGAAAATTCCTTTATCGTCCCAACCATGTTCATCATCACCGATGAGTTTGCGGTTTGGATCTGTGGAAAGAGTTGTTTTTCCTGTTCCAGAAAGACCAAAGAAAAGAGCGCTGTCTCCATCCTTACCAACGTTAGCAGAACAATGCATAGTGAGCACGCTTTTGAGCGGTAGGTAGTAGTTCATGACAGAGAAGATACCTTTTTTCATCTCTCCACCGTATTCTGTTCCACCGATGATACAGATTTTTTTTGCTAAGTGGAAGATCACAAATACATCGGAGTTAAGGCCGTGTTCTTTGTATTTAGTGTTTTTGTAACCAGAAGCGTTGATGATAGTAAATTCTGGATGAAGGTTTTGTAATTCTTCCTTAGTAGGTCGGAGGAACATGTTGGTGCAAAAGTGGTGTTGCCAAGCTCTTTCAGTGACTACACGGAGAGAGATACGTGTGTCATCGTTCGTTCCAGCATGACCATCAAAAACATAAAGTTTTTTGTTATCTAGGAATTTGGTTACTTCTGCATAAAGTTCGTTGAAGATGGCTTCGGAAACCTTTGTGTTGACCGGACCCCACCAAATGTTGTTTTGGGAAGAAGGTTCATCGACAAAATATTTGTCTTTAGGGGAGCGACCCGTAAAAATTCCGGTATCTACCATCATCGTTCCGTTATCGGAAGTTACGCCTTCTTTGTTGTTCAATTCGTGCTGGTAAATTTCTTCGTAAGATAAGTTATGGAAGACTTCGGATGGTTTAAGGCCTAATTCAGCAAGGCCGCGCAGATTAGTAGATACTGACATGGATCTCTCCTCGATTTCACTTTGTGTTTTTCTAGCTTCTTATTTTGCGAGTCGGTGTCAATAACAGAAAATGAAGATTCTCCACGCATCCGCAGAATATTTTCCCTACATCAAGATGGGTGGCCTTGCGGATATGCTTGCCTCACTCACCAAAGAGCAGTCCAAAACCGAAGAAGTTTATGTCGCATTACCTTTGATAGGTAAGTTGGGCAAGTCTCCGCATTGGACGGGCAAAGAGTTCCCTGCACTACTTCCTCAAGATGACAAAATCGATTCTCTTGTGGTTTCTGTACTCAAGGCCTCCCGGTTTTTAGAAGCCGAAGAATCTGGTCTGAAGTTGTATTTTTTCCAATCGGACCTCTTCCAAACATTAGACTCCATTTATGGACATAAGGAAGAACACTTTCGGTTTGCTATGTTTTCTTACGCTTGTTATGCTTTAAGTCAAATCCTGAAAGTGGATGTTTTCCATGCCCATGATTGGCATACGGCTCTCTCTCTTGCCTTACAAAAAGATTCTGCATTGCCCATCCCCACTGTCTTTACCATTCACAATTTGGCGTACCAAGGGGATCATCCATTTTGGATGACAGGATTTTTAAAAGAAGAACCTTTTCGGCTCATCACAAGCCCTTTCGACCATGACGGCAAATGCAATTATATGAAGGCCGGAATTCTATCGGCGAACCAAATTACCACAGTAAGTCCCGGCTATAGAGAAGAAACTTTGTCGGAACCGAATGGATTTGGACTCAGTTATTGTTTGAGACAAAGAACATTGGACTACTCGGGAATTCTCAACGGAATTGATACAGAGGAATGGAATCCGAAAATAGACAAACGAATTTTCCAAACCTATTCCTTTTTAGATTGGAAAGAAGGAAAATTAAAAAACAAAAGAGAACTGTTTCAAGAAATGGGTAGACCTTCTTTGCCATTGGATGCACCTTTAGTTGGTCTCATAGGAAGGCTTACTTACCAAAAAGGATTCCCTACTTTTTTACAAACCTTTACAGAAAGACGCCACCTACCGCACCGTTATGTGGTTCTTGGTTCCGGTGATCCAGAAATGGAAGATGCTTTTTTTCAACTTTCGGAAACTCTCCCGGAAGTATTCTATTTTTATAAAGGATATAATGAATCACTCGCCCATAAAATCGAAGCAGCCAGTGATTTTTTTCTGATGCCATCTCTTTTTGAACCTTGTGGCCTAAACCAAATGTACAGCCATACTTATGGAAGTATTCCCATTGTATCTCGTGTGGGGGGACTGAGAGATACAGTGGAAGAATCCAATCTTTTAAAATTCAAAACAGGAATTGTTTTTGAACCGAATGACACGAGTTCGCTGGGATATGCTCTCGAACGTGCCAAGGATTTATTTCAGTCACAAGAAAGAGAAATCGTAGTGAAAAACATTATGAATTTAGATTGGAGTTGGAAAAAAAGAAAATTAGAATATGATTTAGTTTATACAAAAGCAATAGAATTAAAAATTTAGTCAATTTATTCTGTTCACAAAGAAGGACAGACCTTCTGGTTGTTATTATCTATATATGAAATTTTTTTCTTTTCCTGTTTTTGTTTTTTTAATCTTCACATCTTCCTGCAAATTAAATCTCAATAACCCAAACGATCCTACATCTCAAGATTTTTTCCTTACCAATCTCATCAGAGCCTATTTATTATCTGATCCTTGTATCAATTTTCAATCTTGGAAAAAAACCTATGGATCAGGTACATACAAAACAACAGGATCCGATTTATTTGTTTTATCTAACGGGGATTATTTAATCTCTGGAGTCACTCAAGAGTATTTGGTTCCCGGTTCCGCTACGGGTGTAACTAACAATTTTGTTGGAAGTTCGGGCATTACACTCAATACCTTCTTAATGAGAGTCTCTCAAACAAACGGTGCCATTCTTTGGGTCGACTATTTGGGGGAAGCTGTTGGTGAAACTACATACAAACCTAAATTAAGAAAGTATTCGAATGGTGACATTTCCGTTGCTTTGATTGTGACAGGGGCATCTCAACTCAACCCTATCAATGCAAAATCAGGAATTAATATTCCTGCCCTTTTTGTGGGAAGGATCAGAGAAGATGGAACACGGGTTTGGTATACCTACTTTGATTCAGATAGTATTGGAACTTATGTTGTTTCTGCTATGGATATAACCAACCGCTTACATGTGTTTATCGAAAATGTGGGGAGCCATATTGCTTTTGTAGACGGGCCAGGAATTAGTAATTCGACTCTCGGTGGAGGTACGGACTCTGACTTCATCCATGTGGCCGTCAATGAAAATGGGAACATGGCATACCAACGATACTTTTCCAGTTCTGGAAATGACTTTGTTTTTGGTGCCGAAACCAATTCTTCTGGACTTTTTATCACCGGTTCCAGTTCCCAAAGTGTGAGTGGCACTTCTCACCCTAATGCTGATTCCATGGTTCCATTTGTGATGAAAGTGAATGAAACGGACGGAAACATATTGTGGTATTCTTACTTGGGAGTCCCTGCAGAAGGTGACTATGGTGATCCCAATCGTTTCCTTGTTAAAGATGATATGATTTATACAATTGGATCCGCTCGTTATACTTATGGAAGTCCCGCCGAACCAATCGTTGCAACTAATGGAACAAGAAAACATTTTATCTTTTCTAAATTAAACATGAGTGGATCTGTTCTTTGGAATTCCTATTTAGGAAATGCTTCCGAAGACGTTTTAACAATGACAGAATCAGATCCTCTTTTTCTATCCTCTTCCCAACTTCTTCTGCGGACACAAACTTCTATATCCAATGGAAGGTTTTCTTCCTCGCCCGATTTCACGACTGGCGAAGGATCTGGTCCCTATGCCCTTGCCGATATTTTTATCAATCCACAATCAGGAACGTTCAATCGCTTTCACTATTCTTCTAACCTAACATCACCAGCTCAGGAGAGAACAGAAGTCATGCGAGAGGTTTGTTTCGGAAAATTAGCTAGATTGAATTACACAAAATTTTCGGCTTCACCTTCCCCAAACCCAACACAAATTTCCATCGAAAATGTAAGTTTGCCTTAAGTTGAATAGAGGACGGGGGTGTGGATTGGTGGATTTGACTTTTATAGTTAATGCGATGTTTCGCAACTATAGAGTTTGCGTTTATTTTTTTAGGTTTAGTTGAGAGAAATAATTATTTCCCAATAAAAGAGCTGGTACATTTATATCTTCGTCAAGCTCTTCCCAATGTAAGCCGATACCACCGCCACTTACTTCAAATTTTTGTAATTGGCTGGCCGTTGCCTTCCGAAGTGTAGGGAAATATGCTAATGGTACAGAAAGTGATCTTCCATCAAATAAAGAAATCCAGAGATTATCTTCATCGAACCAGACTTTTTGTGCTTTTGCTTCAGATACCGAAGAAATCATTCCATTTATCCTGAATTAACATTATATTTCCTTCAATTTCATTTTCAATCCAATTTAATTCCTTAGAATTAAAACCATAGTTTTCTTGAAGTAAAATTAATGGAAAAATCCAGAATTTTGCCAGTTTTTCTCCTTTTCTCACATGAATGTGGAGTGGTTCTCTCGGGTTCCCTTCATTAGAAAAGAAAAAGAATTTGTATCCATTTGATTCAAAGACTTTGGGCATATAAAGACGATAAGATTCATAAAATAAATTACAAGATGATTTTACAATACTAGTATAGAATTCACCTGACAGGTTCGTAAAGAATCAGTGTCATAGATCCTCTAAATAGAAAAAAGATTTTTATAATAAAGTCATTTTCTATGTATTGAACAAAGTCAGTAAAGCCTGAAAGATCACACCAAGGCAGAAATAGGAATGGGAGAACGCCCTATGAAGTTTTCCTTGATGGAATCCGAGAATTAAAAACGGAAGAAGATCAATAATCTAAATTAAGTTAGAGGATTGTGTAAGGCGAATACTGTATCTGTACAGGTATTTTCTAAGTCCGCTTTCTAATCCGCTAGAAACTTTTTACAATCCTCAATTGATTTGAGTTCGTGGACAAAGTAGCCACTAGTATAGGATCGTTGGGTATTGTCTTTGTCCCGAACAAATTTCAATCCATGTTGACCAGTTGCCTCCTTGGAATGTGCCTCTCGCAATTCTACATAAAAGTTATCAAAATTTCTAACAGAAAAAACAATTCCTTTATAAGGTTCGCGCTCTAAGACTTTTACAACGTTCCATGAATTTCCATCAATCAGTTCCAATTTGGAAGTTTTAACGTCCAAACGCCCAAACCAAATCGAATCCTTGTTAGGTATGTCTTGATGTTTCAATCACTATAGCTGTGCGTCAAAAAAGTAGTAACCATCAAACATTGCAAAACTGGAGCCCATCTCTATAGGTTTGGATGTACATCCCAATACAATACAATACAATACAATACAATACAAATCAAACCTACTATTAATAATTTTTTTATAATTGTAATCTTCGATGATCTCCTTTCCCGTTGCTATCGTAATCCAGATATAATTGCGTTACTCTTGCATTTGTTTTCTCGGTTTTCCATTAGACCGGGGATCCTCAAAAAGCGTTTACTATACCTGCAAAAGAAATTTTACCGCCTTACGGTGTTCGTAGACATTTTGTCCGTTGACCTCTATTACTTCTCTCGAAATTTTCTGAATAGTTACAGCAATTTCTAGTTGTTGATATCGGAAGAGTCCCTCGGTAGATTTTCCATTTTCGTGCCTTCAGAACTCATCGGAGTTAATTATTTTTTTAAGTTCGTCCATAGTAGCTTTATCAAAAATTCCGTTCTCAATATAATTCACAGCCATCGATTTCGTACATAGAATATATATCTTAGCTATTTTTTTATTCTAATCGTTATGAGTCTCAGGAAAAACTCCCAGGAAAGATGCAATTTCTTTTAAAGCGAAATCGGAAATACAAAGCTTTGTAAGATTAGAAATTAATCTTTGTCGTCACCCTTCTATCTTTTTCTAGAACGAGATAGTTTGACTGTCGAAAGTTCTTTGGCCTAAATTAGCGTGCAGGGTGTAAAGGAGGAGGTAGACGAATGCTTTCTCCATATACTGCCATTTCAGCAATACACAAATCATCGTATTTCGATCCCGGGTAGATTTCTAATATTGTGAATTTTAAGAATAAATCTGGCCATGCGAATTTTGCTATTTCCCCTTGTGGCATACTTAATTCAATCGGAATGTCTATATCGCAGGAAGAAGGATTGTCTTCAAATTCTATTTCATGCTTCGAATTTAGAATAGGTCCTTCCATTATTATCCTTGGATAATTTGGAAAAGTTTCATCATTAATGTCAACCGTGTCTGTGTATGCCAATTGATAAATTTCAAGAGACATTTTCTTTGCGCGATTATTTTTCTGAAACAATTCAGGATTGCCTCCGTAGCCATTAGAAATGCGAATCGTAATTACGTGTTTTTTATTCTTGGAATTAATAAAAGAATGATTAAAGGTTTTGTAAAACGGAATGTATAAGGTCTCACCGATTCCTTTTTTTTTACTTGTGCACCAAGATGAAGTTAGCGAACCATCTACAAGATTTCTTGCATGATACAAATCATTTCTTTTTCCTGGTTCTTTAAGATAGGAGCTAGCAACAGCCATGGGCTTATCATTCCCCAAGTTTACACGAAAATATATATTTTCAAATTCTCTATCGCGAGTTTCAAGAGGAGCTACCATAAATAAAATTATAAAGAAGTATATTTTTTTTTGTCTCATGATCTACTCTTTGGTTTGCTTTATAATTGTATAAGCAGTACCCTTGCCAACATCCCATTTCTCATAAGCATATTGAGCATACATTCCAGATCCACCATAGTGATTCTTGTTTGCGTTTCCCCATGGATCATGTACAATCCATCCTTTATTATCAAAGCCTACGATTGTCAAAATGTGTCCTTCAACTTTTTTGGGAGTGCCATCTTCATTTAACCCACCTATTTCAATACCAAAATCACCTCGGACAACAACTGGATTTCCTGCTAACAATTGGGCCTTAATGGCATCAAATTTTGTGATGCCATTTTTTTTATCACCTTCGACTGGAACATCTACTAAGCCATAATTTTGAATCACCTTAGCGATAACTGCAGGCTTCTGTAATTCCTTGCCTGTTATCAAGATGCCATCTTTAAAAGCCTGACTAATCATATCGTCCACTAATTGAGGTTTGTCATTCAATCTAGTTGCACCAAGATAATCCATAACCATTGCTACTGCTGTAGGAGAGCATTGGCTACCTGGTCTGAGAGAATAATTATCTGGGAACTTCATTAAGGTCTCATTGTCCCTCTGTGAATCATAAACAACATTGTTCAATACCATGCCTCCATCTTTCAGGTAGGTAATCTCTGCTGTTGTTCTAGTTAGATCTATTTTGTCACCATACATAGACACTAACTTCTCCGCTGTGATTCGAGCATAATTTTCTCGGAAATACTCAATCCGTGCAGCGCTTAAATTTTCCTTATTAGCTTCTCGTACGGTTTTAAGTTCTTGTTCTAAAGATTTATATAGCTGTTTTTGTTCTGGAGATGCATTCTTATCTAAAAGTCCATTATCTTCAGCAAATTTTTTCAAAAGTTTGCTTGAATTGATTGAACCATCATAATCAAAATAAGCATCTTTCATCATTTGTCTTGCTTTAGCATTTAAGAAATCTAAAGCAGCTTGCCCTGAGAGTTCGGAAGGTATATTCAATTTGAGAGATTTTTTATCTTTAAATGAATTAACATTTGGGTTTTCAGAAGCAATGATTAGATTAGCTCTTACTTCCTCTGCACTTGCATGGAAGCCTCCGTTTGATCCATCCATGACGGGAGCTGTTCCAGATGTACTTAGAATTTGTAGTAAGGTGTCATTAACATTTCTAACCCCATCTGCCGTTTGATAAAGCTTACCCTTCTGAACATCATCTCGATGCATTGCAGCAACTTGATCTGCGGTATAAGACTTTCCGGTTCCAGAAACGTAAGTATTTGTGAAAGGATCATAGATCAAGCCTCTATTGGCTGCCCCAGCTTCGACATCCTTTTGAAATTCATCCCTTGATGGATCAACATCCTGATTGCCAGGAATTGTCTCCCCTTCACTATTAAATTCATTAGCAGGCCCTTCAAACCCACCAACGCCTGTATCCGGAGAGACGTCTCTTTCGCTAGGATTCATCGGATCAATCACAGTGGAATTAGCTAAGTCCTGGTCACTCGTATTGTTCCCATCTCCAACTACCGTATCATCTTGATTATCGGGAACACTTCCATCTTCATCCTCTCTCTTACGATCTCTTTCCAAGACGCCTGTTTCACTTACACTTGGTGTTGGAATCGAAGATCCCCCTGTAGATGTTGTCGGGGAACCACCAGTAAAGAGGCCAATTGCCAAAGCACCTCCGCCAAGAACCAATCCTCCAAGAGCAGCTCCCACATCAGCTATGTTGTCTAAAAGAGAAACTTGACTGTCTCGGATTTCTTCAGCTCTATTTGTTAGTTCTTCTGGAGACATGTTATTGATTTGTTCGTCAGTAAAGTTTTGACCAAGCAGTAATGTCCTATCTTGCACAGTCTGGTGCTCTCTCTGGATACCTTCACCCATCTTGGTAATTCCGGAAGGCCCCATAGCATCTATTTTACTATTGATTTCAGAATCACTATAACCTTCTTTCTTTAACTGATCGCGGACTAAGTTTTCATTATTAGTTAAAGCCGCTTTTTTATCTTGATCTGATTGGGTTCTATCTTGGGCTGCATTGATATTTTGTTCGGCGAAGTTAATATCGTCCATCTGGAATCCGTTAGGTCCATTCGTAGCAATGCTAACACCGGTAAGCTCTGCAGAAGTAGAAAGACCATTACGGTCAACGGTGGTGGTAAGTCCGAGGGTAGAACCTGGATCTGTATAACCAAGACTTGCCGAAGCGCCACCCCCAGCCAAGTTGTAGTTTAATGAAAGGTTCCAATTTTTACGTGGTCCATTGCCTTCATTGTAATCAAGGCCAACATTCATTCCTTGATTTGTTGTATAATCCGCGGTCAACTGTGCACCTGTTTTGCCAAGAGAGTAAGTCCCTTGAGCAGTAGTATCCCCTCTTTGAGAAAAGGCGATACTTGCATTCAAAGTAGTATTTCCGAGACCGATCATACCACCCCAACCATCGTCTGGTGAATAGGTAACTCCAAGGCCAGGAGTGATTCCTTCAAGTAGTCCGGTTTTGATAGGACCCATGAACTGCGTGACTCCGCCAATGATTCCGTTGGCCATTCCAGCAAGGGCTCCATCGAGACCGTTCCTTGCACCATATGCACCTTGAACAATGGTATTACCGATTGCAGAAAATAACATCTGTCCGCCTTGTGTCACTAAAGAAGCACCAGTAGTTGTGGCACTTCCCATCAAAGCTCCAGCTGAATTGATAAAGTTACCAACACTGCTAATAAAAGCATTAGCGGAATTCATCATAGCGCCAAGCATAGCACCAGCTCCCATTGTTAAGGCTGTTGTAGCGACCGTTACGGCGACTTGTTCTACAGCAGCATTTTGTGCTTTTCTATCATTAATTCTTTGTTGGTGATCTGCATAACCTTTATCAACGAATCCTTTTGCAATACTAGGATCAATTCCCATAGAGGTAGCAATTTGTGTTGCGATAGCTTGTTTGCCTAGTTCATCCACAACGGCTCTTGTATTAGAAACATCAATTACAGCAGTGTGGTGGTGAGCGACAGATGATTGCATCCCAAAGTATTGGTATGAGAAAGCTAAACTTGCTTGGGTATAACTTGCAGGATCATAATTTCCTGAGTTTACGATAGCGTGAGATGTATTAAGTGCTGACTGGAATTCTGATTCAGTGACGCCGCCAGCAACGGCAACAGTCTTCACTAATCCTCCAACTACTCCTGCCACATTTGCACCGATAAATGCAAAAGGGTCTCTTTGCATAGTATCCCTAACCTTTGCAGTTTGTTTGGCTCCATGGTAGTCGGTAACCATATTTGACACAAGATCCAAAGGTAATCCTGTAGCACCTGCAATCGCTTGGCTTACTCCTCCTTTCGCAACTTCAAATTCTCTTGCCTTGATTTCTGCAATTCGATTTTCTTTGGCATTGATTTGGTCCATTTTATCATTGAAGGCATCTTTACCCATTATACCTTGCGCATACATCGTGTATGGTAATAGTGCAGTGTTCATAATGGATCCAAAAACACCATTGCTTACGCGATTTAAGACATCAACTGAGGTAGTATAGGTTGTTTTTACAACTTGTATACCGGCTTTATAAACTTGTTCATAATATTTAACTGGATTGAGAATATCCAATGGATTATCAAAACCAATAGCCTCTTGTGCTTTTTTATTACGGATTTCGACGCGGCCTCTCATAAACTCAATGAGTTGTGAAGCAAGCTGTATGTCTTCTTGACTACCACCAGTAGCTGAGATCCAAGCTTTAGCGAGTTCTGTATTGATGGTATCTTCGATTTTTCCCTTGATGGTAGCTTGGATTCCAGCAGCACCACCAGTGAAGTAAGCAAGTGCTAGTTCTTGGATAAGGGAATCGTTTTTCTCTTGGGTAGTTTTACGTTCTTGGAAAGCCTTCTCGTTAGCGGCTTCGGTTTTACGGATGCTTGCAGTAGCATTTCCAATAGCAGCACCATCTTTACTAAGATCTCCAAAGAAATTATTTAAGGCGTTGCTGCTAGCGTCAGCAAAAGACTGCCAATCAGAATTGTCCCAAATGTCAAAAAGTCCTTTGTTTGTCGGAGCACTCACCATCTCTAAGTTAGATAAACTAATGTGGCGAACTTCGTCCTTCTTTCCGGAATAGTATCCGGTCGCGTCTCGACCAGCAATAGACCCGTCACTAATTCTTTTAGTAAGAGTAGCAACATTACTTACTTCATTGATGGAATAATCAAATTCCTGTACAAGAAGGGTTCCACAGACTCCAGCAGTTGGATTGGCAAAACACTTACCAAAATCCTTCTTCTGGTCCTCAGTGAGAGTTTTGTAGTCAGCTTGTCCAGAAAGAACCTTTTCTTCCAGGGTCAAACTCTTAACAATCTTCCCATTCATATATTCCAAACCCTGGCTTTTGAGTTGTTCAATCTCCGATTGGAATTTGTTTTGGAAGCCAGATTGGTAGTCTGTACATCCTCTGCCACACTGGAATGAGTTCATTTGATCCAAATATGTCTTGTTTGTGGAAGATAGGTTGGATTCTGCTCTAGTATCCCAGTTCACAACGTAAGCATACTGGTTGATTAACTTTTGTTGTTCAACCCTCTGCATATTTGCATTGTTTTCGTTTGCAGAGAGGACTTGCGAGTATTGATATACCCCATTGGTAGTTTCCTGAAAGTAGTTGTATACATCCTTACCATTAATGGAAAGCGAAGTGTCTACTGTTCTCTCGGAAGCAGCACCTAATATAGAATAGCCTCCACTAGATCCGGAAACTGGAGAAAAACTTCCCACACCAAATGCAGAACCGATTTTATTCTCTATATAGTTAGTAGTTCCCTTAAGAAAGTTCTCTTGGATCGTACGAACAGCAGAGGATCCCCCTGAGAATCCTGGACTTCCACCAGCATAGAATTTACCCTCATCTGGATTTGTAGAAGCAAAGGTTACAGCTGTAGGAGGTTCTACATCAAACTTTCTTTGGGACAACTGATCAATGGCATTATCAAACTTAGATACAATGGAGCTAGTATTAGTTGCTATATTCCCAGTACCAACTCCGTTCACGGTAGCATTCGCATTGTTCACAAAATTAATATAGTCAGATTGGTTTTGCATCTGACCTGCTTGGTTGTAAAGGTTTGTCCACTGGGACATCCCTTCATGACGTTCATTCTCCATAGCCGCAAGCCATGCCGTTTTTTCTCTCTCTAGGTTTATCAAAGACTGCTCATATTGAGCCTCTGCATCTGCCGCTAGTTGGTTTGCTTCTGCTTGCCAAGCTGTATAGAAATCGTTATAACTTTTTACTTGGGCTTCCCAGTTAGAGATCGCTGGAGAGATCTGATCGTTAAACAAACTGAATTGGTTTCCAAGTGAGTTTGTTGTTCCATTCCAGTGAGTTGCGAGAGCTTCTTGATTTTTGTCTTTTACCTCGTAAAGAAGTCCGGCTTGGAGATTCTCCATTTGAAAGGCATGGGTCCATGCCACGTAAGGTGGGATGGCTCTTACAGCTGTCCAAAACGCAAAACTATTTCCATCCATGTTTAAGTTTCCTTGCGTTTTGCTTAAATAGAGCCAAGCCAAACCATCACGGTTTGCGCCGTTGTTCCAATCGGAGTAGATATTGGCTCCCAATACTCTTGTTACTTCATAGTTAGAGCCTAACATACTCTGTATTGCCGTTTGGAGGTGTTGAAAGTCTCCACCATTCACCCTAAGACCTAGATAGATACCTTCGTATATATCTCGAAGATTTGGATCACCAATAGTACTGAATGACGGTCTGTGCGCGCTGCTATTATATTCAATCCCACCTCCCGATTGATAAGGCCATGTGTCGGTGGAGAAAATGGCAGTTCCAGCACCATACTGTTGCGTATAGATGGTATGAATCAAAGACTGAATGTCAGCATCTGAATAGTTTCTATAAGCATCGTAATTGATCCCAGTACTATTTTGATAGGTCAGAATATTCGATTCATGGAATTCATACTTACTGTTGGCAAGGTCTCTTTGGGACTGCAAGAAAGAAGAAAAGGAACTAGAGATATCTGAGAAAAACAAAGATGGATCAAGTGCTGCATTTTCTACTTTAGGTTTCATGCGATCTAGAAAATCTTTTAACAATACTCCTGCTGTGTTGAGCGCACCACCCTTCTCGTGATATGTACATCCCCCATCTAAGTTACATGTAACCCCTGTATCCAAATCAGTTTGGAAACTATCCAACATACCTTTGATAGAGTCTACAACAGCTGTTTTATATTGATTGATTACATCTAGGTTTTGTTGAAATACAGAATGATTTTGTGCAATGGAATTCTTTATCGATTCATATTGTTGGGTGATATTCGTAATGGAACTTGCAAAATCATTCAGACCTTGTTGGTAATTCTGGTTGTACGTATTTTGCCAATTGGAAGCAGAAATAGCTACTTGGTTTTGCAAGTTTTGAGTAACAGCAAGGTTATTGAGATATTGGTTGTATAAAGACTGTTGGCCAATGCGTGATAAGTAGGAGCTGTCCACGTAATTGGTATTTAACTTAGCAACAAACTCAGTTTGGTTTTCTAAAAAGTGGCGATTTGCTTCATCTTGCCAGTTCAAAAGAGCTTGAGCTTTCTGGCTTTGCATTTCCCGTGAAACATAATCTTTATATGCATCCACTGTATTGAAACTATCTGAAGTTGTGATGCTATCTACATACGCATTGATTGCGGAATCCACGCTGGCTTCCCAAGCTGCTCGCGCTGTTCCCACATAACTCTCTACATGACTCGCCCAAGAAGTCAAATTGTTCTGGAAGTATACCTGGCCGTACATCTGGTTCATAAAATGACGGTCATACTCTGCTGTTTGTAAGTCGGGAATGACTTCCTGCGAGGACAGCGTGTGCGGAGTGCTGAGAAGCATACAAAAGACAGACAAAATACCCAATGTCGCTTGGATTCTCGTTAAAGCTCCATATTCACGAACTCCGACCACTGTCTCTTCTTTTCTCAATTGCACTTGCATATTTGTCCCCTCGACATTCCCTAGTAGGTCTTGGACACACTACTTTGGGCCGATTGGCAAGACCGTCCCATTCCTTCACCACAAGGCAAGTACTTCTAACTGTTAGTGGGGATTATTTTTGAAAGCTAATATTTGCTAGCTTGCACATCTCTTACTTCTTTTCTAATCTCAGTGATTGCCACCGGATTGTAGCAAATTCCCGTAGCCAAACTGCTGAAACTTGAAAATAAAAGTGTTTATTAGAGTTTTATACGACTATATTTGGAAAATTGACTCCTCCGGAAGAATCTAAGAAATTTTAATATCGATTTCTTTCGTTCCAGAAAACGGGGAATGAAACCTTACCTTAGAAAGTTTATTGACTTCTGTTAAAGTTCAGAAAAATAGGAGAGACCGCTGTAAAACATTTAACGGTAAAATCACCTTAAGATCCTAGAATCTTGTCGTTAGAATCATTAAAAGCCGTTTCGAAATACCAAATGTCAAGATATTGCGTATTTCAGTACAAAAGCTCCGATCTCAAAATAAAAACAGAATAACTGTTAGTTTTTTTACGAATATATTCCGTTAGATGCCGATAGTCTGAACAAGGTATTTTTTAGTTATATTAATGAAGTTAAATTGTATTTTTCTTCTATTTTGCATTTCTGTTTCTATATATTCATTGGAAGATTCTAGCGAAACTCTTTTGGTTGATTCTTCAGATATTGAAGAAATTACTCTTACGAATAGTGTAATATTACATAGTATTACTCATAGACGAGAAATCTACAAGATGATTTCGGAAGAAAATTGGCGAAATTATT
>NZ_RQGA01000002.1 GCF_004769575.1 Leptospira perdikensis | reverse complement strand
ACCTCCTCCCCCGCCGCCACCGCCTCCTGTTCCTCCAGAAGAACCCGCGGAATATGTAAGCCCAATGAAGGGAAATTTATCTGGCGAATTTCTAAAAAGCATTCAGGTTACCGCCAAACAAAGAAAGGCGATTCAGGAAAATACCAACCTTTGGTTTGCTGATAGGTTTCGCGTTGGTTTTAGCATTCGACCGAAGGCCGATTCACAGTACAATACAGACTTTGATCGCTCAACTCCTGATAACAGAAATACAGTCAGCAACCAAACTCAGTTTTATCTGATTGGAGATTTATCACCGAACATTGCTTTCAAACTTTCTTTTCAAGATGTAAGACTTTGGGGAGGAGAAATTGTCAATGGATCTGCCGACCAAAAATTAGCAGTTATTCCGAACTCAGGAATTTTAGTGGATACCTCTAAACAAAAAGAAGTAGCACTCAATAATTATACCGGGTTTCGAGAAGCCTTTTTAGATTTAAAAACAACCAACCAAATGTTCCGTTTAAGAACTGGTCGCCAAATTTTAGACTTTGGTGACGGAAGGATCGTTGGATCGAGAAACGATAGTTTGAATGGAAACTCCTTTGATGCGGTACGAACTACGATTACAGTACAAAAACAAACTTTAGATTTTTTCGGTGCCGTAATTGGATCTGAAAATAATGCCAATAGTATGGTTTCCAATAATTCCACTCGGCTTGGGGGAACCGGGAATGCCTCTTATTACGGTGCCCATTACGGATTCAAACCTTGGGAATGGTTAGGAATCGAAGTTTATAACTTCACTCTATATAAACAAAAACAAAAAGCCACAAATACAACCGCCAATTATGGATCCGATATCTACTACAGAGGTCCAGACCAACTCAATACCTCAGGTTTCCGTCTAACAAACCGTACAAAAGGGAATATGATCGCTAGTGAAACGGGTATCGACTGGATGGTGGAAGCTGCTTGGCAAACGGGATTTACTGGCGAACGTGTTTCACCAGATTGGTTAAACAAAACGGGGACCTACACTACGGATAAAAAAACAGGGGAAGCTCCTCCCTTATCCGATGTTGTCCGTTATAAAGCAAACATCGTTGCCGTTCAATTGGGATATACCCCTGTAAAAGAATTTCGAATTGGCGTACAATATGTTCAAGCATCTGGAGATCCCAATCGAAATGATGGAAGTGTAGCCACTTACAATCCACTCTTTGCTACAAGACGAATGGCAGGAGGAGGCCTCCCTTTTGCTGGGAACGGTAACTCTGGGATGGTTTTTTGGCAAAACATTAAAGATTATTCTGTTCACATCAAATATGAATCCGCGAAATGGGGGACATTTATTTTAAATCCTCACTGGTATTACAAAGTAAAACTCCAAGATGGTTACTATGATAACAATAGCTATGTGGCAGGAAGTAAAGCGACGGGAGAAACAGCTTCAACGGAAGATTATTTTAATACAGAGGCTTACAACCAGAACCGTCCAAAACTAGGAAAACATGTGGCAACAGAAATCAACTTTATCTATATTGTCACTCCATTTGAAAATGTTTCGTTCTGGTTTGGGGCAAGTTCTCTTTATGCAGGAGATGCAATCCGGAATCAAAAAAACAATCCTTATGAAACAGATCCTTACCACAGATACGATTTCAAACCAAACTCTAGTTATTTCACAATCCAGAGTGTATTCGCGATTTAAAACAAAAACACTCACCCTCTACAATCTAAATACTGTTAGTTTGCAAAAACTAACAGTAAAATATAAAATCTGGCATTCTAGTGATACCGAAAAGAAAAAACACCAAGGATCAAACTCCAAGGGAAAAATAGATTTTACTGATGGTCCAATCCATCTAAAATCAAATCTAAACCAAATTCAAAATCATGTAACCCATTATATTTACCAGAAATCACTTCTTTTGTGAGATTAGTTAAATAGGTAAAAGGACTCCTCTCCAATAGAGGCAAAAACCCTTCTGCTTTTTTCGCATACTCCTTTGGGTCGATAGGAAAATTCAATTCTTGTAATATAAAACCATAAGTATGACTATCAATCGTATTGATAATGTGATCGGCTGTTTGTAAAGAAAAACCTGCAGAGTGAAGGCAACCCAATGTGGCATCAAAGTAGGTCAACATGGCTACCCCTACATTCATTCGGGAAACAACAAGAAAAGTGGCCCAGGGATGCCGAATTAAAACTTCACGAGCAGACTTAGCTCTCTTCTTCATTTCTTTTTTCCAATCACCACCTATTCTCGGTAATGCGATCTTTGAAATTACAAGATCAACAATTCCATCCAGAACTTCATCTTTATTTTTCACATGATTGTATAAAGACATAGCCTCAACACCCAAACTAGATGCCAAATGGCGCATAGACAATTCTTCCAGCCCAAACTCGTCGGCAAGGCGAATGGCAGATTCTAAAACGAGTTCTTTAGATAGGGTCTGTCTTTTTTTGAGCTTTTTGGAGAGTTTTACAGAAGTTAACTTGGGTTTCTTTTTTTGAGGCACGTCCTCTCCTTTTTAGATTTTCTATCACAAATTTGGTGTTATTTCTATTGTTTTATCCACAATCCGGGTAGAAATATATTTCCTTGACAAACTTACAGCGTAAGTATAAATAGTGAATTCAGGAGAGTTCCCCATTGAAAGTCATCACTGCAAGAAAGTACGGAAACCCAGAAGTATTTCAATCTGAAGAATGGGAAACCCCTTCCCCAAAAAAGAATGAAATCCGTATCAAAAATCACAATTCCGCAGTCAATTCCGCCGATTGGCGGCTTCGCAAACCAGATCCGAAACTAGTTCGCTTGTTTTTTGGGCTTACCAAACCAAGACAACCCATCCTCGGGACTTCTATTTCCGGCGTGGTAGATGCTGTTGGTCTAGACGTAACCAGGTTTAAAATAGGAGACAAAGTGTTCGGATCGATGGGCATGCGGCTAGGAGCATATGCCGAATCGATATGTATCCAAGAATCTTCTGTCATCACAATCCTTCCAAAAGAAATTTCTTTTTCCGAAGGTGCAGCCCTACCGTTCGGAAGTTTAACCGCCATTGACTTCCTACAGAAATGTAAACTTCAAAAAGATCAAACAATCATTGTTTATGGAGCTTCCAGTTCCGTGGGAACTTCAGCCATCCAATTGGCAAAACATTTTGGCGCAATCGTTACAGCAGTTTGTAGTAATGGGAATTTTGAATTGGTCAAATCCATCGGCGCAGATTTTGTTATGGATTATTCTGAATTTCATTCAGAGAATCATAAAAAAAAATATGACGTTGTATTTGAGTGTGTCGGAAAATCATCCATCTCATCCAATCTACGTTGTCTACTACCTGGTGGTGTTTTAGTTTTAGTCGGTGCATCCTTCAAAGATATGTTTCAAGCAGTTTGGATTTCTTTAACAAAACGAATCAATATTAAATTTGGACCCATAGCAGAGACTTTGGAAAACTTAAATTTCTTAACAGAACTTACAAAAAATGGAAAATTCAAAGTGGTGATCGACCAGTCTTTTCCACTAGAAGCAATGACAAAGGCGCATCAATACGTAGAAGCCGGCCATAAAAAAGGAAATGTGGTGATCGATATTTGTAAATAATAATTAGATAGATTCTATCCGATTCAAAAACTACCACAGGTTTTTGTGGTAGTTTTTCCCAGTAGGATTAGTTGAATTTGATTTGAGTTTTTTGATTTTGTTTTAAAGTTTCTGCAAATGTAAGATCATTGTAAGAACGATCAACTTTACAAACTTTTACATTGGCTGCTGTGGAACAAGATGCTGTTCCAGAAATTTTACAACCTTTTGCTTCACATGCTTTTCTATCTTTCCCGCGGCACTGCTCACAACCATTGGAGCTACCACTACCACATAGAAAACAATCTTCCGCAACTAACGCAGTTGATCCCAGAACTGTCATTAGCATAAAACTAATCGTGACCAATGTTCTCATATTCTCTCCTTACTTTCTGTTTCACAAACAGAAAGAGGAATGAAGTTTAACTACATGCAATTAATTGACAAATCAATTTTTCTATTTTGGTATGGGGGGAAGGACATAAAACAAAATAGCAAAAAAATGACAGAGACTTCCCGAGAGAACAAATAAATGCCAGATCGCATGGTTAAAAGGCAAACGGTCCCAAAGATAAAAAATAACACCTACCGTATAACTGAGACCTCCTGCCACGAGCCAAGAAATCCCACCCATACCAATGGCTGTTCGAATGTCTTTGACAACAAAAATGGCAAGCCAACCCATAAGAATATAAACCACAACCCGGGCACCACTGTATTTTCCAGGAAATAGTAACAATAACAGAACCCCGGTAAAAGCTAAAACCCAAATGACAAGAAACAATGTCCATCCCCATTCGGAATGTTCACGCAAACTAACAAGAGTAAACGGAGTATACGTACCAGCAATCAACAAATAAATGGAAGCATGATCTATCACTTTAAAGATCCGTTTTGTAGCTGTATGGTAAATACCATGATATAAAGTTGATGCAAGATACAAAATGATGAGAGTGGCTCCATAAATAGCCGAACTAACCACATGCCAAATATTTCCGTACAAAACCGCCATCGTAAGTAGAAGGGAAAGTCCCGCAATGCTCAAACCCCCGCCAATTCCATGTGTAACGGCATTGGCAATTTCATGACCAATCGAATATTCATGAATGGAATCGATAAGTTCAGTGACCGTATGATTTGGTTTTGAGTCTGAGAAAATAACGGACTCGTGAACACTAATTTGTTGAACTTTCTTTTGTTTGGAGACTGTAGTTCGTTTCTTTGATTTTTTTTTGGCTTGTGTTGATTTTTTTCGAGGTTGGGATTTAGACTTTTTCGCTTTCATTGGATGATTCTCCATAAGAAAAGAACAATCCATTCATAACGTCAATCGAAAGAAATCTTAAGATTGACGTTAATCACCGAGAGAACAATTTATAAAGAATCAACTTATCCTCTTCTGTTCTTATTTGAGGTTCACATATGCAAACCAGGTCCAATCTCTCTCCTTGGTGGCAAAAACCATTGAATGATACATTAATTTCATTAGGTGTAGGAAACTATGGTTTAAATGCAGATGAGGTAACCTCAAAACTAAAACAATTCGGTGAAAATGTTTTTGTAGACCGCAAAACAAAACCTATATGGCAAAAACTATTAGCTCGATTTAGAAATCCTCTAATTCTACTTCTATTATTTGCTAGTGCTGTTTCTGCGTTTATGGGAGAATTTTCTAATTTCATCATCATTGCCATTTTAGTTTTTTTTAGTATTCTTCTAGATTTTATCCAGGAACACAAAGCGGGGAAAGCGGCAGACAGTTTGCGCCATTCTGTTTCCGTCCATACAACAGTTGTTCGCGGTGGAAGACCAACGGACATTCCTGTTTCCAAAATAGTTCCAGGAGACCTAGTATTACTTTCTGCAGGTGATTTAGTTCCTGCCGACGGACGGGTGTTAGAGGCAAAAGATTTTTTTGTCAAACAAGCTTTACTTACTGGCGAAACATATCCTGTGGAAAAACATCCAGGAGAACTGGGTCCAATATCGAATGATATCACGGATGCATCAAACGCCGTTTTTATGGGAACCTCTGTGATTAGCGGAAGTGCCAAAATCCTAATTGTGAATACAGGTTTGGATACTGCGATGGGAGCCATTGCAGAAAACCTAACCGTCACACCACCACCTAATTCCTTTGAACTCGGTACGGAAAAGTTTGGAATTCTCATCATGAGGATGACCATTCTTCTTGTACTTTTTGTTTTATTGGTCAATGCAATTTTGCACAAACCTTGGCTTGACTCTTTTTTGTTTGCAGTGGCTTTAGCAGTTGGTTTGACACCGGAGTTACTGCCGATGGTAACTTCCATCACACTTTCCCGTGGTGCCATTATGATGGCAAAAAAGAAGGTTATCGTAAAACAACTTTCTTCCATCCAGAATCTTGGATCAATGGATACACTTTGTACGGATAAAACAGGAACTCTGACAGAATCAAAAATTAAACTAGAGAAACATGTAAACATTCATGGAGAATCGGATACGCGTGTATTAGAGTTGGCTTTCCTAAACAGTTATTTTGAAACTGGATTAAAGAGTCCATTGGATGAGGCCATTTTAGAACATAAAGAGGTTCAAACAGATCGTTGGACAAAAATTGATGAAGTGCCATTTGATTTCGAGCGGCGGAGGGTTTCTGTTTTATTAGATCATTTAGATAAAAACAACAGAGAGCTTGTGGTAAAAGGTGCCCCAGAAGAAATCATTCGACTCTGCACTCACTATGAAACAGAACAAGAAACGATTGAACCCATAAACTCGATTGTTTTAGAAAAAATTCGTTCCGTTTACACTTCCTTAGAAAAAGAAGGATACCGAGTATTAGGAATCGCCTGGAGAGAAGAAACAAAAGAACACAAACATGCAGTAGTCAGTGATGAAACAGAACTAACACTTTCTGGATTTGCCGCTTTTTTAGACCCACCGAAAGAAAGTGCAAAGACCGCCTTATCTGCATTAAATGAAATTGGAGTTTCTGTAAAGGTCATTACTGGTGATAGTGAACTTGTAACTTTACATGTATGTTCTGAATTAAAAATGCCAGTCCAGGGAGTTCTCACAGGCAAAGAACTGGACCAAATGGATGATTCGGCATTGAAGTTTCATATAGAAACCACCAATCTATTTTGCCGGATGAATCCATCGCAAAAAAACAGAATCATTTTAGCACTAAAAGAAAAAGGTCATGTGGTTGGGTATTTGGGGGATGGTGTCAACGATGCACCGTCCTTGCACTCTGCCGATGTAGGATTGTCTGTGGATTCCGCAGTGGATGTGGCCAAAGAGGCCGCGGATATGATTTTATTAGATCATGATTTACATGTATTGTATGAAGGAGTGATGGAAGGCAGGCGAACTTTTGGGAATATCATGAAATACATCATGATGGGAACAAGTTCCAATTTTGGGAATATGTTCAGTATGGCAGGAGCCGCTTTGTTTTTACCATTCCTTCCCATGTTACCCACACAAATCCTTCTCAACAATCTTTTATACGATATTTCGGAAATACCCATTCCCTTAGATGAAGTAGATAAAGAAGAACTAAAATTCCCAAGAATCATGGACATTGGTTTCATTCGAAACTTTATGTTAACAATAGGACCAATCAGTTCTGCTTTTGATTTTTTGACCTTCTATGTAATGTTAACTCTTTTACATGCAAACGAAACTTTATTCCAAACGGGTTGGTTTGTGGAATCGCTTTGTACCCAAGTTCTTGTGATCTTTATCATTAGAACACGTGGTAATCCAATCAAAAGTAGACCAAACCGAATCCTTGCAATGGTATCATTCAGTATCGCGGCGATTGGTGCTTTGTTACCATTCACATCCATCGGATCTTATTTTGGACTGATTCCCCCGCCATTGGAGTTTTATGCGATATTGGCTTCAATGGTTGTGATTTATTTGATTGTGGTGGAATCGGTGAAACGAATGTTTTATCACTTTCAATTTAGAAAATAAAATTCCAAGCGCCAGGGATCGTAGTGGAAATCCTTTGCACGGATGTGCAAAGATTGGAGCGGAGAGCCCGGTCGGATCACAATCAATTGATTGGATTGAATCCAGTCCGAGGCGCCCACACCAACATGGATGTTATTCGGAAGGTTTAGACTTTTTTTCGTCTTTTTTCTTTTTGGTTTCTTTGACTTTGTCTTTCATTTCTTCTTTTTTTTCATCCCGTTTTTCTTTCCTTGCCGATTTCATTTCTTCTAAAGTCACAGATCCATCTGCGTCTTTATCAAGTTCGGTGAAAAATCCCTCATGAGATTTTTGCCATTCTTCTTTGGAAATTTTGTTATCACCATTCGTGTCCATTTTTTTAAAATGATCACCTGCCATTCCATTTTTTCCGTGACCTTCTTTGTCATGAGCAACAAGGGGTGCGAAGGAAAGAAAGGTTATACCTGTCAATAGGGTTAGAATTTTTTTCATAGAAAAACCTCAGCAGTAGTTTTGGGTAAATTTTTTTCCGAGTCAACACCTTAGTTAGAAATTTATTGATTTCCTATTTTTTATATTGATTCTAGTTTCTTATTTCCGAAACGATTCTTGTTCGTTTATCGTTATGAATCAGGAATGGATGGGTAATTCAATTGAAACAAACGAAACACTTTCTAACGATTGGCCTTTTTATTTTTTGTTGGATTCATTCGACTCTAGATTCGAATCCCAACTCTACCACTGATTGCCCAAAACCCATTGCCGATGTCGACTGGCAAATTGCGGAGTCCATCGATTCAGAATTTGAGAAACAAAAGTTTTGTGAATTAGTCAAAGAGGCCACAGACGCAGAAAGCGAAATACATTCGTTTGTGATAGAACGTCATGGAAAATTAATCACAGAAATATATAATACAAAAAAAGACAAACCATTTAACAAACGCTATGGACTAAGACTCCCCTTTGATGGGGAAACAAAGTTTGATATAAACACTTTACACGATGTTCGTTCCGTAAGTAAGTCGGTGGTTTCTTTACTTTTTGGAATTGCCATTCACAAAAAAATTATCGGGGATCTGAATGCATCTGTTCTTTCTGACTACTCCGAACTTTCTATTCCAAAAGAAGACCCCAGGCATAAAATTACTTGGGAAAACCTTCTAACTATGAGTAGTGGGTTAGATTGGGAAGAATGGCGGTATGGATTTTTATTCAGCGATGAAACAAGGCTTCTTTGGAAAAAGGATATAACAAAATTTGTTTTTGATAGAGAGATTCTTTTTCCACCAGGAACCAAATTCAATTACAACGGCGGAGGCACATCAGTACTTTCCGATATACTAATCAAAAAAACTGGCAAACCATTAAAAAATTTGGCCAAGGAATGGTTATTTGACCCACTAGAGATTCAAAATTTTGAATGGGTGGAAGATCAAAATGGAAGAGCACTAGCCCATGCCGGTCTCCGATTAAAACCGAGAGATATGTTAAAAATAGGTAGGTTTGTATTAAATGGAGGAAAATGGAAAGGCAAACAAGTTGTTCCAAAACAGTGGTTAGTTGATTCTTTACAATACCATATAGATTCAGAAGTAAAGATTTTTAGAAAAAACGAAACAACCCTCGGTTATGGTTACCACTGGTGGCTCGGGGAAACTGTTTTACCAAATAAAAAAATTCCTTGGTCCCTTGCCTTGGGAAATGGTGGGCAACTCATCTTTCTGATTCCTAGCTTGGATATGGTAATCGTTACAACGGCCGGAGGTTATGGAAATCCCAAGGTGATCCAAGACATTCTGGAATTCGTAGACAAAATCATATCTACCGCTAAGTGAAAATTTTTGGGTCGATCAAAGCTATTATACCTTTCGATAAACAAAAAATGGCCAGACTCCCTCAAAGACTCTGACCATTTCATTTCTTCTTTGGATTTTATCTATTGAAACGTAGACAAAGGAACCATAACGATACTTTCTTTATCCGAAATTTTGAATTCGATACAAAGAAGATTGAGCAATGGCTGCACTATCGATCACAAAGGCTCGGCTATCTTTTTCCCAAGAAACTTTTGCATTTGAGTCTGTGATTTTTGGAATCGATTTTTCGTATAACAAACTACAGAGGTAACGAGCCATTTGGATCATTAAGTTTTCTGCAACGGTTTCTTTTCGAACCTCTTCTTCAATCCCTCGCATGACTCGAATGGATTCTTCCAATACTCTCTCTTGTTCCAATAAAAAAGAGGATGGTGATGGAATCTCAGCCTTTAGGGAACTCAAGTACTTTCTAAAATTTCCATCTCCTGCCATACCCGCAAGGATTGCCCCTGTAGCAATGCGAACATGGATTTGACTTGTCCCTTCATAGATGGTATTGATACGAGAATCACGAAACATTCGTGAAATATCATAATCTTCTGTGTACCCTGCCCCACCAAACACCTGCACTGCGAGATTTGTACATTTATGTCCTTCTTCAGAACTATAATACTTTGCAATGGGAGTGAGAGTGGAGGCAAGAGTAGACCAATACTTTACTTTTGTATCTTTTCGGATTTCCCGATCATCCTTTCCTGCTTTTTCCATTCGAATTTGGTGGTGTTGGTACATATCAATCACTCGAGCGGTTTCTAAAGTAAGAAGTCGCATAGCATTGGTTTCACGTTTGATTTTATGAACCATTTCTGCTACTGCCGGAATCTCACCAATGGCTTTTCCAAATTGTTTTCTTTCATTGGCATACTTTACACATTCATAATAAGCAGCAGCTCCCCCACCACATCCACCGGAAGCACTGACAAGACGCATAAAATTTGTCATACCGGCTGTATAACGAGTGAGGCCAAGACCTTCTTCGCCTAAAATTTCGCCGTAAGTGTTTTCATAAACAATCTCACAAGTAGGAGAAGCATGAATTCCCATTTTTTTCTCGATACCAGCTACAAAAACATCTTCACTTTTTACAATGAATACAGAGAGTCCTCTGGCTCCACCCTCTGATTTTCCGGTGCGTGCCAAAGTGAGAAGAAGAGCAGGATGATCACCCAAACCACAACCTTGTGAGATAAACCGTTTGGTTCCTGTTAAACGGTAACTTCCATCTTCTTGTTTGACTGCATAAGTTCTGACATTATTAAGATCCGAACCGTAATCAGGTTCAGTGAGAGACATAGCAAACAAACATTCACCAGTCGCAGCCTTTGTGGCATAGGTTTCCACTTGTTCGGGAGTTCCAAACCGGTCTACAATTTGTGCTAAGTTGAGTAAGGTGGTTGTCATACAAAATGCAACATCGGCTCTTGCCATAAGCATGGCATAAAGGGCACCTACCGTTGCAGGGAAAGCAAGCCCACCTGCTTCCCTAGAAAGAGAATACGCCATAAGGCCGGTGTTACGAAATTTTTCGTAGATCTCAACGGTTTCTTTTGGAAAAATCACCTTTCCATTAGAATACTTTAATTCATTACGATCCATAGTTTGGGATTTTTGGGAAACATCGTTTCCGAAAAAATCTCCCATCGCATCCAAACTGGATGTGTATAATTCGATGGCTTCTTCTTTTGTGGAAGGGGCCATTTCATATCGAGGATTATTTGTTTTTACAAATGTTTGGTGGTCAAAAAAACCTTCGCCTTCGGTTTCCTTAATGATGGAATCCCAATCAAGAAGTTGGTTAAAAATTATCTGTAAGTCTTCGTCTTCTGAAAAATAGTTATTTGCGATCATATTTATCTCCTAATGAATGCTATGTGCTGCTTCTAAACCTTCTAAAAATGCTCTTTTGGCATCAATATTCCTTGGATCTTTCGCCCCACCAATCACGATGGTTTGTTTGTTTGGGTATTTGGTTTGGAATTCTTCTAGAACGGAAGGTTCCTTTTCCTGACCAACACACAAAACAAGAGAATCACAAGGATACAAAAATTCTTCTCCGTTTTTTAGTTCTACTTTTAATCCCTCTTTTGTTACTTCTTTGTAAGTAAGTCCATGATAGAACTCAACTCCCACAGACTCTAACTCTTGTTTGAGTGCCCAAAACGTTGTAGGCCCAAGACCCGCTCCATGTTTTCCATTCCTACGAAACACGGCAACATCTCGGTGTGCTTTTTCTTTTTGAACCACAGCATTGGTAAAGGAACTGATATTGTATTTTTTATCATAGGAGTTTAAAGTAGGATCTTCTTCTTCCGTCAATCTATGTGCTACGTCCACACCAATCCCTCCTCCCCCAATCACTGCCACTCGTTTTCCAGGTTTGAATTTTCCTGTGAGATAATCAGTATAATTTCCCGAAGGAAGATTTTCTAGCCCTTTTAATGAAAACTCACGCGGTTTCACACCGCTTGCAAAAATGGTAACATCTGGATTTTCTGTTTCTAACAATGTTAAGGTTGCCGTGGTATTCAAACGGATCTCAACACCAAGGGCCGGAAGTTCGTTGGAAAAATAACGAATGGTTTCTTTAAACTCTGACTTACCTGGGATGTTGGATGCCAATTGGAATTGGCCACCAAGTACATTTGCTTTTTCCAACAGAGTGACTTTATGCCCAAGGCTCGCACTCGCACGCGCGGCTTCAAGTCCCGCAGGTCCCGTTCCAATCACGAGAACTTTTTTTGGATCCTTTGTTTTTGATTTTGTAAATTCCAATTCATGTACCGCTTCTGGATTCACAATACAAGATACAAACTTTTCTTGGAAGGCATGATCAAGACAAGCTTGGTTACAAGCCACACAAGTGTTGATTCGGTTCGACATTCCCTCTTGGAATTTTTTGACAATGGATGCGTCTGCAAGGAATGGCCTTGCCATTGAAATGATATCGGCTCTGTTTTCATCAAAAACTTTTTGCATCGTGATAGGATCGTTCACTCGGTTAGAAGCAATGATCGGAACACCTGGTGTGTTCTCTTTGATACGACTGGCAATAGGGATCCAGGCCCCTCTGGGAACTAATTGGCTAATAGTCGGGATTCTTGATTCATGCCAACCAATCCCAATATTTAAAGCCGATACTTTTTCATCTCGCAAAACTTGTGCTAATCGAATCACTTCTTCAAAACTTGGGTTTCCTGGGATCAGATCAATTCCTGACATACGAAAGATCACAGGAAAACCTTCGGGAAGTTGTTTTTTAACGGCTCGAAGCACCTCAATGGATAAGTTCATCCTCCGTTCTGCATCCCCACCAAAATAATCATCTCTATGGTTTGTCACAGGAGAGAAAAATTGATTTAAAAGATAACCTTCACTCCCCATAATTTCTACAGCTCCAAACCCAGATTCTTTTGCGAGTTTTGCAGCCAGTCCGAAGTCTTCGATGGTTTTCCAACATTCATCTTCCGTAAGAGCTTTTGGCACATAACGATTGATTGGTGCACGAACTGCGGATGGAGCCACACAATTTCTATCAGCAGCATACCGACCTGCATGAAATAGTTGGGCACACATTGTCCCTTTGCCGAGAAGCAGTTCGTTCATACGTTTTAATTCACTGGCATGTTCTGGATTTTGGATGTTAAAAAATGTCCGAGAACCTTTTCCCTCTTCATTCACACTGATCCCACCGGTAACAATGAGGGAAACTCCACCTTCGAACCGTTTGCCATAAAAAGCGGCCATCCTTTCGGCAGTTCCGGTTTCTCCTTCCACACCGAGGTGCATGGATCCCATAATAAAACGATTGGGGAGAGTTAAGTTTCCAATGGAAATAGGTGAAAATGCTGTATTCATACTCGTAAAATATCCTTAGATCTGAATAATTTACCATTGGTAATATATTTAAAAATAACGACAAGCCGTAAATTTACCACCGGTAATTAACACTAGTCATGAATAGAGTCTGCAGTAGAATTGGGGAAATGGCGGTTTCGAAAAAAAAAATTAGTCCCAAAAAACCAAAAGCTGCGGGTCGACCCTCCAAAGAAAATGGAATGAATGTCCGTGAGGCTCTCATCCAGGCAGGGGTAGAACTACTCGAGAATACTTCTTTGGAAGATATTTCGCTTCGTAAAGTGGCGGCAAAAGCAGGAGTGAGTCATGTCGCCAGTTACCATCATTTTGAAAACAAAAATGCTCTCTTTTCTGCGATTGCCGAAATTGGGTTCCAAAAGTATTTCGAAACTTATCAAAAAGAATTAGAAAAAACAGACCAAGACTTTAAAGGAAGATACCGGGCCCTAGGATGGACTTATTTTCAATTCATCATGGCCAACAGACAGTTCGCAAGGATTATGTTTGGTGGGATGGGTGTGGATCTGAAAAACCATCCTACACTTTCTGGTGTATCAAGAAGGACCTATCGACAGTTACACGAAATCATTCGAATGGGCCAAAGACTCGGGTTTTTGGAACCAGGAAAAACAAGAGAAAAAACTTTGGCTTCTTGGGCCATGATCCACGGGATTGCAATGTTGTTTTTAGAAGGCAGGTTGCAGATGAAAAACGATCCAAAGGAGATGGAAAATTTCATCCAAACGGTCACAGAGTACGCATATATCGGAATGAAATAAATCACTTCGATTTTGTGTAAAAAACTAAGGAAATTTATTGCTTTATTGTCAAAAACAGATCTCCTAATTAACTTTAGATCTGTTATGCGAAAATATAGAAAATTTCCTAAAACGAACCTAAGTTTTATTTTTTTACTTATTTTTTTCCAATTCCACTGTTTATTAAATCCTATCGTTCGGGAACTTTTGGATTTAGACCTTAATAAAAAAAATGACAATCTTTTCCAACTTGGTATCCTCCTCGCTTTGTATGGAGGCCCTTCCCCTACCATCACTCCGTCCGTCGGATTTGTCATTCTCACCAACACAAAAATCCGCGTAGTATTCAATCGAAGTATGAATCCGACCTCTCTCTCTGCAATTCTCGGAACTCCACTCGACCAAACATGGTCAGATACTTTCGCGGCCAATGACACTGTAGTTCTTTCCGGTTCCATCCCCGTGGGAACAAATACTTTCCAGTTGGACGGAACGGATGCATCTGGTTTTCGTATGACAACCGTTACAGGAACTTACACTGTCCTTGCTGCTAATACAAATTTATACTATGTCAGTCCCTCTGGAAATAATGGAAATTCAGGAACCACACCAGGAACTGCCAAACTCACCATTCCCTCTGCCATAGTAGGAGCTACACCACCCGCAGCCATTTTGGTCTCAGAAGGAAACTATCTAGTGGACAGTGGACTCGGAACTCAAGTCAATATGACAAATAATGTTTCCGTTTATGGCGGATTTAGTTCTGATTTTTTAAATCGTAATTCCAATTTATACATCGCAAGAATTGTTGATACGGCAACGGCAAACACCGATACCATAACAATCAATGCCGGTGCAGGAATCACATCCTCTACTGTTGTGGATGGATTTACAGTTCGAGGGGCATCGAACCCCAATGCGCCGAATGCATCCATTGCATTCAATTGTTTATCAAGCTCTCCGACAATCACAAACAACCGATTCGAAGGTGGTGTTGTGAGTAATGCTATATCCGCAGCCATATATGTTTCGGCCTCTTCATCGTTGATTACAAACAACGTCATTTTAGGGGGGACTTCTGCGGTAGCTTCTACTTTCGGAATTTATATTGAAAACAATTCCTCTCCGAGTATTGTTTCTAATACCATCCATGGGGGTGACGCACCTGCAGCTTCTGCACATGCAATCTACAATGCTCCGCAAACAAATACTCCATCCATCATAGGGAATACTCTTTTGGGTGGAACGGGGTCGATTTCCTATGCCTTAAATACAAGCCCTCCATCAAACCCAACAGTGACGAACAATAGTATGGATGGAGGAGCTGGGATTACGAGTAGAGCACTTTATTTTCCAAGCGGTTCAGGGAACTTTGGCATTTACCAAAACAATATACTTTTTACTTCTGGTGGAACCAACCGGTATTGTGTGTATGAACAAGGAGGGACCAATCCTTTCATTTTCAATGGAAACCGTCTTACGGATTGCCCGACAGCTCTATACTTCGATGAAGGTACGACAATCATTAACAATATAGGAACTGTGAATGGTGGAACAGTGAATGGTTCCACCTATTCAGGAAATTACTGACAGTTTTCTACTTAGGTTTGCAGACTTCCGGTAGATAATTCTTTAAATAAGAGATCGTTGCTTTTTTAGCTTCCCCCACCATCCAAGGAGTGAAATCTCCATAAGTTCTGTAAGAATGTTTTAACAAAGAATCTGCAATGGAAAAGGCAACTCCAAAGATTTGGTCCGTATGTTCCAACTCTGGCAATTCAAACCGGTCCATCAGTCCCAGTTTTGCAAGGTTTGCCAGTTTTGCATCTAACTCTTGTCCTACTTGTCGCATTTCGGGATTACTCATTCGGTATCCATAAATCAAACGTGGAAAAGCAATTTCTTTGTTCGTCACTTCCACTGCCACATCAATGGACCGTTCGATGTATAACTCCCAACTAACAAAGGTTTCTCTTCTCAATAAAAGTGATTTTTCAATTAGGCTTTCTGAGTGTAATAATCGGATTCCATGAAAGATGGCTTCGACATTGGGAAAAAAATGGTAGGCGGAAGGCCTTGGGATTTTTGCCTCTTTGCAGATGTCGGCAAAACTAATCTCTTCGGGAGATTTTTCCCGGAGGAATTCCAGAGCAATTGTTAGTAATTGAGTGCGTCTATTTCGCCCTTGTTTGCTCGTAAACTTAAAAGGCCTAGAAGCGAGGTCAGGGGATAAGGATGCGTCGACCAATTTATCCATAGTACGAGCCTCCTAGGAAATGATACCTAGTCAATCCCGTTGCAAAGAAAATACCTGACCTTTTTACGGGCCAGGTGAGTGATTGTTCAGATATTACTGCACAGTGAAATTGTTTGTGACTCCTTGGTAGGCACTGATGGCACCCGTCCAACCACTCTTCCAGTGGCCACGGTGGCGGAGGCGGTAAGTCCCAGATGGGAAAGAACTTGTTTTCCAGGTAACCGTGATTTTGGAATTCGCCACTCCATCTCTTTGCCACCTGTAAGTAGTGGATGGATCATAATCCCTTGCGACCACAGTCCAAGTGGATCCATTTTGTTTTTCTACATCCACAAAACTACTTCCGATGAGCATATTGTTTTTTGGATGAGCGCCCCAGAACACAGCACTGACTGTGGCACCACTGCTATAGGAAGCGGAAGGTTGGGTTTGTACGTTTCCAAAACTTTTAAAAAGAGGGACATCATCAAAAACCACTCCTGTTTGAAAGGTAGCTTGGTTATTGGTTAGGTCCGCTGGTGTTGGGCCTGCAGGAGAGGCACTTCCATTTCGCAAAGCACTTGCTAGTTTTCCAAATTCTTGTTCGTACCCCAAAAGAGTATTGGGACCAAACTGTGTGGAGGCACCCTCATACTGTTGGGAAGAGTATTCTTCTCTTGTGGTCAAATAAGAAGTATAGGAATTGGAAAGTGCGGCAACCACCGTATATTCATTTTCCAAAACATTTTTCACTAGAGAACGAAGTCTTCGTCCTGCCATAGTAGACACTTCTGCCGGAATGGCAAGAATCGCTAAGTTACCAATTTTGATAATCTGCATAGGAATCACTGGAGGTGTCCAAGGATTCCCGTCGAAGCTAGCAACCCCTGTCGGAATGAGGACTGGTTTTTCGGCGTGGCAAAGTTTGTAAGCTTCACTTGTAGAGGCAGGCCAAAGAACACCGAGTGCCCCACCAAGGAAACTAGACTTAAACGCATCTGCTGAATTGGTATTCCAATCCAATGAATCAACCGTAGTTCCTTCATCAAAAAAATCCACTGAGACTGCATTGTCCTCCACACTTCCAGCAGAAAAAGATGCTCCCATACCGGCTTGGCAGGTTGTGGTTCCGACACTACTTACATACAGATTTGAAAAGTTAACAAAGGTGTGGCGAAAGTCAACAGAACCAGAAAGTTGAGTTGTGGCAGAAGAATAAAGAGACTGGGCTCGGTTTAATTGTTTTTCTGCAATGATGTTTTGTCTCGCATAATCATTCACACCATCCGCTGGGCCCCAAAGGTTAGGAGTGACATCTCCTGAATTTGTTTGCGCAAAAGCAGCCACAAAGGTTTGGTTTGCTGAATAATTAGTTCCTTTTGTTTTTTCAAAAAGATACGAAGCAAGACCCTTGTTATCACCACCGATGAGTTTGTTTGTCGGACCTACGTTTGTAGGGTGGACTGCAAACCAGTTCACAAGTCCTAGTTCTCGCCCATCGGCCGCAACTAGTTTCAAAAGAGTCATCGTTTGATCCACGTTTGAAGAATAATAACTTCTTTCTGCCGCCGGGTTTTTATCATAAGCTACAGCTGAACGGTTTTTACTCGCATCCGTTAAATTCCCTTGGTTGATATAAACATTTCCTGGAACTAAGTTTTGATGTGCGATTTTAATGGAACGATAAATTCCATCGACAATCACATCAAAGTTTTCTTTGATAAATCCTGATGTTGTGGCGTTGTATAAAAAATAATGAGAGTATCCACCAGGGCCACTATGTGTATGTGTTGCAGAAAGAAGAATATTCGCCTGATTGTAGTAAGGTGATAGTTCTGTATCCAGAGCAATTTTTTTACTCACTGCTTGTTTGATGGATTGGAAAATCATTCCTAAGTCAGCACTGACAAAAACCACTCGTTTCGATGCGTCTCCAATGATATAGGCTCTCGACCAAAGGCGCATATAAATCCCTTCCGTTTTTTGCGCTGACTCGGCAAACCCCATCATCCCTACTTCGGCAGCAGGTCCAGTGATATCATAAATCCCGGCACCCACAAGATACGGCGACGAACCAAGAGAAGGTGCTACCGCACGACTCACTCCGGAGGCACCGACTGAGTCCGAATTTGTGGCCTCAGACGTAGCCGAGCTCACAAGCCCAAGGATAGGGGATGGGGACGATTTTTCGTCAGAACAGGTCAAAACGAAAAAACAACAAACAATCGTTAAACCCAAGCGCACTTGGGAATCAATTTTGGAATTCATATACTCTCTCCGAATCTAAATTTCTAAATGAAATCGTTTTCGCATCTTTCCCTGGGTCTCAAGGACTGAATTCAGGCCAAACTCGGTTCCTGAGTCTAAATGATGTTAAAAATATGGCAACAAAAATAATCGACATTTGTCGGTTTTTATAGACCACCGTTCAGAAATTTGCTACAAAGGGCGAGAGAATACCGTAAATAAAGGGCAAAAAGGGGTGAAAGTTTCCCTTTCGACTTTCGATAGAAGGGAAAACTTACCGTAAAATCGAAAACCTTAGCGGGAGCTTCTTAGGATTTTTGCGATCCAAAATATAGGACAGCATATTTATGGAAATTTGATGGCAATTTTTTAATCGACAAATGTCGGCTAGTATGATGCAAGTGGGCAGAGTTCCATTCCCTAAGGATTGGAAAGAGAGGATCTATGAAATCAAAATGGAAAACCCAATCCGTTTTCTGGGCTGCGAGTACTGTCTTATTGTCTACCTTTGCCTGCGCTCCTACAAAAGAGGTAACGTCGGAAACCCTCGCCCTACTTTTACCAGGAAGTGCCAATATAGAAACAGATAGAGCAGGAACCAATCTTCCGACACGATCTATCTCGGTAACAAATTCCCTTCATAGTTTGGATTATTCCACTTCACAAAATGAAAGAGCGATTTTGATTTCAGAAAAAACAAACAACCAATTCACAGACCAAATCTTTGTGGATGGGCTCGGACGTGAAGTCAGTTTCCGAGGGTTTAATATCTCGGGAAATATGAAACTATCTCAACATGGATTTAAACCTTTTGCAAATGACTCAGATGCAGAGATTGCTTTTTCAAGACTTGGCAAAACAACTGGATCCAATATCATCCGTTTTACGATCGCCTGGGAAGGAGTCCATCCTGTCGTTGATACAATTGATTATCAATATTTAGACGCGGTCATCGCTCAAATGAAAAAAGCTACCGCCAAACGAATGTACATACTTTTAGATTACCACCAAGATTTATTTTCTCGCCATCTCTTTAACAAAAACTCATGGCATACAGGAAATGGTGCGCCGGCTTGGATCACAAAAGGAGGAAGTTATCCTGCTGAATACTGCGGAATCATTTGTGCCAGTTGGAGCCAAAACAATTTAACCAACGAAGCGGTAAGAAGAGGGTTTCGTAACTTTTGGAACAATTCTCCTCTTTCGACAACGCAAGGAACGAGGAATATGCAAACCGAATTCCTTTGGCAAATCGAAAAAACAACAGCTTACCTTCGAGAAAAATTAAGTGCAGAAGAATTTTCTTATGTACTCGGCCTTGATCCATTCAACGAACCTGTGGATGGGGGAATGGAAGGATTGACACCTGCACAATGGGACAATCAAAAACTTTGGCCTATGTACCAAAAAATACGAATCATTTTAAATCAAAATGGATGGGAAACTAAATGGGTATTTGCAGAACCACTTGTGTTCTGGAACACAAACATAGGTTCGGCGATTGCACCAGCTACCGGAGGAGGACATTTATTATCCCCACCTGGCCCTGGTTTTGTTTTTAACTCTCACTTTTATGATGCCGGCCGTATGGGAACCGATCTCACAGGAATCGACAATGCTACTTATTTTAAATACTTAGATGAAATCAGAAAGGAATCTAGGTTTTTAAAAATCCCTGTTTTCCTCAGTGAATTTGGTATGTGGTTAAAAGGAACTGGGGCAAAGGATACACCGAGAATGATCAATGCCGTTTACCAAGCCATGGAAGTATCAGATGGAAACCAAACTTCGAAATCAAGGTTTGCCGATTTTTACAATCCAATTGTTTCGGGAACACAATGGCATTGGGATTATTATTATAACAACCATGCTGAGTATATGAATGGAAATCCTTCTAAACTTATCACAACAAAGGATGCTTGGAATGAAGAAGACTTTTCTGTGATTGGAAATTATGGAACAAGTTTTAATTTAGACCAACGTGTGATCGGACGAGGTTATTTTCGAAAGGCCCAAGGCCGGGTGATGAGTAGCCATTACAATGCAGTTGGCTCAGATACTTGGAATAAAGTTTTCACTTGGACGGCCATCAAACCAGGAAATACAGAAACCAAATATTTTACGGATAAAAAATTCCAACTGGTCATTTGGAAAGGAAGGTTTTCTGATGCGCCCACAGAAGTATATCTTCCTTCTCATTTTGATTCCACAAAAGCAATTTTAATTTCCGAAAAAAGAATTTATAACCAAAGCATTCCGATAACACCAACCCAAGAGGCAAATGAAGCCATCATCATTCCGGATCGTAATCGAGAGACCGGTTCCGGAAATATTTTACATATCTGGGATGATTTGGATGTAGAGGAAAATCCAAATTCTTCATACCATTATGTTTTGGTTGTGGATGGAGGAGGAACATCCTATTCAACGCAGACTTTACAAGAGATCCAATCCAAACTCAACACTAGGATTCTATTGGAACAAAAAAGTCCCATTTATCTAACAGGGAAAATGACTTATAGTGGATACCCCACCGAACAGTAATTAGAGAATGTTTTAAAGAATAAACTAAAACCTGACTCAATCGCAAAGTTCTAATTTGATCTCACTAGGATTCATTTTTCCTAGTGAGATCTTTACACCAACCAAGCGAACTAATTTGCTAAAATTCTGAAGATTTTCTCGGAAACGATGGTTCCAAAGGCAAATCAGATGCTAGATTGAGTAATTTTCCAAATTCCTGATTTGGCTGTTTCTTTCACATAAGTGCCAAAGTCTTTTGGTTTTCTGCCAAGTGCCAATTCCAAATCATTCACTACCGATTCGTTTCGTCCATCAAGAACTGTACGAAATAAATAATCAATGAGCCAAAGTACATCTTCAGGAAGACCAAAACCCTTTAAGGTTGTGATATAATCATCTAATGGAAGTTCTTCGATAGGAATGGATTGGTTTGTTGTTTCCGCTATCTTTAAAATAACATCCTGAAAACTCAAAAGTTCAGGGCCTGTCAATTCATACACCTTGTTACGATGTTTGTCTGTCACCAGTGATTCAAAAGCTAGATCGGCAAGATCATCCAAATCCACAAATGGTTCCTTAACTGTTAACCTAGGTAACAAAACCCTTCCTCCTAAGATTTGGTTCAGGAACATTCCTTCGCTAAAATTTTGCAAGAACCAACTCGAACGAAGGATAGTCCACTCCAACCCTGAATTTTGTACAACTTGTTCGCAAGTCTCTGCTTCCGGTTCCCCCCTACCCGATAACAAAACCAGCCGTTTCACTTGATGTTTTTTACAAACTCTCACCAATGTTTGGATCGCACTTAGCGAAGAAGGAACTGCTAAATCTGGCTGGAAGCTGATATAAACTAAATCGACCCCCTGGATGACGGTTTCCCAATCCTCTGGTTTTTCCCAGTCAAAGGCCGGTGTTTCTTTTCTTGATCCCAATCGAACAGGATAACCTGCTGCTTTAAGTTTGGATAGGATTCTTGATCCAGTTTTTCCACTGGACCCAATGATAAATGTTAATGGTTTCATAACCATAAGGATACAGGAACCTGCATTTTAAAAATTGGACAAACCCGACAGAACTTAAATTTTTTCTCGGAACCGAAAAGGTTTTTGTTTGGTAAAGGATTTGAATTGGCGAATGAAATGGGACTGATCAGAATACCCACTCGCATAGGCAATATCAGTTAATTTTGAATTTTGATCACCATTTAACTCAAGTAAGCTTGCCTGAAACCGAATGATGGTTGAAAATTGTTTCGGGGTAAGTCCCACATAATTCTGAAACCTTCTCTGCAAAGTTCTTTCCGACAGACCATGTTTTTTGGATAACTTTCCGACTTCACAAATTCCCTTAAGATCTAAAATCTCTTCCATACAAGCATGTAAAACAGGATCTGGTCGAAACCTCTCTCCTTTTTGTATAATGTATTCGACCAAAGCAGATGATGCCAAAGTCGGAGAAAAACGGTCAATCGCCGACTGAAAGTTAGGTTCATTTACCCATTCCGCAGGAGAAATGGTCCAACAAGAATTGGTAAGTTCGAGTATAGGGATTCCTAAGGTTTCTTCTACAACGGCAGGAAAAAGTTGTACCATAACAAAGAAAAATGGACCTTCGATCTGAATACGAATGGGTTCAATAGTTTGTCCGTAAACAAAAACAGGATCCATCACTTTGGATTCAGAACCTACAAAAACAGTGACAGGGTTTTCTGAATGGAAAAATACAATCCCTGGAAATCCATCTGCATAAAAAGGGAGGTTGTATTCTTCTTTTGAGTCTGACTCAAATACATATACCGATTGTATGAGAGTTTTTTCCTTCGAGTTTAGATTCGGTTGGGATACTTTCATATCAGATTTCGATTCTGACGATTCCACTTCATCGGCGCTACTCTAAAATTGATTCCGCTTCATCAGAGTCCTTAGACTATGATTTTGTATCTTTGGTTGTGTTTTTTATAAATGAAATGGACAGAAGTTCAAGACCAATATAACAGATGTATGTAATTTTTAAAATTTAAATCGCAATTTTAATTTTTTCCCCATTTACACTGAAGAGGCGAAAAAGGGAATGTGTTCTTAATGGTGCAACTATCAATTCTTGATCTTGTTTTTATCAACGAAGGAAACAATCCCAACATGGCTCTTTCCAACTCTGTGCGAGTTGCAAAGGTTGCAGAGGACTTAGGTTATCATCGCATTTGGGTAGCAGAACATCATAACTTCCCTGCTATCGCCAGTGCAGCCACCTCCGTAGTGATTGGTCATTTGGCAGGGCATACCAAGAAAATTCGGATTGGTGCAGGTGGAATCATGTTACCCAACCATTCTCCCCTTGTTATCGCAGAACAATTTGGAACCTTAGAAAGTTTGTATCCAGGAAGAATTGACTTGGGACTTGGTAGGGCACCGGGAACCGACCAACTCACCTTACGAGCATTACGTCGAGATCCGATGAGCTCACAACATTTTCCAGAGGATGTCAAAGAATTACTTTCCTATTTTGAAGACGACCAAAATCAATTACCAGTTCATGCAATCCCTGGAATGGGAACCAACGTACCTGTTTGGATTTTAGGATCGAGTTTATTCGGAGCACAATTGGCTGCTCTACTTGGTTTACCTTACGCTTTTGCATCTCATTTTGCACCGGCAGCTTTGATGGAAGCTATCTCCATTTACAGAAAACAATTTAGGCCATCCAAGTATTTGGATCAACCTTATGTAATGGTGGGTGTCAATGTGATTGCGGCAGACACTGACAAGGAAGCAAAATTTTTATTTACCAGCTCCCAACAATCCTTCACCCGCATCCTTCGGAACCGACGAGGTACATTCCCACCACCAATCGAAGATATCGAAACTTATTGGAGTCCAGAAGAAAAACAAATCGCCTCACAAATGTTATCCTATTCTGTTGTTGGTTCTAGAGAAACGGTAAAATTAGGACTCACTAAAATATTAGAAGAAACTAAGGCGGATGAACTGATGACGGTGACTTCTGTTTACGATACAGATGCCAAAATTCGTTCCTTAGAAATTTTAGCTGGCATTGAGATCTAAACGACCTACTTAAGGATAAGTATGAAATACAAATCTCAAATCCTCTTTATTTTGCCCTTAGTTTTGTTATTTTTTTCGACGGAGTTCTGTTCTCGAGGTTGGTTACGCACAAAAATCAAGGAACGGTTCGAAAAAAGAATGGAAGAAAAACCAGCGCCCATTGCCTCTTCTGACCTAACTAAAAAAATCGAAACACCAGGTGATTATACATTTACCTTCACTCATGCGGACATTCCCCGTTATTATAAAGTCCATGTTCCCAAATCCTATTCTCTAAACAAACCGACTCCCCTTCTTTTTGTATTTCACGGAGGTGGAGGTGATATGGACATCCAATCCAATGAAGAGTATTACCACCAAATTTCTAAATCCGAAGAAAATGGCCATATCACCATTTTTCCGAATGGTTATAGTAAGTTCAAATCCGGGAAAATTGCTACATGGAATGCAGGCAACTGTTGTGCAGATGCTCGAGACAAAAAAATAGACGATGTTGGATTTGTGAAAGAAATATTAAATTTTGCCACAAAACAACTGCAAATCGACAAATCCAAAGTATACGCAACTGGTATGTCTAATGGTGCGATGATGAGTTATCGTCTTGCTTGCGAAATGACAGACCAATTCACTGCTATCGCAACCGTTGCCGGAACCGATAACACCATAACCTGTCATCCAACAAAACCAATTTCCGTATTACATATCCACGCCAAAGATGATGATAAAGTATTGTTCTATGGAGGTGCTGGTAAAAGTTTCCGAGATAGATCGCTTGTGACAGACTTTGTTTCTGTCCCCAAAACCATCACCCAATGGATCAAGTTTAATGGCTGTAATCAAACACCCAAACGTGTATTAGACGAACCAGAAGTCACTTGTGATGAATATAACGAATGTAAGAATGGTGTGAAAGTAAAACTTTGTGTCACAGAATCAGGAGGCCATTCCTGGCCAGGTGGTAAAAAACCTTCGTTTTTCTTTGGAGGTGCTACTCCTTCGAAAGCCATCATAGCCAATGATATGATGTGGGACTTTTTTACTGAGAAATGATAACAAAACACTTTTAGTATGTCTTATTTTAGATATACTAATTGATAAAACACTTCCAAGTTCCTACAAGTTTTCCTTTTCTAAAAAGGACTACTTCGCCCATCTCTGCCATTACCTTTTCACTTTGTGTGGGGCGATAAAAAACATAATCATCAGGTTGTAAATTTGTGGCACGACTCCCATTCAAAATCCCTTGGTTTGTACTCGCACCATAAAGGCTGTTATCAAAAAGACCTTTTGGGGATTCTTTTTTTGCAAGATAAGCACCACCATAAGTAAAATAAGTAACTTGTAAGTTAGGATTCCATAATGCAAACAAAGACGATAAAGATTCTAAAAATGGAATGGTTGTTCCTTCTAATCTTTTTAGAACAGGGGCAGCAATGAAAAAAGCTGGTTTGTGTTCCGTGAGTGTACTCACATCAAAATCCGTAGGCATTACAAGGGCCGATCCTACAGAAACATCATTCACAACATGATTGTTCTTCTGATAAAAACGATAAGTTTTGCTACCGCCACCATTTAAAAGAAGTTCCTTACCAAATAATGAAGGAAAGTATTCTTTACCCGAGGTTACAAATCCTTCATACCTGGACAAAGATAATTGGATTTCTCTTTCGATCGCATCATTTTTTTCACCAAAAAGATTAGGAACAGAAGTTACATGAGGTTCATAACCCATAAACCCATCGAACTCTAAATTGGCTTGATTTGCCTGAATCAGAGAAAGCGTTTTTTTCGTTTCTTCTGGATTTAAAAATCCACCGCGATGGAGCCCTACATCAATTTCTAAGACAACATGTAATTTTATATTTTTCGATTTTCCAAATTCCAAGTATTGGTTCAGTCTTGTTTCTGTATCTACCAACCAATGGATCTTTTGAAAACGATCCACCTTTGTTTTTTTATATATATCTTCCAATGCACGAAGGGGCATGGGTTTACCAAGAAGAATATCAAAAGTAGAAAACTCGGGTTCACCGAGTAACATTACCAAATCGCCAGAATGGAAAACCATAAGACGATTGGTTTTTGTAGCTTTTGTAATATAACGAAGAATATCTAGTGATGGAAGGGACTTCACCACTATTCTATAATGTAACGGAGGTGGGATGTTTTTAGAAAGGGTCGATAAATTTTCATCCAACCGATCCAAATCCAAAATGACAACCGGTTTTCCAAAACCATTTGTTTTCAGTTCTTGGTTTAGATTAGAAAAGTAATCCTGATAAGCAAAACCTTCATCCTTCGGCCGTAAGAACAAAACAAAAACAAATCCAATTAGTAGAAAAAGAAAGATACGAAAGGAACGGATTTTGAACATAAAATACCAGGTGGAAACGATGAGATTATGGTTTGTTTGGTAAAAATAATTTACCAAACAAACTTAGAATCAAGTTATTTTTCTGTGAGATAACTCCAAGGAGTCTCAGTAAAAGATTTTTTAGAATCTTCTTTAAATTCTTTCAACGTTTCTTCGTCTTTTGTATGAGATACCAAAGTTCCAAGTAAATCTACAGCAAAGAAATTTCCAAACAATCCAGTTTTCTCCAACATTCCAGGTTTTAAAATGTTCGCATAATGTTTTTGGTTTTCATCTGCTTGTGCAAATTCTTTGTTTGTGTCGACAAGAAAACTTCCCATATAAGCCAACTGACCTGCAGCTACTTTAGTTTTAGATTTTTCTGCAGTTTCTTTGTTTGTGATTACAGTAAATATAGTTTTTCCACCACCGGATGATGTTGTTACAGTAACGTTACCAGAAGTAGTTGAAGAAGTTTGTTGAGCTTGTTGTTCTACTTCATATTCGAAAGCCACAACCACGTATTCACCTGGTTCTACGTTTAGGTAGTAAGTTATACCACGATCAGCCCAATTGGAAGCAATGACCGGAGTTTTGGAGATTAGGGTTTGACCAGGATTTACTTTTTTATCAACACGTACGACATGAACGCGCGATGCAGATTTACTGCCGAGAAATTGTTTTACCCTTACTTCAACAGCCAAAACGGAGCTGTCTTTTGCTGCGGGATTTTGTGTAGGAATAGACTTACATCCAACTGCGATGAATATCAAAATCATCAATGGGAGTATCTTGTTAAATTTCATAAGGGATCCTTTATACCTATAGAATGATTTGGCAATCAAAACATTACCGGAAGAGTTGTAAATAGAAAAACTTGTTGTCGTTATACGAAGACAAAAACACCTATTTTTTGTTATCTGATGCCCCTGGTTTTCTTTTTTTTTAGCATTTTGGCTTAATTTTTATCACAAAATAAGTGTTCTGTTTTCAGTCGCTTAACATTCAGCTAGTCTGCCCCAAGCAAACACTCGTTCTCCTCCTCAAAAAAGGAAATTCATTACGATTTAGTACCAATTTTACCAATTGTTTTTTTCGAATGGATTCAGTTTTCCCAGATTTTTAGGCTTCAGAACAAAAATAAATCGAGCGACGATCCTCTGTTCATTCGAACCGTTCCGCTGAATCTAATTCTTCGATTCCTTTTTTTTCACTGCCAAATTAGAAATTTTTCTAAACCTAGCCAGATTTGTCCTACCTACCGAGTATTCTGGTTCTTAGAGGTTAACAAACATGGAATACATTGAATCCCTACTCGATGAGTATTATGATCTTTCTTTGAAACTGGCGGCACTTGGTGGCCCAACAAACCATTCAGAACTATACGATGAAATTCTGTCCATTGAAGAAGAAATTTGTTGGGAATGTTCCCTTCCAGCATCCGCGAAGAACCGCCAACTCTTTCAATTCTTTAATCCGAACGAATCGAAAGAGACAAACATTCAGAATTCTCTCCAATCTTTGGAACGAACAAGGGCCAAATACTTTTATAAACCAGAAAAAACTTTTTTTCAGTATACCGAAACGGAAAACGATATCAAAAATATAAGAGTCCCTATGATTAATGGTACTTTTTACGAATTTTTGTATCCTGTTTGAATCCTTAGTCAGTTCACATACTAAAAATTTACCGAGGGCTTCCAGTTTAGGGAGCCACTAGGAAAACTCTTTTTCAAGTCGATCAAATCCTGCGTTTGTACCTTCTACACGACCACGGACTTCTTCATCCAAATTGAACACATTTTTACTATCAGGATCGTTCAAGAGGATAATCTGTTCGGTAAACAACATTTTGGTTCTGCCAACAACAGGTGATTCAAATAAAACCGTCACAAGAGATACAGAGATCCGAATATCATTTACATACATACCAAAAGCATAGACAATTCTTTCATTGGGGATGATATCATAAAAGGTTGCATCAAAAACATGCCGACTTCCTGAAGGTGTTACGACTAAATTAGATTCTTTTCCGCCGACTTTAAAGTCCAAATTGAATTCGACAGTCTTCCAATCGTCATGGCATGCGAACCATCTTCGTTTGGAATCTGCATTGGCCCAAGCAGCAAAAGATCGTTCTTTAGAAGCAGGTAAAATCCTTTCAATAGTAAATGTTGAGTGTGTTACTTGACCTTCTTTCATTTTATTCTCCGTCGGAATCCTCATCCGATGATTCGATTAAAAATTTTCCCAACCGATCAAAACTTCTGTTCCAAGCGGCCTTTCTATCAGCCATCCATAAATCGATTGCTGAAAGTCGACTCTTATCCAATTGATATGTACGAACCCTACCTAACTTTTCTGAAATAACTATACCACCATCTTCCAAAACTTTTAAATGTTTCAAAGCAGACGGTAAAGCCATGTTTAAAGGTTCTGCCAATTCTTTGACAGAAAGAGGTCCAAAACTCAATCGTTCCACCATAGACAAACGACTCCTATCCGAAAGAGCATGAAAGATGTTTTCTAAACCAATGGCATTAGTCTTCATAAAGCGATATGAGTCATTGTTTTATATATTTGATATTGATCCTTATTTTTTTTCATTTAAAAACCTTTTGGGAATTTTATCAAAAAGTGGATACATATGAAAATAGGGTGAGGCTTCAACTATCGTACGTTTTACGGACTGCCTTTCTAATAATCTTTCAAAATAAGCGGTAAGTTTTGGATGTGTATTACGAAAACTTAAAATCGTATCCGCATAAAACAAAGCAGGAACTGCCGAACAGTCTGCCATACTAAAATTATCACTAACAACAAAGGAATGAGATTGTAATTGTCCCTCCAACATATCATAAGCAATAGGCAATCTCTGGTATGCTTGTTCCACTCCGAGTTTGTCGTTTTGCCCCTCTGGCCGCAAACGATCGACAACAATCTTCTGCATCGGTTCGCTGATATAAAGATCAAAAAAACGATCCCAAAGCCTTGTCTCGAGAGCCAATGAAAAATCCGAAGGAATGAGTTTTACTTTGCCGGGATAAAATTCATTTAAATATTCAATGATGATGGAAGTCTCAGGGATTGTTTTCTCTCGTTTTCTATCCCGAAGCAATGGAATTTTACCCACAGGCCAATAGGCCAAAAGTTCCGCGCTAGACTCTTCTTGCATTAAATCCACGATCCGGGATTCAAATTCTGTATCATTTTCATAAAGGGCGATGAGAACCTTATGGCAAAAGGAAGCGAGAGGGTGAATGTAAAGTAATAGGTCTGGGGTTTGATAGTTATCCATTTGGAAAACTATCAAAGAACCCTCAAAAGTTGGCAAGTAAAATAGTTTCCCAAATGGATAACTATTTATAAAAATATATCCTGTGAAATAGGTAAGTGAGTTTCGAATTTTAGTGGCTCGAAATCGAAAGGAACTTTCCTTATTGGATACTAGTAAAAATCTCACTCACTTAAGAATTCCAGTCGCAGGAAAAAGAAACGGGCAAACCTTCTCTTACCTGACTACCTATTCAAAAAACGAAAATCCGACCTAAGAAATTCCAAACATGACATTTGGGATAGGCCCTTTCCCCCACTCATGACATCCAGGACATGGTAAACGAAACGAGTTCATGTTATTTTGGGAGCATGAAAACATTTAAACCAATTCAAAAACATTTGGAGAGGATTCGTAATAGAGGAATTCAGTTTGTTCGTTGGAACCTTTTGGTCCTACTCATCACAGGACTTTCTCTTTTCTTCTTAAAATGCGAAGGTAAATCTTCCGGAAAGGAAACACATTTGGTTCCTATCTTACTTGCCTCTGATCCGAACACAACCTCTCAACTAGGAAACAACCAAGGGGGATCTGCAGGAACGGAGCTTCCGATTGCTGTGGAAGATACTTCTGCCGGTGTTCCCATCCTCAATGAAATCACTTACATCACAAATGATGCGAATCCAGCGGATGATCCCTATTCCACCAAAGGTTTACTTCAATTTCAAAAATCGAGTGTGAGTTTTCAGAAACCTGTCCCTGCAAATACTGAGGTCTCCCTCTACTTCGGTAAAAAAAATATGGAACTCCAACCCGATGGAACGGTGACAAATGCACTTCAGTCCCTCAAACGAACTGCTGCCAACTTCAGTGGTTATACTTATCTTACCGATGCCGACAAAAAAATCAAAGTATTCGTAGTGGCAAAAAATCAATTTGGAGTTTCCACCAAACAACTAACGATAGGCCATCCAAGAAATTGTGCAAATGCATTAAAAATTCCGGCGACAGTTGGTGATTGTAATGATCATTGTTTTGATATAACAAAAATCGGTGATACTGTAGAAATTACTGCAAAATACAACCTTCCTATTGATGGAACATCCTTATATTTAGACTTAGTCGGATCAAGTCCCAGAAGTTTACCAGACAACATTGCAAAAGCAGTCAATTTAGAAATCCCCTCTCCCAAAGTTGGACTCCACACAGTCAAAACTAGTTTTAACATCTATGAAAAAGAATACCTTTGTACAAAAGTTATATCCTTTCTCACCATAGATCAACCTTTACGTTTTGCCATTGCACAAGGATATATTAGTATCCCCAATGATTGAGAGAGTCTTCAAAAAATCCAGATTTGACTTTGATGAAAATAAAAAATACAAATCTGGATCCGAGGTTCATTCAACGATTTTTATTTGGCTTTTTTCTCTAGGAACCTTATTTAATTGCGATCCTTCTACAATGGAAAACATCTGCGATACAAACTCGGGATCTTTTTCTAAAACTATGGCAGCAAAATCAATATTAGGTGACAATAGTGCACACTGCACCGTGAGTACCAAATCGGGAACAAGTGGGTTTACTATCGGAGGGAAAGTGTTAGGACTTACAGGAAGTGGATTGAGATTGATTTTAAATAAAGAAACTCTACTTTCTCTTCCCGCAGGAAGTGCGGAATTCTCCTTTCCTGATAAGATTCCGATTGGCACCGATTATGAAGTTAATTTTGTTAGACAAGCTCAAGGAAACTTTTGCGAGTTGGTAAACCCGATTGGAAAAATTTCCAATAAAGACATAAAAGAAATTGAAATCCATTGTTATCCATCGTGTAACAACTGTATCGTATACATAACACAGAACTCTTATCCTGCCAATATCGGTAAGGCATCTAATTTTGATTCATACTGCCAGTCCGATCCAAACTATCCTGGTACGGGCAGGTTCAAGGTCATGGTAGTCGACGGGGAATCACGACGAGCCAGTAATACTACAAATTTGGGAGACAAACAAATCGATTGGGTTTTTAAAGCGAACCAATCTTACGTTCGAGACAACGGCATAGGGATTGAGACCGCAAACGCAAATGGATTATTTACAGGTATCTCTACACCCATCACTGCCTTAACTTCGGATCATTGGACGGGGCTTAATCCGGATTGGACAACGAGTGCCAACGGAACTTGTAAAAAGTGGACAACAAACTCTCCTACCGAATCTGGAATTGTGGGGGACGCTTATACTCAAGATGTGGTGACACTCACGGCAGGAAAAGGTTCACAACTTTGCTCCGTCAATCACGAATTAGTTTGTGTAGAACAATAACAAAACTTTAAGCCAATAGAAGAATCCTTTATTTATCAGGCACATCTTCAACTAACTTTTGTTTTGATAAAAATACAGTCAAACGTTGCAATTGGTCTTTCGAAGTAGAATTGGATTCAGGAAGTACTTTTGAATAAATATTTTTCAAATGATTCCGCAAAGTTCCATCAGAAACATTCAGAATCAAACGAATGAACGAACGACTATGCCCTTCTGCAATCAATTCACAAATTCTCAATTCTTGTTTGGATAAACCAAAATCCCCAAGGGACAATGAAAAGGAAAAATTAGGTTTCTCATCTTTGAAAGTAGTTTTGAATAAATATGCGAAAAATAAAAGACTGGTTAAGGTAGTAACAATGGAAGTCGCCAATTCCTTAAAAGGAAATCCCGGAAGAATTCCTAAAACCAAAATTCCAACAAATAAACCAACAGCAAGTGAAATCAAAATAGAAGCAATTAAACTATAAACACTGGGTCTTGAGGCATTAAATCGGTTTAAATAAATGGAGAATAATACAGAAAGAGTTGCATCCACTACTGGATGAAAAGGGGGAAAATTAAATCCATACATCGGCAAAAAATTAGAAAAAAGGCCAAACCACCAAACACATAAAGCAATGATAAATGTTTTTCGATCAAAAAAGGAATTCCACTCCAATGGAGAGAGGACAAAATACAAAGAAATAGTGATCGCAAAAAAATGGACAGAACCACCAAGAATCCCACCAAAAACGGTAAGTAAAGGTGCCATTCCAAAGGAAAGTAACGCAAATTCATACACAAAATTCTTCGGTATCGACGAACAAAGTAAATCCACAATCAAAGCGTATATAGCAATGATTATGGTAGCTTTATTGAATAACTTTCGCCCCGTACAAAACGAACATAAAGAAACAAGCACAGGTGCCAGAAGAAAAAAAGAATGGCACTGAAAGATCCAAAAAGCCAAACCCGTAGTTTCATCCGGTGCAAGGCAAAGCGCAGCTGTTGCCGCATTCTGAACCCCTATGGTGAAATAAAACACACTCAGTAAACGATGGAAACGGTGGTCACGTGTTATGTTTTCGATAAAACAACTAACATTTGCCAAGGAAGCAAACAGAGGCACCAAAAAGAATATGTTAGTCAAACGGAATTCATCCTTCTAAACAAATAGAACAACTACCTAAATATTTTTTCCATCCAATTTTAAAAATTCCAAGTGATTGACTTATATGATTTTGTGATTCTATATTCGAAGGCCAACTTTTCCATACATTGGTAACAAAGACAATCGGCAAATTGTAAAGCTAAATAGTCCCTCTCTTCCAAACTAAGGGTCACTTTCGTACATTGACAGAGACTAATGGAACCAACTTTACATTCAAATATCCGAGAACAATTGGGACAAATTTTCTCCTCGTGTTTTAGGGATTCTTGCATTTGATCGAACCTTTTTTTGTTGGGTACTTTGGATTTTTCCAAGGTGTTTCTCCTCTAAACCCGGAACCACACAATCTCTGTTTGGTGGAGAATTGGACATTCCGGAATCATTTATCCGGGGCCCTTTTAGAAAATTTAGGAACGAATGATCGTTTACGGGCGATTCATTTGTGGGAAGATCCGACTTTTCCTTCCAAAAATTGGAAATAGAATTCACGGTTGCACCGTCAGTTGAGGAATTTCACCCCATTCCTCCCGGAATTGATTCTATTAAAAATCAAAGGGACGGATTCTGTCAATCAATCAGGGATGAATTGTCTTTCGATTTTAACAAAAACTCTGGAGGCATTTCATCCTTCAATTCAACACCAGAGATTTTCCTTCGAATGGATTCCTCTATGAGATACATGGTTTTTGCTACAGCACTTTCAAAACCAAAACCAGTCGGTCGAATATTAGAAATACAATTTCGACTTTCATCAGTTTTACCAACTTGCGGGCTATAGGTGATATAAACACCGAGACTATCAGCCGAAGACAAACCAGGCCTCTCTCCAATCACAACAATCGAAACTTTCGTATTCAAAATCTCTCCGATTTCATCTCCGATGGCAACCCGTCCTCCTTTAACCAATACCAAAGGTCCCAAAGTTAAACCTTTATTCTCAATGGCAGACATCAAAATCTTTAAAAAGGGAACCAAATTTTCATCCAGCGCCTTTGCCGAAAGCCCATCCACACAGGCAATCACCAAATCACAATCGCCAGCTAACGATTGCAAAAGCTCATGTGATTGCGAAGACAACTTTTTCCCTAAATCAGGTCGTAATAAATATTCTTCTTTTGAATGAACTTTAGTTTCTACAAATAAAGTTGGGATTTTTTTTGGTTTACCCAAAACTCCCAAATCCTCTTGTAGCTGTATAAAATTGGGACTGAGCAAGACAGCATCTCTAGCTCTCGCATGGTCCAACCGAAACCTTAACACTTCTTTGGTGGATATTGATCCTCCAAATCGTGTAAGTCCTATTCTTGCATTACTAAACTGTTTCCATTCGTCTAAAAAAGTCATAAATCTAGTTTCCCAATAAATCTTCGAGTAAAGTTAAATGCCGATTTTCTTTCGGTAAAAATCCATTTTGATTGGAAAAAATCCCTCTCTCGATTAACCAATGTTCGAACTCAGGTGCTGGTTTTAATCCCAAAACTTGGCGAAGGTACAAAGCATCATGAAAAGATGTACTTTGGTAAGACAACATAACATCATCAGCACCCGGGATCCCCATAATGTAAGTACAACCTGCAACACCTAATAAAGTTAGAAGTGTGTCCATATCATCTTGATCAGCCTCGGCATGGTTTGTATAACAAACATCCACACCCATCGGAAGTCCAAGTAACTTCCCACAAAAATGATCTTCCAAACCCGCCCTGATGATTTGTTTTCCATTGTATAAATATTCCGGGCCAATGAACCCAACGACTGTATTGACAAGGAGCGGAGAAAACTCTCTTGCCACTGCATAGGCTCTTACTTCTAACGTCTGTTGGTCGATCCCATGATTGGCACAGGCAGACAAAGCACTACCTTGACCCGTTTCAAAGTACATAACATTGTCACCGACAGTTCCCCTGCCGAGAGAAAGCGCCATCTCTCTTGCTTCTTTCAAAATAGAAAGGCTAACACCGAAACTTTTATTTAAATCTTCTGTTCCCCCAATCGATTGAAAAACTAAATCGAGAGGTGCTCCTCGTTTCATTACTTCCATCGAAGTTGTTACATGTGATAAAATACAAGACTGTGTAGGAATCGAATATTTTTGAATCAGGTTGTCCAACATTTCCAAAAGAGCAATTGATGTGGGAATATTGTCTGTTGCAGGATTAATTCCAATCACAGCATCTCCACTACCCAAAAGAAGTCCATCAAGTAGGCTTGCAGCAATTCCTTTTGGATCATCAGTGGGATGATTGGGTTGTAACCTTACTGAAAACCTTCCTCGTAAACCCAGAGTATTTCTAAATTTTGTGATCACACTAATTTTTTGACTCACCAAAATCAAATCTTGGTTAGACATGAGTTTGGATACGGCCGCTACCATCTCCGGAGTGATTCCCCATTGTATAGAACGAATCACCGCTTCGTCAGTAGTCTCGGCTAACAAAAAATCGCGAAATCCGCCCACAGTGAGATGAGATATTAATTTGAAATTTTCTTTATTATGCGAATCTAAAATAAGACGAGTCACCTCATCTTTGTTTGCTGGTATTAGTTCCACATTTAAAAATTCGGAAAGGTAAACATCAGCAAGTGTCATTTGAGCCGCCACTCTTTCTTCCTGACTGACCGCCGATAACCCTGCAAGAACATCTCCAGAACGATGAGGACTTGCCTTTGCTAAAAGATCTTTTAATTCAGGGAAAAAATAAGTTTTGGAACCAAGGATGATACGATAACCCATACCACAATACTATCTCAATGAGAAAAATTCGGACAGAACTTTTCCGCACTTTCTCCTTGTTCTTTTTTAGCGTTCCCCATCTTTCCTAAACCCACCTAATATTCATTAGGGGCCGAGCTCGTCCGGGGTGCGCTTTCGCTCCCGTCCCTCACTTACGTTTGAGTGACCAAGCCCTTCCGATCTCTAACGCGAGAGGAATCTTCTCTAAAAACTGAAAACCCACACAACTGGGGACCTGGACCGAAGATCCAAAGACGCCACCATCCTCCCGGAAGCACCGACCGAAAAACGAACGGAATAAAGAATTAGATTCAGATTTTTTTTCCGTTCGCATTGACAGATTCTCGTTTTTCTCTCCTTAACAGCATAAATTTAGACTAAATCTAAAAAATGGCTTGATTTGTATCTCTAGACTTATTCTAAATTTAAATTAAATCTAGAAAGTGAGGGACAATATGAGAACAACAAACATTTCTGCAATTGCCATTTTGGTGCTTGCTCTAAGCCCACTGGGAGCTGCGGACACCAAAGAATCGTCGAGTTCTACGGATCGCCAAACGATATCCAATCAGTTTTGGTGGCCAGAACGACTCGATTTAGCACCACTCCGCCAACACAGTGCGGAATCAAATCCGATGGGACGACAATACAATTACGCCAAAGAATTCAAAGACCTGGACATCCAAGTGGTCAAAGAAGAGATCAAAACTTTAATGAAAACCTCCCAAGATTGGTGGCCTTCTGACTATGGACACTACGGACCATTTTTTATCCGGATGGCTTGGCATAGCGCTGGAACTTATCGCATTGCAGATGGACGCGGAGGTGCTGGTGGTGGACAACAAAGATTTGAACCTCTCAATAGCTGGCCTGATAACGCCAACCTAGACAAAGCTCGTCGCCTACTTTGGCCGATCAAAAAGAAATATGGAAAAAAAATATCTTGGGCCGACCTTATGGTTCTTACTGGAAACGTAGCTCTCGAATCTATGGGTTTTAAGACTTATGGATTTGCTGGAGGAAGGACAGATGATTGGGAAGCTGACCTTGTCTATTGGGGCCCTGAAAAAAAATGGTTAGCCGACGAACGATATGAAGGCGATCGTAAGTTAAAGAATCCACTTGGTGCGGTTCAAATGGGATTAATTTATGTAAACCCAGAAGGTCCCAATGGAAATCCTGACCCATTAGCAGCCGCTAAAGACATTAGAGATACATTTGGCAGAATGGCAATGAACGATGAAGAAACTGTTGCTCTCATTGCCGGCGGTCACACTTTCGGGAAAGCTCATGGAAAAGCAGACCCATCCAAACACGTAGGAAAAGAACCAGCAGCTGCCGGAATCGAAGAACAAGGATTTGGTTGGAAAAATAACTTAAAAAAAGGAAATGCAGAAGATACCATCACCAGTGGTCTCGAAGGAGCATGGACAGCCAACCCAACCAAATGGACTACTCAGTATCTAAACAACCTTTTTGGTTTTGAATGGGTTCAGTCTAAAAGTCCAGCCGGTGCCATCCAGTGGATTCCGAAAGACGGTGCAGGAGCTAATATGGTTCCCGATGCCCATGACAAAACACTACGACATGCACCGATCATGTTTACGACTGACTTAGCATTGAAGTTTGATCCAAGTTACAAAGTCATCGCCAAAAAATTCCAAGAGAATCCAAAAGAGTTCGAACTTGCATTTGCTAAAGCATGGTTTAAACTCACACACAGAGATATGGGACCACTTTCCCGTTATATCTCAAAAGATTTACCAAAGGAACCACTAATTTGGCAAGATCCACTTCCAGCCGTAGATCATAAGTTAGTTGGACCAAAAGAGATTGATAACCTCAAAGGTAAAATTCTAAAATCGGGACTTACGATTCCAGAACTAGTAAGAACCGCTTGGGCATCTGCTGCCAGTTTTCGTAGCACAGACATGAGAGGGGGAGCCAATGGTGCGAGAATTCGATTGGCACCTCAAAAAAATTGGGCCGTGAATGATCCTGAGGAACTTACAAAAACCTTAAAAAAATTGGAAGAAATTCGATCCGATTTTAATGAATCAGGAAACAAAATCTCACTCGCTGATTTGATTGTCCTCGCTGGAAGTGCTGCCATTGAAGAAGCCGCAAAAAAAGCAGGAGAGAAAGTAACCGTTCCCTTCACACCCGGGAGAACGGATGCTACTGTGGAACAAACGGACGTATACTCCTTTTCGGTTTTAGAACCAAAGGCGGACGCATTTCGTAATTTCTATGGTGCTAGTAACTCACTTTCACCTACAGAGATGTTAGTGGATCGATCCAATCTACTTTCCCTTACCATTCCGGAGATGACAGTTCTTCTAGGAGGTTTACGAACTCTTGATGGTAATTCTGCCAAATCCAAACATGGTGTTTTAACCAATCGTCCAGGAGTTCTCAGTAACGACTTTTTTGTCAATTTACTCGATATGTCGACCAAATGGCAAAAATCTCCGCAAACAGAAGGCATTTACGAAGGTGTAGACCGCAAAACAGGCGCTAAAAAATGGACTGCCACTTCGGTAGATCTTATCTTTGGTTCGCATTCCGAACTTCGTGCCGTTGCAGAAATCTATGCAGCCGATGATGGTAAAGAAAAGTTTACAAAAGACTTTGTTAGTGCTTGGAACAAAGTAATGATGTTAGACCGGTTTGATGTGAAGAAGTAAAAATGCCCAAAACTTCACGTAAAACTTTTTTAACCAAGGCATTGTATTTGGTAACCTCTCTGGCTCTTCTTGAGAGAGGTTTAGGTTTTTCCTCAGAAGTCAGGGCAGAAAACAAACCCTCTGGATCCATTCCAGAGGGACTCGTCCCGGTTTCTGAAGCCGATCCAACTGCCAAAGCACTCGGTTTTCATCAAGATGCAAAACAAACAGACTTCGCTCTTTATCCCGAAAGAAAAGAACCCTCTGCCAAAAATCATTTTTGCAAACATTGTGTTCAATATACAAAATTAAATGAGGGATGGGGGAAATGTAATATCATCACTGCAGGCGCTGTATCTTCGTTAGGTTGGTGTTCCGCCTGGTCACAAAAAACATAATTTCTATCCGATCCCTTAGATCAGGGATACAAAAAGTCCTACTAATACAACTTTAGCAGGACTTTTATTTCCAAACACATTGTGTTAAATCTACCTTTTCAAAAATCCAAGGTTTGTGTGCATGTTTTGCATTTTTGTCTTCTATCAAATCAAAAGATTTTGCTTCGGAAGAAATACTTTGAAAATGTAAAGTAAAAGGAAGATTCTTCATCTGGGTTCTTTTGGGACAAAACCCAACTCCCTCCGACTTTAGAAAAGAATAGGAAGTTCCTAAATCATCGCGAAAAACCATCCCCTCTTTTAATACACAAACCTTCTTCAATTCCTTAGTAAACAATTCCAGTTGGGTTTCGGTTTCAGAAATACAAACCTTACTTAGAACAACGACACCTAAAAATTCAGAATGTAGTTCACAACACTGCGGAGTTGGACTCCAAGCTCGTTTGGTAGAACTGGTTTTTTCCACGGGTTCTACTGCACTCTCTTTCACAGGTTCCGTGGAACAGGAAAACAACAAAACTAAACTACATAAGAATATCAGAATATACGTTTTCATAAAATTACCTTATATTTTAAACATTCGAAACAATGTAAAATTCACTTGGATTCCCAAAACTATAAAAGGTTCTTTTGGACTTGCATCCCTTTTTTCCTGTTTTTTTAGAAATACGGATCAACCAAAAAGATTTTTCAGACAGAATTTGGCATGAACCAAAAAACCCTAACCTCAATTGAGGAATCAAAATTTAAGGGGGATTGATTCCAGCTGTCACAATGGCACCAGGCAAAGTGCTCGTACCCACATTGCCACTGGAAACCAAACTTCCATCAACCTCGTTGATCCGAAACATATCAACTGTATTGGAAAAAAAATTGGTAACATACAAAAATTTACCTGAAGAGTCCGTAGTAATGGCAGATGGACCATCACCTGTTCCCATCAAATTTGTAGAACCTGGGGACAAAGTTCCACTCACAGGATCCACACTATAAATGGAAACAAAATCTGATCCTTGGTTTGTCATATAAAGAAATCTACCCGTTGGGTCGGAGGCAAGTGCTCTCGAATTTAAACCCATAGGATTAGTTGCTGGTAAAATTAAATTCATAAATCCAGTATTAGGATCTAATTGGTAAGTTAAAATATTGTTATCGATATCGTTTACTACATATAAAGTTTTACCATTCGAAAGTATCTCCAAGTTTCTTGGATAAGCACCACTAACGATTGATTGTATCACATTAGGATTTGGGATTCCTGTAGTTTGATCCACACGATAAGAATCAATTACCTTCCCATTATAATTAGGAACGTACAAAAAATTCCCAAACGGATCGATGGCGATACTGGAGGCACCAGTACTTGCAGGCATTGTATTGATTAATGTTAGATTTCCGGTCACACTATGAACCAAAAAGGTAGTAACGTTCACGGAATTTCTTATATATAGTATATTTTTTGAAGGATGATATGTAATTGCGAGAGGAGAAAATCCACCGCTGGCAATTGTTTCCACTAAAGTTAAATTTCCATTCGTTGGATTGATTGAAAACTGAGAGAGATCATTACTACTACGATTTACGACAGTAAGAAATTTTTGATCCGGACTGATCGCCATCGATTCCGGACCACCACCAGCAGCAATCGAACCATTGGAGGTAAGCACTCCTGAGTTTGCATTGATTGAATACAAATTCACTATTCCAGTGGTTGTATTTACAACATAAGCATATTTAGGAAAATACAATGACTTGATTATTAATGGAATTGTTGTCTGTTTATTACGATTACTGGCAGTAATCCAATATTTAGTAGAGTTCATTCCAAAAAGAGGAGTTCCAGAAATAGTACAATTCGACTCATTCAAAACCAATCCAGTCGGCAAACTAGGAGAAGATTGGCAATGTTCAATTGGTTCCGAAACAAATGGTTTCATTTGACCGATGGATTCATTTTGCCGTATGACCAAAAAATCAGTATTGTAACGCAGTCGCAATGGACTCAAACCTGAGAATAAAGGACACAAAAACAATCCATCATCAGAACCAAACTCTAACAAGGCGGTCATTGCAAAACTTTCACTCTCAGGATCACAAGTTGAATTTAATTGAGAAGGACTACACTGAAGATTTAAAGAAAGAGAATAAAAACTGAACAACAAACTAACAATATTGAATTGATTCTTCACCACACAAAACCTTAGTGTGTATTCTAATTCAAAAGAGGAAATTCGTCGTCCGGGGACGGGAATCCGGAGTCGTATTAAATTGTTAGGATGACAATGACTACAAATGACTCATTATAAACGGAATCATCTATGGATTTGCCGTAGTGTTATCAACCACACTAAAACCCTCATTGTGGTTCTAATGCTCGCCTCATGCCAAAAAATATCACCTGACAAAAGTTTACCGAAAGTTTTGGATGGGAAACTAACCCTCACCGAATCAATGTTTCAGGATCAAACTTCAATTCCCTTGGATGGTGAATGGGAATTTTATTACCAAAAACTTTTAAAACCGGAAGATTTCAGAATCACTCACTCAAAGTTAGAAAAGGAAACAATCAGATTACCCGGATTCTGGAATGAAATACAACGAGACGGAAATATTTACGATCCGCGAAATTTCTGCACCTTTCGGTTACACCTAACACTCCCAAAACAATCCATTAAAACTACCTTAGGATTCTATATCCCACACGCATTCACTACCTATCGAATGTATTTAAACGGTTCCGAGATATCTGAAAATGGAATTGTAGGAACATCTGCAAAAGACACAAAAGAATACTGGTTACCCAAAGTTGTATTTTTTACCCCCGATTCCGAAACGGCAGAGATCATCATCCAAGTAGCAAATTTCAAATCCTTAAACGCAGGTTTTCGACAGAGTATAGAAATTGGCACACAAGAGTCCATAATACGAACCAAACAGATTAGGCTCGCGTTCGATATTTTTCTCATTGCCAGTTTATTCGTAATTTCCTTATACCATTTCACACTTTATCTATTACGTAAAAAAGATTTGAGTCTACTCTACTTTTCCTTGTATTCCTTTGTTAGTTTGATTTATAAAATTACAAGTGGAGAGTTTTTTTTACTCATACTATTTCCTGATTTTGAATGGTTATGGCTTATTAAACTTTTTTTTCTTTCGATCTATTTAACATTTCCACTTTTGCTTAGTTTTATAGGAAAAGTTTTTCCCAACGAAATTAACAAAATACCAAACCATACATTCCAGTTTTTATTTTTTTCATTTTCTCTACTGGTTCTTGCCCCTGATTCCCAATGGATAGAAGAAACATTATTCCCTGCAGAAATTGTTATGTTATTTTGTTGTATTTATATTTTTGGAATTTTAACAAAAGCAGTTCTAAACAAAAGAGACAGTGCACTCGGATTTTTATTCGGATTTGTGTTTTTGTTCTTAACCGTTTTAAACGACATTTTATTTGAAAAAAATCTAATCAAAACAGAAGTATATGGGCCAATAGGAACATTCGTTTTGTTTTTCTCCCAATCTTTTTTTCTTTCAAAGAACCATTCAAAACTTCATATAACAATCGAAAAACAAAAGGATGAATTAGAACAATCAGTCTTCCTAAAAGATAAAATCTATCATACCAATATTCATTCCAAACGAATGGAATTGGAGTTGTATAAAAAATCGATCCAACCGCATTTTTTAATGAATTCACTATCTGCCATTCGATATTGGGTATCAGAAAGTCCAGAAAAATCTGCACTAATCTTGGACTCACTTGTTGGAGAACTTCGAATCATCTTAAAAGTTGCCTCCAAACAATTAATTCCCATTGGGGACGAACTGAATTTATGTAAATACCATATCGGTGTGATGGCTATGAGAATGGAAAAAGAATATAAATTCAAAACCTGGGGTATCGATTCTACCGAACTCATTCCCCCACTCATCTTTCATACACTCATTGAAAACGCCTTCACTCACGAAGATTCGCCAGAGGCAAAACTGAGTTTCGGAATCTTTAAAAAAAATATAGGGAAGGATGAGAAATTATTTTCCAATTATTGTTTTATAGTATATCACCATGAAAAAAACAAAGGAACTAAACTGCAAAACAGCGGATCAGGAACTGGCCTTGAGTATATAAGACTTCGTTTGGAAGAATCTTATCCGGGCAAATGGCATTTAACTCATGGAAAATCAAAAAACGGTTATAGAGTTTTAATCCAAATTCAAAAGATTTAAAATGAAAATACTGATTTTAGAAGACGAACCGGTTCATGCCAAATATCTAACCAAACTATTAAACACAATTAGTGGATCAACCATTCATGAAATCCATCACCTAACATCAATTGATGAAGCAGATTCGTATTTAAATCAAAGTTTGGTTGATATATTATTTTTAGATCTCAACATTTTTGGATCCGACGGCTTCGAAGTTTTAGATAGAATTCCAACAACAACCATGAGTACAATCATTGTGTCTGCAAACACCGACAATGCAATCCGAGCTTTTGAATACGGGGTTATTGATTTTATCGCAAAACCTGTATCAGAAGATAGATTGAGATTGGCATTGGATCGACATGCACTTTTTACAAACACCTACCAGAGAACGGGAGAAAATCAAAACAATACAAAATCACGTTTGTTGCAAGTGGACCTGGACAAACTTCAAAATCGATTGTCCCGTCTTATGGATATTGAAAAACTGTATCGAAACGAAGACCTTTCCCTAGAAGTTCTAGCCAGCGAACTGGAGTTACACCCTAGACAATTATCCGAATTTTTAAATGGAAAAAAACAAACTACGTTCAATTCCTTTTTACACAGTTACCGCATTAGAGAAGCAAAAGACCTTTTGATCAAATACCCTGAAAAAAACGTAAGTGATATTGGGTTTGAAGTTGGTTATAAATCCCTATCCAGTTTTTACGAGGCTTTCAAAAAAGAACTCAAAATCACCGCCTCCGAATTCAGACAAAAACTTCCTGATTCTTTCAATTAGAGTTACTCTTTCCCAGTTTTGATTCCATTTTTAAAGCTCCGTAACTTTCCCCATTTTCGTACCAACTGTTCCAAGAAATACTGCCCAAGTAGATAAATCACTTGTCAATAAATTCCACCTCTTGTTTTATCTAAAAACAACTCACATGATTCGAGGCAATTTCTGAAGCGACAAGATATGAAACAATGCCTTAGCCGCAGCCCCAAGATCAAAACCTTCTTTTGCTTAGTTTCTGTACTTTTTTTTGTTGGATGCAAATCTCCCGAACTAGAGAACCTTTGTGACCCGAAATATAAGGGTTATCTGGAAACGATACTTTTCAAAATTCTTTCTGGAAATACGTCAAACCATTGCGGTGTGAATTTAAATCAGGTCTTTGCCCCTTTTTTCTTACCGGCACCTGGACATTATACCGAACCTCATTTCATCTCCATTTCTACAATCACACCAGGGGCAACCATCTATATCACAACCGACGGCTCAGTGCCAACCGCAAACTCGACACCTTACACATCACCTGCTTCGATTTGGCGGCTAGCAGGACAAAGAATTCGTGCCATCGCCATCAAACCAGGAATGGATAACAGTCCCACTGCAGAAGCTACCTATTCCCTCATTCCTTTAAAAACGGGCCAAACTACTTCTTATGCGACTGGAGATGATTCCAATATTGGCTCCGGAATTTCTCCCAATTACGTAGGCCCGAGTCCAGATACAACCTACCCAAATGACTACACAACCTTCGACCAATCCACAGGGATTCTTTGGAGGACATGTTCACAAGGTTTGAATGGCCCAACTTGTGCACTTAACTCAGTGACTTCAGGCAACATTTCCACTTTAACTGCCTCCTGTTTGGCTCTCAATTCTTTGAACTCAGGGAATGGATATGCAGGATACAAAACATGGCGCCTTTCCACATTGAAAGAACTATTGACTACCAATGATGCAAGTAAAGCAAATGCAACTATTATCAATCCAATAGCGTTTCCTGCAACTGTCGTCTACGCATATTGGGCTTCAACGCCGAATCTTCCAAGTCCAAGCGACAGTCGATATCTTGATTACACCCGTGGAGATTCTTATGCAACAACTTCAATTGCATACTACGGTCGTTGTGTTGCCTCACCACCACCAATGGAAACGCTTTCCTATACCGACAATGGAGATGGAACTATAAAAGATAATACCACTGGCCTCACTTGGCAAAAATGTTCATATGGACAAACTAATGACTCCACTTGCACAGGAGGAGGAAATGTTTCAGACTGGGCATCAGCGCTAACCTACTGTGGTAGTTTGTCTTTAGGCTCTAGAACTTGGAGACTACCAAATAGAAATGAATTGGCAAGTTTGTATGATTATACAAAAGCTACTGGGCCACTGATTGATCAAATAGCTTTCCCAAACACTAAATTCTCGGCAAGTGAATACTATTGGACATCAACTACGTTTGCACCCGGCACTACGAGTGCATGGTATGTTAATTTCACAACGACAAACAATAATATTTTTGAAGGAATCAATAAAACAACCAATCTTTACGTTCGTTGTGTTTCACAGTAACCGCATCCAAGTTTAGCAAAATCCACCACGGACCACAGGAACAATCACTATTTAATTTCAGAATATTCGTTTATACGTATATTCTTCTTAAAATTTGTATTTTAAACGAACTTGTAAAAAACCCAATACTCGGAACCTGGAAATTGGATTGTTTTGTTTGAATCATACAGCCTTCCAACTGCTTTCCTTAAGCGACATAATAGAAAATCGAAATAAAAAGAGAGGAAAGGATCCTTTCAGTAAATTTTTAGAATTTTCGGATCATCTAACGATCAAAAACGAATATTCCCTACTATAGCAGAAAGGGAGGTTTCTTTTCCTCGGATTTCTCCGGGTTTCGGCTGACTTCTGAACGGAGAATCTTTCCCGAGGATTTATGAACATTTTTTCACATACTCTCTTGTATTAATGAATTAATGTGTTATAACTAGAGTCCGTTCAGAACGTATTCAAATTCTGAAACAGCAGGTGAAATGGCCGGAATGTCTACGGAAAGTACAATCAAATCTTTTGCGAGTGCAGTATTCCCTTCTCTACCATCAGGAACGTACATCCTTCTTTCCGAAAGTGGCCAAATTGTAGAAGCCTTTGCTTCAGAAACAAATCCTTGGCAAGTTGGATCAAACACAGTTGGAAAATCTATCGAGGAATTCTTACCGCCAACGTATGTAAACCTGAGAGAAACCATCTCTAGAGTGGCCGATACGGGTGTACCTTTTTCCTCTCGATACACCTTTCCTGAATTCCAACTTTTTATCAAAGTGGCTCCTTTTGTTTTTGGCACCCAACCTCAAAAATATTTACTCATCTCCGTCTTGGAAATCGTGGAAGAAACAGAAACCTTAGTCGATCTCTCACAAGTTGAGAAAGCGGTAGTCCAGTATGAAGAGAACCTTCATAAAGAAATCATCAAAATCTTCAATTGGCGCCATGAGATTGAAGGCAAAGGAAGCCATAAAGATTGGATGGAAAAAGCTCTACCTAACCTCAATACCTCGCTGATGCAAGGATCTGGTTTAGGGGCGCTTGTCACAACGGTTGGTTCTCTTCTCAGAAAGGCAAAAAAAGAAGGGGAACGTTATTTCGTTCCTTCCACAATTTTCGAATTGATAGAAGATAACTTTCGTAGCACAAAAAAATTAGTCCAAACTTTAGCAGAAGCCCAGGTAGTCTTTGAAGGTAGTGCAGTCATTACAGAAACTACGATGTTAAAAGACCTGCACAATATGGTACAAGAAGAAGTGAACTATCTATCCGATATGAGCACTATCAAAAACCAACGTTTTCATCTTTCCAATTTACAAAACGGGCAAGAAAATCAATTCAACTGTAACTTCAAACTTTTACGAACAGCCATTCGAGAACTTCTGATCAACGCAATGAAATATGCACCAGAGAATTCCAGTATCTACATTTTGTTTATGAGAGCCGGAGATAAATTTTCACTTAAAATTTTGAATGCACCAATGGATCCTTCCATCCACCAGTTTGATTTCAAAATGTCAGAAGAGATTATTTTATTCCAACCTTTCTACCGAGTGAATAAATACGTAGACGAACGTTATTCCAAGGAAGAATTCGGATTGGGACTGGGGTTACCTATCGTAAAAAAAATATTAGAAGATATGAATGCGAAAATTTACTTCAATGTATTGGATTCAAATATTTATAACAACAAATCTTCTGAAGTTTCAGTAACTTTGGAATTTGATATCATTCCATAATAGAAACATAAATTTGTATGTTTTTTAATTTTAATTGCATTTCTTTCAAAAGACTATTTTTCGCTCACAAGAAGGTGACAAAATGAACAACTTGGATATGGAACCTCTATCTGATGAAAACGATGATTACGATGAAGAGGATACACTTGATGGTCGTTACCTAATCTTTTCACTTGCAGACCGAAGTTACGGAATCGAAATCAAATTCATCACCGAAATTGTAGGTATGCAAAACATTACGGAAATCCCAGATATGCCCAGCTTTATCAAGGGAGTGATCAATCTCCGAGGAAAAGTCATTGCTCTCATTGATGTGCGAGATCGATTCCGAATGCAATCCATTGGTTACAATGACAAAACTTGTGTGATTATCTTAAGTGTAAACCAACAACTCATTGGACTGATTGTAGATACAGTGAGAGAGGTAATCAAAATTGCCCCGAACAACATGGAAGAGGCACCCAAATTTGGAGAACACCAAGGGAATCAATTTATCAAATCTATAGCAAAAGTCAGCGACGATGTAAAAGTTTTACTCAATATCGAAAAACTTCTCAAAGACGAAGACAAACTAGCATTAGACGCAGCAATCAGCAATCAATCTTAAAAGAGGAAATAGAATATGTTAAATTTAAAATCCATGACAGTAAAAGGAAAATTGATCCTCGGATTCAGTTTGCTAATACTATTTATAGGCATTGGTACAGGTTCTGGAATTTACAGTGTCAATATTTTCAATAACAAAGTAACGGACCTAGTTTTGATTTACTCTCCGAAAGTGCAGTTTGCAGAAAAACTTAGAACAAAATTTATGTGGTTAATCCGAAACGAGAAGGATTTGATTCTTGAACAAACAATGGATTCAATGAACACAAGACTCACAAACCGGATCAAGTATACCGCCGAGTTATTTGAATATATTGATAAGTTAGAAAAACTAGGAAACGAAAAAGACAAAGAAAAGTTAAAGGAACTGAGAAGTACATTCAATGATTATGCGCTTGCTTTTGAAGAAGTAAAAGTGATCGCGTTAAAAAACCTTACCCAAGAAGCACAAGCCATATCCACCAAAAAAGGACGTCCTGCTGCGAACCGATTTGATGCCGTATCGAATGAAATTGCAAAAATGGCTGCTGATGATATGAATGAAGCCAACAAACTCACAGACGAACTGTATGCAGGAATTTTTGTTTTTATGGCTGCACTCTTTGGCATATCTGCGTTTGTTTCCGTTCTGATTGCCGCTTGGATTATAGTAAGCATTACAAAAGCATTAAACTCTGCGGTAGAAATAGCGGCAACGGTATCCACAGCAGCGGAACAAGTTTCTTCCACAGCTTACTCCTTAAGTCAAGGTGCCAGCGAACAAGCTGCTTCCATAGAAGAATCGACAGCTTCCATTGAAGAAATGTCTTCATCGGTAACCCAAAACTCGCAAGCAGCAAGTGAAACCAACCAAATTGCTTCTACATCTGCAAAAGAAACAACCCGAGGTAGAGAAGCAGTTTTTAAAACTTTAGATGCAATGAAAAACATTTCTTCTAAAATTAAAATCATTGAAGAAATTGCTTACCAAACCAACTTACTTGCATTAAATGCTGCAATTGAAGCGGCACGTGCCGGTAAACATGGAAAAGGGTTTGCTGTCGTAGCTGATGAAGTCAGGAAACTAGCAGAAAGAAGCCAGGTTGCCGCTCAAGAAATCAATCAACTATCTTTCAATAGTGTTTCCTTAGCAGAGGAAGCAGGGAAAGTAATTGAAGAAATTGTTCCGAGTATTAGAAAAACAGCTGAACTTGTTTCTTCCATTGCTGATGCATCGAGTGAACAATCCTCTGGGATCAACCAAATATCTTTAGCGATGACTCAAATGGATCAAACCACTCAAATCGCAGCATCATCTTCTGAAGAACTAGCAGCAACATCGAATGAACTGAAAGAACAGTCAGGCCACCTATTGGAAATTATGGGAACACTTGTTAAAGTAGATAAACAAAAGTTAATTTTGTCAAAACAGCAAAAAAATATAACGAACAAACCAGGTGATCTTAAAAATATTGCGGCTGAATTTGGGAAAAACAACAAGTCACCGAATGCTTTTGGCTCGGCACTTGAACATAACTCCCTCACTGAAAAATTTTGAGTTAAGATATGGGAAGAGAACAGCTCTTACTCGATTTTATCCCTGAAGGATTTGAACTGATAGAGGTTTGCGAATCAGCCATTCTTTCTATCGAGGAAATCAATGACCAAACAGGCGAATATGATGAAGAGTTAATCAACAACCTATTTCGTGCCGTACATACACTCAAAGGTTCGGCAGGTTTATTAAAACTGGAGAGCCTTGTAAAAGTTTCGCACGAAGCGGAAACCTTAATGGATATCCTCCGTAAGGAAAAAATACTTCCTAACGAAGATATATGCCAAGTGTTAATCAATACTTGCGACCAACTCCGGAGATTATTGGAGATAGTTGACGAAACCAAAACAAATCCGGAGTTAGATGAAGAATCAGAAGCAATTATTGAAGTTTTAAAAAGAGAAATCAAACGTTTAAATTCAGAAACAAAAGTTATCGATGCGGAAACCGAACCGGCCCCAAAGAAGAAAAAAAGTTTCGAAATCTTTGGTGAAGAAAATACAACAGTAACAGTAACCACGACCACAAAAAAACCTGCCTATGAAATTTTTGGTGAGTCGACACCTACATCCAGTATAGAAGAGGTTAAAACTGTAGAAATTTCCAAATCACAGATTGATTCGGGAAAACCAATTCAAGAATCATTCTCATCTACTAAAACTCTGGTTGATAAAGAAGTCACAGGACCTTCCTCGGCTGTCCATCGCAAAGAGATCAAAGTCGCAAATGAGAAGTTAGATGCCCTAATGGATTTAGTAGGTGAACTTGTCATTGCAGAATCAAATGTAACTCAACATCCCCTTCTTAAATCTTTGCGAAACGAAGATTTCAATTCTTCACTCAATAGACTACGTAAAATTGTATTAGATTTACAAGAAGTGGCTCTATCAACACGGATGATACCGATCAGTGGAGTTTTTCAAAAAATGTCTCGTTTGGTAAGAGATCTGCAAAAAAAAGCCAACAAAAAAGTGGCTCTATACATTAGCGGAGAAGAAACAGAAATTGATAAATCCATTGTTGATCTCATTGCAGACCCAATCATTCATATTTTACGAAATTCCATTGATCATGGAATCGAAAATTCGGGAGATCGGACCCTCGTTGGAAAACCGGAAGTGGGGACTATCCAGTTAAGTGCAAGGCAATCAGTAAATGAAGTTTGGGTAATGATTCGTGATGATGGCCGAGGACTTAACAGAGAGAAAATTATACAAAAATCTCTAGAACGAGGAATTCTAAGTGGTGATACAGAAAACTTATCCGACCAAGAAGTTTATAATTTAATTTTCGTACCTGGATTATCAACAGCGGATGCAGTGACTGATATTTCTGGACGCGGAGTCGGAATGGATATCGTACGACAAAACATCGAAAGAATGGGTGGAAAAATTGAAATACATAGTCGTATAGGTAAAGGTACAAGTTTCATTTTAAGAATTCCTCTTTCGCTCGGTATTATGGAAGGGACCGTAGTTCGGATTGGCAAAAAGTTTTTTACAATTCAAACAATTGAACTGAGAGAGTTCGTTAGTCTCAATAACAAAGAAGAAATTCCATTAGAGGACAATCAAAAAGTCATCGATGTCCGTGGTGCTTTCATACCTATCTTTGACATCAATCAGATTCTAAATCATAGAGAAGAGATTGTTTATGATAATTTGGATCCGCTTATGATTGTACTTGAATATGAAAAAAACTTAATGGGAATCCGTGTAGATGAAATTATTGGGAATCAAAATGTAGTTATCAAACCTTTACAAGGAATTTTGGAAGAAGCCAATGGAGTGAATGGTTTTACGATCCTTGGAAGTGGTAATGTCAGTTTGATTTTAGATGTTAAATCCATTTTTCAAAAAATGCAAAGAACCAACTAATGATTAAGTTATTGATTGTGGATGATCAAACAGTGGTAAGGAATGTCCTTTCGGAAATGTTTTCCAGTGACAAAACAATTCAAGTTGTTGGAACTGCATCAAACGCATTGGAAGCAAAACGTTTGATTCCACAACTGAATCCAGATGTAATCAGTTTAGATGTTGATATGCCTGGAATGACAGGAATCGAGTTTTTGGATTGGCTTATGCCAAACTATCCAACCCCGGTGATAATGCTTAGTACCTACACTGTATCAGGTGCTAATGCAACCATTCAAGCTCTTCAGAAAGGAGCCATGGATTTTGTAAAAAAACCAGATGGAAGTGAGGCCGATTTTTTGCGAATGTTGGAAGAACTAAAGATCAAAATCAGGAAATTAGGACTTACTTCAAAACCCAAACAATCATTAACAACCGTTAATACAAAGTTAGCTGGATTAAAGGGGAAACAAACAGACATCAAACTAATTGCCATTGGTGCATCCACTGGTGGAACCCAAGCGCTTGATTTTATATTACACCAACTCCCAAATGATCTACCGCCCATAGTCATCGTTCAACATATGCCAGAACACTTTACAGCTTTATTTGCACAAAGACTCAACCAAACCACAGGCCTTCCGGTAAAGGAAGCCGGACATGGAGACATTTTAGAGCAAGGCCATGTTTATTTAGCACCAGGAGACCAACATTTACTCGTTCGTCGTCTGGCTGGACGTTTTTATTTGGAGTTAGAAGTTTTTGAGAAAGTCAGTGGACATCGCCCTTCTGTTGATGTTTTATTTGATTCTATTGCAAAAGGAAAAATGGGAAATTATTGTTTAGCAATATTACTCACCGGAATGGGAAGAGATGGAGCCGTCGGATTAAAAGGGATCAAAGATAAAGGCGGACGAACCATAGGCCAAGATGAAGAATCATCTGTAGTTTATGGAATGCCGAAAGAAGCATTCCAACTTGGCGCCGTTGAAAAACAAGTGAACCTTTCTTCAATACCGAACGTTATTTTACAATTTTTAGAACAATAGAGGAGATTCAATATGTCAAAAAAAATATTACTTTGTGACGATGCACCAACGGCTCTTAAACTTATGGAGATGGTCTTGGGAGATGAAGGTTATGAAATATTCAAAGCCGAAAATGCAGAACAAGCAATGAAAAGTTTAGAACTCAACGGCCCCTTTGATGGATGTGTCTTTGATGTGAATATGCCAGGTAAAAACGGAATTGAATTGTCTCGAGATTTTTTAGCCCATCCCAAAGGAACTGGAGCGAACATTGTCATCGTATCAACAGAATCTAGTGATCACTTACGTCAAGCCGGCAAGGACGCAGGTGTAAAAGCCTGGATTGTAAAACCATTTGATGATGAGGATTTGATCGAAGTTCTGAAACGAATCACTAGCTAAAATGTAAATACAGAAGTTTTTTTAACCATTCTCTCGCGAACTTTAGTTTCAAAATGTTTTTCTTGTGTAAGAATTTCAGTAGATAGGTTCGCAGGAATTCTTGTTATAAAAACATCATAAGTATCTGTATGAAAAACTAATTTCCGATACAACTCTCCACCAGTGTCCTCACTGATGATGGGAATTTTTTCTGTTTGTAAAAACTCTTTCACAAATTTTACATTATTCGGGCCTGCGTGACTCGTTGTGAGTTTCAAGGTTTGAGATCCACCGAATATTTTTGCTTTTAATTCGGTACGAGGAATATTCAATTTCACAAACTCATTGATAATGAGTTCCATAGAAGTAATTCCATACCGTGAACTTTTTTTATCTTCGGCTTTGTCTAAACTCCCAGGTAGTAGGATATGATTGATTGCACTATGTTTTGTTTTTTCGTGATACAAACAAACAGAAACACAAGACCCCAATATGGTTCTAATTTCATAGATACCTGAAGTAAAATAAGCTTCCCCAATGTTTAAATAAACTTGTTGTTTCATAAAAAAAATGAATCCAGTAGAAAGGTCTAGATCAACTTCCACCAGACAGACTAATCATTCTATTTTATTTTTCAAGTGAAAACAATTGAGAGGGATCCCAAAGAAAATTGTTTTGTTCTGACTTGTAAAAAACCAAACCCACCCAAGTAGGATAACCCTAAAAACCTTAGGTGAAGTACAGATTGTTACAAAATTTTACCTGATTGCTCGATACCGTGCATACACTCCGTCGATATCGGGACCATTGGAGATGGCCTCTTTTACGAAAGCCAAATTTGTATCTGGATTTTTCCAACGAACAGAAGAGGCAGAAGATAACCTAATATAGGTGAATCCACTTTTTAATTCATCTCTTAAAATGGAAGTACAACCTGTCCCTCCAGCAGAATTTGACACCTCACTGAGTTCATCTAAGTCAAACCCATCTCCTCCAGAGTTTGCCGTATCAAAGACCAAACTAGGGTCATATCCAAAATTTTTAGTTGTTTCATGGAACAACACAGAATTCCTTCCAGCAAACCTTGGCCAATCCGCCGGATTTTTAGAATAGGTTGTTTCTGGTGAAAAACTATAATTTGGATTAAAACCACACCAGTTGGTTGTATCGTTACTGACTTCGACAATGACGATATCCATAAAATATGTACTTGGGTTTGAAACCTTAAATGCATTTTCAAAAACAATAAAATCAATTCCAGGGCCATTAGTAATTTTATGACCCGACCATTCTAAAATGATATGATCGTTTGCTAAAGTATAAGCCAATGAAAACACATCCGTTCCACCACCAGTTAGCCCAGCACCTCGAACTCCATTCACCGCGTTGTTACTGTTTCCAATCCCCGAACCAGTATGTCCTGGAGCTGATTTTACAGTATCTGCCAACCAAACACCGGGGTTCGAGTTTGGTGCACCAGGGGTTGTTTCTTCTGGGTTTCCAGATCCAGTGTTCGGAATTGTATGATCCGTTTGCAGAAGTGGTAAAAATAACGTAGAATCTACGTTAGACGATTTTGTTTCACAATTCCAGACCATAAGAAAGGAACTGCAGACAAGTAGTAAGGTTGTTTGAATTTTCAATTTTGTCTCCTTTGTTGTCATTAGGAGCGCAGAATTTGTTTAGTTGTGATGTTTGCATTTTCAACGACCCAATGACATATTTGTCCGGGGCCCTGAAAAAAATTTTCGGTGCAAATGATCGTTTACGGGCGATTCATTTACGGGAAGATCCGACTTATTCCATAGTTGTATGGAAATCACGGTTGCGCCGTCAGCTGAGGATTTACACCCCATTCCTCCCGGAATTAAGTCCAGTTTTTAAAGATCGTTAATTAACACAAGAAATAAAGAATATACTTTTAAATGTAATCCGAATCACCAAACATACGCTAATGATCAAAGAGCTTTGAGGCATAAATCGCAGTTCCCACAACCATGAAACGTCGAATCAAAGTATTCGTGAATGAACTTCCGGCGACACTCTTCTGTTTTTGTATACAAAACTGTTTGGTATAACCGCTTTTGGTTTTCCTTTTTTTTATCCAAAAGTTCTGATTCTGAAAATATAGAATCAGACCATGAGCCTTCTATTTGTAATGTTCCTCGCTCGAGGTCTCCAGAGATAAGCCCCCGACTCGCAAGTAAAGTTAGAGCTGTTTGGATTCTATGATCACCTTTATTTTTAAAGGTCATATAAGATTGTAAAGTTCCATAGTCCAATCCAGATAGTTCGTTCTGTTTTTGTGATAGTAGAGTGAAAAGTTTTTTTAAATAATTTAGATCTGGATTTTGCCATTCAATGAACTCCATTTGAACAGTCAGGTCATCTTGACAGTAATAGAGTTTACAAAAAGAAGGATCACCATCTCTTCCTGCCCGACCAATTTCCTGATAATAGGATTCTATACTGCCTGGGATTTGTGCATGGTAGATATTACGGATATTAGGTTTATCAATGCCCATCCCAAAAGCATTTGTTGCAAGGAGGATTCCATCTTCAGATTTGAGAAACAGTGATTGGACTTTATTCCTCCTATCGGCCGATAATTTGCCATGATATACCGAATGTTTTTTTCGTTTCGTATCCATCCAGTGACTGAACTTTTCTAATTCCTGAATCAAACTAAAATAGATAATGGTTGCACCTTTCGATTTTTCTAAATCTTTTAAAATCGAATTGTATTTCGATTCTGTATCAAAACAATCCACTACAGATAATTTTAAGTTCGGACGAAACAAACCATCATCAAAAATTCGAATTTTATCTTTATCAATTCCTAGTTGTATCAGAATATCTTCTTGTACTCGTTTGGATGCAGTAGCAGTCAGTGCGATAGTAGTTGGAAATCCTAATACTTCACGAAACCAACTTATTTTTGTATAGTCAGGTCTAAAGTCATGTCCCCATTGGCTGATACAATGGGCTTCATCGATTGCAAGAAGAGATACGGTTTGTTTACTGACTGCATCCAAAAATTCTTTTTTTTGAAATCTTTCTGGTGAAACATATAAAAGTTTATAATCGCCAGAAGTTAGTTTGGCATACCGTTCCATTCGTTCCGTTTTTCCTAAACTGGAATTGATAAATTCAGCCGGCAGGCCTTTTTTTTGCAAGGCAGCTACTTGATCTTTCATAAGAGCAATGAGAGGTGATATTACGACACAGATACCAGGCATACCCAATGCAGGGAGTTGATAACATAAGGACTTCCCCATTCCCGTGGGCATAAGCACAAGCGAGTTACCTAAGTTCAATACATGTTTAATGATAGCTTCTTGTTGTCCACGAAACTGCGATACACCGAAAGTTTCGCACAACTGTTTCCAGTTTTCCGATGATGGAGGGGAGTTTTTACTTTCAATATTCAGGAATGATACCTGAAATCACTCTCCCTAAGAGATTCCACTTGAGTCATTTACTTTTTGTTAATTTTTTGAATCATGTGTTAGAAGAAAAACTTCGATTGGTTTTAACTTTCCCTTCACAGTCTCCTCTGCTATGAACTTCGTGTAGAATACTTCAGGATGTTCTAAATTTTCGATCGTAGCCCCAGATACAAGTACATCAACAGAATATTTTTTGGTTAATCCTTCTAGGCGACTCGCTGCATTCACAGTATCACTAATCACAGTTGAATCCATTCTCCTGTTTTCACCGATGGTTCCAAGCATCAAGGGACCGGTATGAATCCCAATTCCAAACTCAACCGCTTGATAACCACCTCTAACCCTTCCATCATTGTATTCCCTAAGTGCATGTCTCATCGCAATGGCCGCCGCCAACGATTCGTCAGGTGGTCCAGGGAAAAGAGCCATAATTCCATCTCCTAAATATTTATCAACAAACCCGTTATGGTCTCTAATGATGGGACCAAACAATTTAAGAAAGGAATTGATAAATTTAAAATTCTCTTTGGGGCTCATTGACTCAGACAAACCTGTAAAGTTACGAATGTCCAAAAAAAACACAGTCATCCTCATTTCAGTAAAATCACCTAACGCAATCTCTGTTATGCTTTTTTTGTTCAATAAACCTAAAACTTCGCGAGGGATGAACCTTTCTAAAGAAGAATTGACTTTCTCTAGGGCAGCAGAATGCATTTCACTTGTGGCAAATGCATTTGCAAAAAGACGTGCTACAACTAAGGACTGTGCTAATAAAAAAATGAATGTTCCTACATTTACCAAAGAAGGTAAATCCCAAAAAAAATGACTTTTAATAATATCAAGAAGGACTGTCAAAAGAAAAAGAAGTGTTCCCCCTACAAATAAACCAGCACCTGGTTCTTTATGGAAAAGTGCTCGACCAACAGTGATTAAACTATAAACTCCAAAAGATAGTAGAAGCAACTGGAATGGGACAAGAAGTGTTGTTGTCCAAACGATCGGTGCCACTAGATTGATCACAGCATAAGATATCCCTCCAAAAACGGTGAGGAAGGTTGCCGGCCGGAATGAAAATTGAGGATACAATCGATCAACAAAGGCAGCAAAACTAACAAGGGCCAAAGCCATCGTTGCATAAACTCCGCGAATGACAAAATACCAGCTAACATTAGGAAATATTTCTAAAAACAAAGTTTCACTATAAAGAGTCGAACGAAATGAAATCATCAAACAAAACAGGCCAAACCAAAGTGGTGCCCTATTTTGGCTCCGAAAAAAGAACGAACCACAGTGATATAACCCCATAAGAAAGATGGCACCGAAAAGAAAAGCTTCCCAAATAACAGCTTGCGTTCTTATTGTTTGTATTTGTTCCAATGTACCAAGTGTTAGGCTATAATAAATTCCACCAAATTGATCATCCCAATTGGATGCTTCGATTGCCAGGTTGATCTCAGTTTTCCCTGCGGTAGGAAGTAAAATGATCCTTGGCCGATAAGAAGGAGTTCCGGTATCCGGTGAATGAGAAACAACTCCCTCTTTTGCAATCGTTTGCCCATCAACTGACAAACTAAAGGCGGTTCCAACCAACGGTGACAACAAAGCTAAGTCAGAAGAATTTTCCGGCAATTTTATTTTCAACTGATAGGTTCCGTGACCCATCGGTGCTCCGTGAAACCCTTTTGTCGAAGGAACTTCCCAAGGAGCTCCATCAAGTGTCCATTCTCCGTCCATCAAGACAGTTCCCTGATCCCAGGACCAAACACTTAAATCCAATATCCCTGCAGAAGCGACTGGATTTTGCGACTGCCCCACATGAGTCGAACACATCGAACATAAACAGAAAATAATCAAGACAGCCGACTTACGAATATGTAGGAACATTTCCTGGAATACTAACGGATAGTAGGAGATTGTCAATCGAATTAGAATCTTTGACAAAAGTTATAAATAGAAGAATAGAAAATTAGTAATGTGTCCATCGTTTCTATAACTGGAGAAATATTCGTAAACATAGTTTTCTAAAACTGACCAGAGATCAATTCCTCTAAAAAATACGGTGAACTACTAATGATGACTATTGATACAAAATTTCCATACAACAAAGTATATGAAATGAATAACGCATAGGAATTGAGAAGAAGATCCAAAGAACTTGACAGTAGATTTTTAAAACTTTAGAGTTTTATAATCTAAAGGAGTCTGAATGAAATATCTTTTTTTTACAATCACTCTGGTTTGTATTTTTTTTACGCTGGTTGTATCCATTTCTGCACAAAAAGGACAACAACAAGAAGCGAAACCAGAAGGCGGTTTCACAAAGAAATTATCAGGTGTTTGGGACTGCGGTGAATTCGGAAAACTAACTCTCCAACAAAACGGTATTTCTGTCACTGGTATATATGATTCCAATGGAGGAAGTTTGCGAGGAACTATTAATGGAAATATTTTTAGTGGTGTTTGGTCCGAATCAGTCACCAATGACTCAGGGGCTTTCGAATTCGAACTCGCGATCAAACGTATGTCTCCCGATCCGACTCATTTAAACGGAAAGTGGAATCACACAGAAAATCGCACTTGGCAATCGGGTTGGAACTGCGTTAAGTAGAGGTAATATGGGAACTTTAATAAAATCTATTTTCATTATTGCCGGCTGTGTATTGTTTGGTGGCCTTCTAGGATTTTTTGGTCCTTTTATCATCGCACAATTTGATCAAAATGGGGCTGCATGGTCGATGATTACAATGATTACGGTTCCAATTGGTTTGGTTCTGGGACTCGTGATTGGACTCTTCTTCGTATTTGGTTTTTCTTTTCCAGCAGTCATCGTTCCGATCTTTGCGGTGTTACTTCTGCTTGCACTCGTTTACATTCTTATTTTCAATCAGTAGGTTCTATGAAATTCATACTTATATTTTTAGCATTTACATTACCTCTATTAGCACAGGCAAATCTTCCCACTTCTTTTGAAGAAAATGATCTTTATGGTTTCAAAAATAAATCAGGGAAGGTAATCATCAAACCACAATACCAACATGTCATGGACTTCACAAAAGAATTAGTGGCATTCGTAGTAAAGGATAACAAATGGGTTTGTATCGACACAAAAAATAAAACACTTTTGGATGTTTTTATTTATGACAATGGACCTGATTATTATTCGGAAAAACTCGCTCGTTTTGTAGAAAACAAAAAGTTCGGTTTTTTCGATTCCCATTGTAAAAAACAAATTCCGGCTAATTATGATTTCGTTTATCCTTTTGAAAATGGTTTTTCTATTGTTTGCAACGGATGCGAATCTAAATCCGATGGAGAACATAGTACAATCGTTGGCGGGAAGTATGGGATCATCAACAAGAAGGGAAAAGTAATACTTCCTGTTGAATACGATTCCATCGATTCGATTGACTTCAAAAAGAAAACCGCAATTGTTACGACCAATAAAATAAAAAACACAATCAACTTTAAATAGGTTAGAAAAATGCCAATTCGAATGACAGATGATGATAAAGAACCAGAAGAAGGTTCTAAATCGAAAGGAAACTCTTTTTTTCTAATCGCAATTTTCGTTTTCCTCGGAGGGTTACTTTTTAAATACCCAAAAGTGATGATCCCTATTCTTGCGATAGGACTGTTGGGACTCATTTGTATAGGCAGTATATCTGATGACTCTGACGCAGAGGATGAAAAGTCCACCGAATCGGCGTCAGATGGCCCTCATAAATTAGGCGCAAAATTTGATGCAGAACGATATGACCGCGCACAAGTTTACGAACCCCTTTCGGAAGAGTATGGCAATGAAATGCCTTCTGAAGTTTCCCTACTCAAATATGCACCGAAAAGACAAAACCAAGGAGAACAAGGCTCTTGCACTGGTTGGGCAGTATCCTATGCTGCTCGCACTATTTTACATGCAAAATCTATAGGAGAAGATCCAAATAAAATTAGTTTTAGTCCAGCGTATCTTTTTAACCAAAACACTGATAAAAACTGTGATGGTGCTTACCCAGTAGATCTACTTGATGATTTAAAAAAACAAGGAACGTTACAACTATCTGAATTTCCATATAATGAAAACTCTTGCCGGACCAAACCAACAACGGAACAAAAGGAGAAAGCAAAAGAGTTTAGAATCGAAGGATACCAGCGCCTAACTGAAGATGGCGAAAAGTATGAAACAGACATTGAATCCGTAAAACAATATTTATCCCAAGGATCTCCTGTAATTATTTCGATGGAGGTTGGTGGAACTTTTTTAGATTTAAACAAATCCGTTTGGTTACCAACGGAAGCGGATTACCAAGCTGTCAAAAAATATAAAAAAGGTAAAGACAAGTCAGGGGATTGGGGTGGCCATGCGATGACTGCCATCGGATATGATGACAATAAAAATGGTGGTGCCATTCAAATTATGAATTCCTGGGGAGAAAATTTCGGTAACAAAGGGATCTTTTGGCTTCGTTATGAGGACTTCAATCAATTTGTTCGAGAAGCTTATGCTTTTTACCCTCCAAAAACATTTGAACCCAATGAAACCTTCTCCTACCAGCTGGGCCTTGTGGACAATGCCACAAAAGAATTCATCCAACTAAAACAAGTCACATCAAACCTATACCAAACAAAAAAACCGGTAAAGATAGGAACACGTTTTAAAGTAAGTGTTAAAAACCAAAAGCCAATTTATCTCTATATCTTTGGACAAGAGTCGGATGGCAGTTCCTATGTGCTTTTTCCTTATACTGACAAACACAGTCCCTATTGCGGAACCAGTGGGGTAAGAGTGTTTCCGAAAAAACAAAGTTTAGAAGTCGATAACGTTGGTAAAAAAGATAGCATTGTCATTGTTTTTGCAAAAAAGCAGTTAGACTATAAATCGATCAATGCACAAGCCAACCGATCGAAGTCAAACTCCTATCTGGAAAAATTTCAATCTGCTTTCCAAACAAAAATTTCAAAGTCTTCCCAATTCAGCGAAGGTGGTGATAAGATGGAATTAGTTTCTACCGATCATAACCCAGAAACCGTAGACTTTATCGTCATTGAGTTTGCTAAAGAAAAATAATCATCACAAGAAAAGCAGGTTGATAAGGCTCTGATTTTCAAACAACCACATGAAGAAAATGTGATAACCAATTTTTAAAGCCTACCAATAGGAATCAACACCAGTTGATTCCTATTCTTTCTTGTCGTATAATGAGTCTATGACTCAAACGATAATTCTGAATTCAAAATACAATGAGACTAAAAAATACTGCAGTAAACAAATCCACTACAACTAAGAATCCCTTCTCTATGATTCCACGATTATCATTTAGGGAAAATCCGATCTACATCTTATTAATTTATAGTTTCTATCATTGACAGAGTTGAACTTTTGAAATAAATTTACAAAGCATTCAATGAGAATCAAATTTATAAATATATGCATTCTGTTTTTTGTATTTCTGCAAGCTTGTAAACCGACTGGACTTTGTAATTTTAAAGATTTAAATAACAGTTGTGGCATTTCGAATTTTTTGGTTCAATCGAATTGTAGCATCACTCCAGACCCACCAGCGAAACCGCAAAATATAGTTGGATCTACATTCAATAGCTTAGTCGTAATCAACTGGAATCCTGTTCATTGTGCGAGTCATTATAATGTGTATTGGTCAACAACACCAAACGTCAATATCCTTACGGCAAATAAAATTGTGACTCAAGAAGCAAAACTGAATCATACTGGTATCATCAATGGGATCACTTATTATTATGTTATCTCTGCAGTAAATTCCTTCAACAGAAAGGAAAGTCTCCTTTCTGACGAAGTTTTCTTTTCACCAGTCACAACCACTTTAAAAACTTTTGTTACATCCATAACCTATTTCATTTCAACTATCGGAAGTGTTGCCGGGGCAGATGCCATTTGTAATAGCGACAGTGGTAAACCTGCAGGAACATCTAGTTACAAGGCCTTACTTGTCGATGAATCTGGTTGCAGTGGCATCCCTTGCAGAAGGGCGTCTTTCACTGCAAATTTAGGCGACAATCAAATAGACTGGGTATTAAAACCAAACACAAACTATGTGAGATCGGACGGAGTGACCCCAATTATGACCACCAATGTGAATGGTCTTTTTATTTTTGGAACCTTAACCAACAGTTGGACGAGTGCAGTAACTACTGGAATCAGCGGAATGTCGGGTACCTGGACTACTTTCGGAGGATTAACTTGTAATAACTACAGTGAATATTTAACGGGTTCATTGACGTCAACCCAATATAACCAGACAGGTAGTGGATCACTTTCAAATGCATCTTCATCCTGCACAAATGCTTTTACCTTACTTTGTATTGAGCAATAGAAGTTTAGGTTAAAACGACTATTTTGTTCCAAGAGAAATTTCCCAGAGGAATGATAGATTCTTGCGACAAGGAAAGAATCTATCATTCGATAATCATTATTTCAGAATATGAAAATATCTTTTCATAAGTCTTTAATTACAGGCAATAAACAAGTTTTGGATAATAGAATTTCCACTTTAAAAAACTCAATCAATGGCAATTTATACTTGGGGAAATTGCACCAAATTTCCTATCTAAAATAAGTAATTTCACGAAGGTTGTGTATTTCCTAAATCTTAAGCCAATAGTAAAAGAAAATTATTGACTACTTATACCATATAACTGCAATTATCTCAAGCTTGTAAATGTATCCGTCGGATATGGGGAATATTGAATGAAGATTCATCTACTTTTAACTATCTGTGGGTTAGCCACATTATCAAATTGTATCGCCTTTATTGATAGTTTTAGCGATAGCCAAAAACATAAAGATACCTTCCGTAAAAACTTAGGGTTACTGAGTGCCGGTGTATCAATGGGCAACGCGTTAGCAGGTCCCGAGGGAACAGTTTTTACTTCGACCGATGGGAAGTTACAAATCATGATTCCACCCGGTGCAATGAAAGATACACAACAATTCAAAATCACTCGTTATACGCCAACGTCGCAGATTCTGCCTTCTGGATATATTCCCACTTCAGCAGTTTATGAAATAACACCTTCCTATCGTTTTAACACTGATATCTCTATTTCCCTCGTTGTCGATAGTAGCCAAATTCACTCGCTTAATTTGGTTTCAACAAAAACTTCTGGTTTCTCGGCGAGCCTCACACCTCCCGATGAATCAACGGGCAGATTTCCTGATTGGGGTAGTCATGATTCGCGTGTTGAATCGGACCGTGTTCATTTTACAACAAGAACATTTTCTTATTTTGGTGCAGGCACTCCTCCCGTTGGAAATCTTCCTCCTGATATTCGAGGAGCTTATTATTATTTTAAACCTAATTGTTCCTATGTTCCATACCAAGTGAGGACACAAATCATTGAACCTGACGGCGATAACATGACGGTAAATCTCATTATAGGTAAAGTCGGAGGTGGTACCAATTATATACCGATGACACGTGAAGGGATGACACAGTGGTATGTTGCTTCGATCCCATATGAAGCAATGGGGAACACCGGTGTTCAGATGCAAGTTAGTGCCACTGACCAATGGGGCGCAACCACATCACGACCCAGCACTTCTATATTTCAATATCCTACGGATTCTGGTGATTCAACATATATCAATAATTATGATATAGATCAGGACAATGACGGTTATAACGATGTTTGGGAAGTTGACCATGGCTACAATCCACGAAATGCTTCAAATCCAACAGGGATCGTTGATAGCGACTCAGATGGTATCCCAAATATAAGCGATGCCACTCCCAATGGAGAATCCAATCCTCCGATTGATTCACTAAACATTTTTCCACTAACTGTAACAGCCGATATAACAGAGAACATTGTATTTGGTGTCTCTGCCAGTTACTTGGGACAACCCAGATTTGTGAATCCTACTTTTGTGAGCACAGGGAATGGATTAAGTGGACAACCAGTAGGAAATTTATCCGGCGGTATGTTTACTGCGGTTCGACCAGGTGTTGCAGGAGTCATCGCAACAGTAGGAGCTTTGAATGCAACTGCATCTGTTACTGTCAATGATACAGTTGGACCGAATGCAATTGCTGATTTATCTGCTTCTCCGCGGTCACATACTCGGATTCGATTGCAATGGTCAGCGCCTGGTAATGACGGATCCTTTGGTCGTGCAGCAGCTTATGAAATCAAACGTTCTACTTCTAGTATCACGAACGATGGAACTTGTAACACGGCAACGCCAGTGGCCCATACTCTAGTACCAAAACCTGTTGGTCTTCTAGAAACGCTTGAGATAGATGGTCTTTCTCCTGCAACGACTTATTATTTCTGTATTCGCGCTTATGATCTTAAGGGGAATCGGAATATTTGGACAGGTTCGGTGAATGCCTCTACATACTCTGTTCCTGATCTTACTCCACCGGCTTCCATCTCAACTGCCACAGCAAATGCGTTAGACGGTTCAACAATCCAATTAAATTGGACAGCAGTTGGAGGTGATGGAATGACAGGCAGTGCCTCGGCATATGAAATTAGAAAATCAACATCTTCTATTGGATCCGATTTAGAATGTGATGCTGCCATATTTGTTCCGAACACGGTCGGTATTATCAGTGCAGGGAGTCCCGTTGGCTTTTCGGTAACTGGGCTAACACCAAATACCGTATACCATTTCTGCATTCGTGCATATGACTCGTCTGGCAATCGTAGCATCTGGTCAAATTTACTCACTGCAACAACACCATATGTAAACTCTCCCCCCATTGCCAATGCAGGAACTGATAGTATTGTAGAACCAGGTGACACGGCTTATTTAGATGGAACTGCTTCTTCGAATCCGGATGCAACACTTTGTGGAGTCTCTTCTGGTAATTACCTTTTCAAATGGACTTTTGTTCGTAAACCACCTACATCAGCACTGACAAACACAAATATCATTGGGGCTTCGACTCTTTCCGCTAGTTTTGTTCCTGACGTCGCTGGAATCTATGAGATTGCTTTAACATTTACAGATTCCCCTGGTTCTTGTGCGGGCACTGCACGTTCTTCTACTGATTCAGCAATTGTTGATGCACGTCCAGCAGGTTGGTTTGGTTTTTTTGGTCCGGCTAACAACATGTTGATTCCGAGGAATAATCTTACAACACCAGATGGTGGTATGATTACTTTTTCGACAAGTTATGCAGATGTTCCTACTTTCGATGGGAAAACTCCACGTATAGGTTTTGGCAGTTATGGCTTAGCAACTATGGTTGTGAAATTTAATTCAAAAGGTAGAGTCGACTGGTATACTTTCATTCCTGGGGCCGACGCTGCGAGTTTTCCTGCGAGACTTGCTGACGGCAGTTATATTTTTTCTTCCTGGGCCTCTACGGCAGTACCTTCCATAAACGGAACTTTTCCGATAGTCCCGTTTAACAATGGTGCTCAAGACGCAATGGTAGTAAAATTATCTCCAAACGGAATCCTCCAATGGTATACTTTTGTTGGAGGTACAGACAGCGATTATCCACCATATGGAACTCGAACACTAGAAGTCACAGCAGACGGAGGGATCGCATTCATAATAGCATCTAGAAGTACTTCTCTTATTTCAGGGACGGTTCCATTGATGGCTCACTCGGGTCTACCTGAATACAACCTTTTGATAGCAAAACTTACTGCAAATGGTATCCTTCAATGGACAACTTTTCTGAGGAGTTTGTCTACTGGGGAACTAAGTGCAAGAAATGACGGTACTATATTATTTTCTGCGACAGTCGGAGCAGTGCAGCCGACAAACATCAACGGCATCTTCCCTAAACTTACTTATTCGGGCGGAACTGATTCTGTTGTTGGTTCCTTGGATTCCACAGGCAGTTTACAATGGTGGACGTATTTAGGAGGAACAGGGGCAGATAACCTTAGAATGTTGCCAATGAGTGACGGTGGCATCACAATGTATGGAAATTCACTTAGTTCCGTGGAATCACTCGGGGGGGTTCTTCCATGGATCAGTGCGAAAGGAAATTATGATCCACTAGTGATTCGACTGAATGCAACGGGAGATGTACAATGGTTTACTTTTTTGGGTTCTGCGGGGAGTGATCGTGGTTATGGTATTGTAGAGACCCCATCAGGTGGATTGGTACTCGTTGGTTCAGTCGGGGGAGCTTTGTCTGGCTTAGAAGGTAAAAATCCTATTCGCGGTTATACTTCCGGGGACGACGGTGCCATTTGGATGCTTAAGCCCGATGGACATTTAGATTGGTATACACAAATCGGGGCTGCAGGTATAGATTATCTTTCGGATGTCCAAAGGCTTTCCACCGGTAACTATTTAGTTACAGGCAATACACAAGTAAGCATTCCATCCCTAGGTACAGTGACACCTATCAATCCATATTCAGGTCAACAAGATACTACACTCTTTATGATGGATGCCGCTGGGTCGATATCTTGGTACACCCATCTTGGACCAGGAGTTTCGGGAGGGGGTTTTGTACACACTTCCCCTACACCTCAAGAAGGATCTGATGGCACACTTTATGGATTGTTACAAGCTACTCGTGGCCGATCCCTCCTTATGGGGAAAACACCATTGTATCTGTTTCCAAGTGGAAGTACTTTCAGTGGGATGATCCTCCGACTGAATCCAGATGGTAGTTTTTAAAGAAAAACAGACGAGAAGATTGAAGTCGCTAACATAAAACATAGAATCATTTTCTAAAAATAGCCATGATGTTTAAGAGCGGTAACTTAGGAGAAGGTAATGCCATGGATCGGTATGTTACCTTCTCCTAAAAAAATCGGCATACTTTCGCATAATGATCGGTTGTTAAGTGATAAACTTCAATGAATGATGAGTATACCAAAAGGTCGCGACATACCAAAGTCGGAGTGACTCCGTTTTTTCATAAAAAAGCTTGTCAACGACTAGAATCCGATCAGAACATTGTGTTCGATGAAAAATATTTCCTGGATGTTCATTTTGTTCCTTGTGATGACTGGGACTTCCTGTACACCCGATGGAGCTGAAAACCAAAACGTAACCAATCACTTTGAATTTTTCCAAGACCCTTCTATGGAAATTCCTTTTGACCAAATTCAAAAACAACAAGTTTGGAATTCCATTTCCAAGAACCAACTTTCTTTTAATTTCACAAACGATGTCATTTGGCTTCGAGGGAAAACAAATGAAGAAGGTTTCTCACACGGAAAGATCCTTTCTTTGGAATGGAAAGCTCTCGACTTTGCAAGATTGTATTATCCAGAACAAAATAAAGAATTCATAACCTTTGAAACAGGAGACACGATCCCTAAATCAAAATGGATTTTACCAGAAGCACTTTATCCTAGTTTCCCAATCCCAAAACAAAAATCTGGAGATTACTTTTATATTCGAATCCAATCAAAGTCTTTAATCTCTTTTCCCATTCGCTCCCTAAGTGAAAGGTCACTTAACAAACGTATAATTTTCGAAACTGCAATCACATGGCTCATTATAGGAGTTTGTGGAGTGATGTTTGTATTTGCGTTATTTTATTTTTTTGCTTTTGGATTAAGTGAATTTTTCTTTTATGCAGGGTATGTTATTTGTACAGTTCTTTGGTACAATGGTCAATATGGAAATGCTTATGATGTATTGTGGCCAGAATCTCCTTGGTGGCAGAACAAAGCCATACTCGTATTTTCTACTCTTGGTATCCCTTTTTCCTACCAATTTGTGAGAATGTTTTTAAATACAAAAGAAAACAATCCAAGGATTGATAAAATTTTATTGATTATGGGAATCATCGCAATGTTTTGTATCCCTGCGATTTTTACTTCCTACACCACTAAAATTTTTTCTAGAATCGCAACTTATATCTATTTGATCTCCATTCCTCTTATCCTTGGAACTGCCTTACAAAATTATTTCAAAGGGGAAAAACGAATCCTTTTCTTTCTAATCAGTTGGGGATCTTATTTTATTGTGAGTTACAATACGATGTTTTATTTTTTAGGAATCCTACCTTATTCCACCCCCCTTCTCTATTCTGCTGTATTTATATTTCCCATTGATCTATTTTTTTTATTATTTAATCTATTACAAAAGTATGAAAAACTAGAAGGAGAACGAAATGAAATCCTCCATCGTATCCTTACTTTAAATATTGATTCAAATAAAAACGAACGTTATTTGAAATCTAAGTTAAACTCGATCAATACAGAAGAATCTCTTGCCAAACTAGAATTTTGGATGTTAGAAACAAAACCATATCTGGATGAAAAAATTGATTTAGAAATTGCTTCTATGGCTATTGGACTGACTGTCCAACAAACGTCCGAACTACTCAACTCTAAATTAGGTGTTAGTTTCCGGAGTTACTTAAATTCATTCCGTATTTCAGAAGCAAAAAAATTATTAAAAGAAAACCCTGAAACTTCCATACTTTCTGTTGCTTATGCCACGGGATTTGGTTCCAAAACAGCCTTCAATGTAGAATTTAAAAAAACTACAGGTATGAGTCCTGTGCAATATAGACAAATAGGTGAACCAAACAAAGATTAATTTATAAATTTCGCTAAGTGATTGGATAAATTAACACATCTTTTTTCAACTTGGCAGAAGAATATAGAGGGAACACCTAGATCTGTCGTTCCTACATATTTCAGAAAGTAAGAATAGAAACAATTTCCGTTGATCACTCTACGAAAACAAATCCAGTCTGATACATTTGACCAATTTGATTCGCATTTAAGGCAATATTGTAAATCCTGACATCATCCAAGGCACCTACCCAGTAGACAGCAGGTCCCCCACTTCCAGTCCAAGTTCCTATCGCAAATGATGTACTAATCGTATTGATTGGCCCCGTTCCTACAAAAGGAGCAGTGGCGATAAAAATTCCATTCACATAAAAATCTGCCGTATTTCCTCCGTTATACGTAGAACATAAATGAGACCAAGTGTTCACCGGCATTGTATAATCGGCAAGGGCATCATAACCAGATCCTAAAAACGAAACCTTATTTCCTGATGCATTGGAAATTGCTAAAACGGCGAAACTACCGGAAACATTAGGATCTCCATAACGGAAGACCACACGATGAGAGCCATTCCCGGGAAGTGAAGTAGGTTTGATCCAGGAACAAAAAGTTCTTGGACTCGCTCCGAGTGGCAAACTGGCATCGCTACCAGTATAGTGTTGGTTATTCGCAGTGAAATTGAGGGCACCATTCGCGTCGCCGTCTTTGCCAGATGTAAATCCTGGTGGAGCTTCTTGGTTACCTAATGCAAGAACCAATGATCCAGAGTTCACTAAGGAACCAGCAGTAAAATTATATTGTACCAACGGTTGGACCGTCGTACGTACCCCACCGGGAATACAAGAAGTCCCCTTCAGTAAACAAATCAATATTTGAGTTTCATTAAATTCACGACTGTATACATCGTTTGCGTTCTGCAAATCAGAAGGGCTACATTGGATGAAAGAAAATAAGATGAGTAGATATCCTAACCAATACGAAACTTCAGGGCCAGGGAAACGCAAAAAATAAAACTCATACATTTTCATCTTGGCCAATGAGTATAATGGATTTTATGACATCGGTCGTTCCGATATATATTTCAGAACCTAGTGATTTAAAAATTGTTCCCCACCAAGACGAAAAGACCGAGGGATGGTACAAAAGTTTCGTATATTTTCCAATCAAAGCAAACTATACGCCGAAAAATCTTGATTAAAATCGCAATCTTTATAGAGTTCAATTAGCCCAGGGATTCCCAAATGAAGAGATTTACTTTAGCCTTTGTATTCTTATTCCTCGCTTCCTGTGGACTCCCTTCACTCCAAAGAAGCCCCTTGGATTTTTTGGCTTTTCTTCGTTTTTTCACCGGTCCCCAGTTTACAGGACATAGTATTGGCGGTGCCGTATCGGGACTTCTTTCCGGAACATCGGTCACACTCACAAATAACCAAGAATCAATAACCGTGAGCTCTGATGGAAACTTCGTCTTCCCAACAAAACTCAGTTCAGGGCAAAGTTATGATGTCAGTTTTGTCACCAATGGTGCAGGTCTAGCCTGCTCCATCACCAACGCCCAAGGTGTTGTCCAAAGTAGCAATATAACAAATGTAAGTATCACATGTGGGCTTGGTGCCAACTTTTATGAAGTGGGTGTGAACGTATCCGGACTCAGTGGAACGATCTCCGTCCAAAACGGAGCAGAAACATTAAACATAGCAACTACTGGTCTTACTAAATTTACAACTCTTGCAGCGACAGGATCCAACTATGCAGTGACAATCACTTCACAACCTGGAGGTTCGATCTGTACCTTTGATGATCCAACACTGACTGTTGGGACAATGGCAGCTGCCAATGTAACCTTATTTATAACATGCGTTAGCGGATACATTGTAGGAGGAAATATCCACCCAACTCCAAGCTCCGACCTCGGAACCAGTTTGATTGGAAGAAAAACATTTATCAGAACTAGAGTTGGATCCTATCCAACCAATGCTGGTGGTGGAGGTGCGATTACAGGAGGGGCCGTTCCCACTGCTGGACCAACAGTGGCTCGGTTTAATGGCCCGAGTATGATTGCTACTGATGGTAACTTTATTTATCTTGCTGATTCTATGAACGCAGTGATTCGAAAGATTGATAAATCCAATGGAACCACCACCATCCTTGCTGGCGGAAATTCAGGTGGAGGAACTGTTTGCCCCGGTACAGTCACAACCAATTGCCAAGACGGAGTCGGAACCGCAGCTCAGTTTAATGGGATTACTGGTCTTACCACCAATGGTAACAATTTATTTATTTTAGAATCGGCAGGCAGAAGGATTAGAAAAGTCAATCTTGCTACCTCCGTAGTATCTACGTTTGCTGGAAGCGGAAGTGCTGCTTCCGCGGATAACGTTTCAGGAATTCTCGCTTCTTTTAATAATCCTTCTTCGATTACCATTTTCAACGGAAGTCTTTATGTTGTTGATCGTGGGAACTGTACCATTCGTGAGATCAACCCTACAACAACTGCGGTCACCACTATTGCTGGTGGTGCTACTTTATGTAGTTTTGCTGATAATACAACAGGAACTAACGCTCGCTTTGTGTCTCCGATAACAGCGATAGGTCTAGGAGGATTCCTTTACATTACAGATCTTGGGGCTGGCGGTGGCCATAAAATTCGTAGACTTTCTCTTAGTGGCACTAATGCAGTAGATACGATCGCTGGCGATGGAGTACAAGCCTCTACTGATGGAATTGGAACGGCTGCCCAGTTCAATGACCCACATGGACTCACAACAGACGGAACCAATTTGTTTATTTCTGAATGGTCAGGACATAAAGTCAGACATCTCAATCTATCAACAAATAAAGTCACAACCCTCGTGGGAAGTAACTCTGGATATGCTGACAATACCGGAGGAAATGGATTTTTGAATTTCCCTGGGTATTTATTGTCAGACGGAATCAATATCTATATCGCTGATTCGGGGAATCATTCCCTTCGTTACCTAGAACCATCAGAATTACTTCGTTATACTTATGATGGAAATACGAACGACTCCATTGGAACAAACAACGGCTTGGTGACTGGTGCGCCAACCCCTACTATGGATGAAAATGGGCTCGCAAGCGGTGCTTATGAATTTCATGGAGGTGGAGAATTCATCCAATCTACATCCAACATCAATCCAGTGATTACCGATAATTTAACAATCTCTGCCTGGGTATATCCTTCCGGCGGTGTTAGTACTCAGTTTATATTCTATAATGGTCTGGGAGGTTCCAATGGATATGGCCTCACTTTCGATGGGAGCACCCGCAGTTTGGGTGTCAGCCTAGGTGCCGTTGCTGGTAGCGGAAACACCACAATGAAACTACCTTTAAACCAATGGTCTCATGTCGTTTTAACTCGTAATGCAACCAACTGGAAAATCTATTTCAACGGCAAAGTGGATTCCCTTATTTTTACTGTGAACCCGAATCCACCAGCAAACAGTTTCAAGGTGGGAGATGCAGGAAATGGGTTTTTCTTCAGAGGAAAAATTTCCGATGTTCGTTTCTTTAATGGAGCCCTCGACAATGATGAAATCCAAAAATTAGGAATACAAGTTCCTTCTGGACTTGTATCGTATTTTCCTTTGAACGGGAATGCAAAAGACTACGGAAGTGCTGGAAACAATTTAAACATTTCGGGAGCGGCCACCACTACGGATCGCAGTGGCCATCCAAATGGAGCCTATTATTTTAACGGTGCTTCCTTTATGCAAAAATTAAGTCCGAGTGGTTTACCCGTAGGAAATAATCCACGAACGATCTGTGCCTGGTTTAATAAATCCAGTTCTCTTGGTGAATACATTGTGGGATATGGATCCTTCACTACCTCACAAGGAAATGGCCTCGTGGTGTCTGATACCGTCACCGGTATGTTTGGTGTGGCTGATGATGTGACCACCTTTCACGAAGGTTTTCGAAACCAGTGGATGCATCTTTGCGGAACTTATAATTCTACAACTACCGAAGTCTATGAAAATGGAGTTTTACGTACTTCCGGGCCGAAATCATGGTCCACAGTTCCTGGTCCTAGCCTAGAAGTGGGAAGGCGCCTTGATGGGATCGCTAACTTTACTGGTGATCTAGATGAAATTCGAATCTACGATCGTGTCCTTAGTCTTTCGGAGATCAGAGCATTGTCAGGTCATTATCCGACTCAAGTCAGTAGCTGGAACCAAACACCTGCTAGTAGTAGCTTAAAGTTGTTCCTGATGCCGGAAGCGGCTTCCTTTGGCCCGGGACTTTGTCAAACAACAACCAATTGTGTAGGGGTATTGGATGACCGGAGTGGGAACGGGCTTCACGTAAGCCAAGGATTGGGAGTCCAACAACCAATGTTTAATGCCACAGGGATCAATGGATCCAAAAGTTTACGTTTTACGGATGTAACGGGAACATTTCTGTCGAGAGCCTGTACTCCTGAATTAAATACTGCCAGCAATTCCATCTTTGCCGTATTCAACGATATGCAAGGAGGAGGGAGTGATGGAATTTTTCATAATGGTGACACTGGGAAGTTATTATATTTACCGGATGGGGGAGGAGGGAGTTTACTTACCATGTTTGATTTACAAAGTGGCACTCCTCGATTGTATTCCAATGCTTCCTATAGTGCAGTAAACGAAAACATTCTCATGTCACTCGATCACAATGGAACCACTGGCAATCTTTATAAAGGTGGTACTTTTGCGAGTTCTACTAGTTCAGGACCACCCGCTTACAATTGTTCTAGTGGGACCTTGGATATAGGCAGATATTTTTACGGCGGCCTTCCACCTTTTGATGGTGATTATTTAGAAGGTTTTCTTGGCGATTTGATCTATTTCGACCAGGTTCTTTCCACAGCAGATAGACATATTGTAGAATGTTATCTATCCAATAAATACAATCTCCCTGTGAGTCATCCTTGTCCATAACGACAAGGATCATGGCAAAGACCAACCAGGATCCGGCCTTACCATTTAATTGGTTTACAATAAGAATTCCAAATCATAAGAAAACTAGAATTACTACCTAGCACAAACCCGTATTTACAATGTTTGGTGCATTCATAAACACAAACCACTCAAAAAAACTCTCCCTAAGTCAAAGGTAACTTACAAAAGATATCCTCGCTTGGAATTCATTTGCGAACTTTGTTCGCAAAATGGAAAAATAGCATATTCTAATTATTGCATCAATATATTTTATTTTACCATTTCTCTAAATATTTTTTGAACTCCGATCTACTATTATAACTACATTAATCAAAACTCGTAACAAATTCCCATAAATGTACTTTATATCAAATACGTTTTGTGGTTGCATACATTACTATTTTCGATTGAACTAAAGTTTTGATAATTTTTACCATAATACGGAAAAAACAAAATGGAAAACGAGGAGCTCACTTCAGACATTACTTTAAAAAACAATAAACTATATCCAATCGATTTTAAAAATATTTTCGAGTCTCTTTCCGAACTCTATATGATCTTAGATTTAGAATTTAATATCATTGATGTTAGCGATGCTTATGCAGAAGCCACACTCATCAAAAGAGAAAACGTAATTGGACATAATATTTTCGAAGTATTCCCAGACAACCCAAACGACGAAAACGCTGACGGCGTCAAACAACTCAAAGCCTCCCTACTCCGAGTTGTAAACTACAAAGTCGCAAGCACAATGACATTACAAAAGTATGATGTTCGAAAGCCGGATGGGAGTGGTTTCGAAGTTAAATATTGGAGCCCTAGAAACTCGCCAGTCTTTGATAAAGATGGCAACTTACTTTGTATTGTCCATCGAGCAGAAGATGTAACAGAATTTGTTCGCCTAAAACAACAAAAACTGGAACAGTCCGAAAACACTGAAGAAATGCGGGAACGTATTGCCAAAATGGAATCGGAAGTATATACACGTGCAAAAGAAGTCATTGAAAAAAATGATGCCTTATTAAATAGCGAACAAAATTTATCAATTACCTTAAGTTCGATTGGTGATGCTGTACTCACTACAGATGAACATGGTGTGATCAATCGTTTAAACCCTGTTGCTCAAGAATTAATTGGTTGGACAGAAAAAGAAGCAATGGGTCACCAAGTATCAGAAATTTTAGAACTAGTTCATACAAAAACTGGCGAACCAAAAGTAATTCCGATATATGAAGTAATTTCTTCTGGGAAGGCAAAAGGTGACAATCAAGATTCCCTTCTCATCAATCGAGATGGCATTAGAATCAATATTTCAAACAACTGTGCTCCGATCAAAAATAAATCAGGCAAAATCATTGGTTCCATTTTAGTTTTTCGCGATGTAACAGATGAATTTGTAGCAAAAGCATTTTTAGAAAAAGCAAAAGAAAAAGCTGAGTTAGCAAACAAAGCAAAAGACTCATTTCTTGCAATCATGAGTCATGAAATTCGAACTCCTCTAAGTGGATTGATTGGGATGTTAGAATTACTTTCCCAAACAATCCTCAGTGTTGATCAGAAACGTATGGTTCAAAATGCTATGGAATCAGGAAATAGTTTACTCCGAATTTTAAGTGATATTCTTGATTTGTCAAAAATAGAAGAAGGAAAACTAGAGTTATCTCTTCAGGTAACATCAATCAATCGATTACTTTCCGAAGTAGTTTCAACATACTTTCATATTGCCAATGCAAAAGGATTGACTTTAAATTATAAAATTGACGAAGAGATACTCGTCTCACATCTAATTGATCCACTAAGATTATCACAAATATTAAACAACTTTGTTAGTAACGGAATCAAATTTACAAAGAAAGGTGAAATTACAATCTCTGCAGAGTTAGTAAAAAATCTTACATATGCACAACAAATACGTTTTTCAGTAATGGATACAGGAATTGGCCTCACCACAGAAGAACAATCTCGATTATTCCAAAGTTATTCTCAAGCAACAGCAGATACCGCTAGATTGTATGGTGGCACTGGACTTGGATTAGCTATCTGCAGACGACTTGCAGATCTGATGGATGGAACCATATCGATTGATAGTAGTCCAGGGGTTGGCTCAACATTTAGCCTTACATTATCACTTCCCACAATCAACATCGATACCAACGGTTTAAATTTTCTTACGGCTGAAGAACATCACATTGAGCCCATCATTCATTCAAAATCATACGTTCCGAGAATTCTTGTAGTTGATGATCACTCTGTGAACTTAGAACTACTAGTTCGCCAGGTTGAAATGTTAGGTTTCCAAGTAGATAACACCGATGATGGTGAAAAAGCCCTGAAATTATGGTTAGAGAACAAATACGATCTTATCATTACCGATTGCCATATGCCGATCAAAGACGGATACACACTTGCGAGAGATATCCGAAATATAGAAGAGAAACGTTTCCTTAAAAAAATTCCAATCATAGCCTACACTGCAAATGTACTAAGCGAAGAGAACGATCATTGTTTTGATGCGGGAATGGATGAAATTCTAATTAAACCCGCACGAATTGCGACACTCAAAAAAACCCTCCTAAAATGGCTACCCAACTTACTAAATCCTTTGCCCATAGATTCTTCAGATCATCTTACTAATGAAAGTTCACCTATTGATATAACGAATCTACAAAGTATTGTTCCGGACAAAATGGGGCAGGTATTAATTTTAAAGAAGTTCAGAATGCATCATCATGAAGATTTAATGAAACTGATTGCTGAATTGTCAAACAAAAACCTAACAGAAGCAGCGCACCTTGCTCATCGCTTAAAAGGATCCTGCAAAATTGCAGGAGCACGATATTTAATCAACGGATATACAAAAGTTGAATCATTGATCCTCGAAAATGAGGTCAACAAAGCCTTAGAGGAAATCGAAGGGATGAAAAGTGACATTGTAAAAATCGAATCTTTTATTGATGATTTATAAACATCAAATTTCAACTAGGTAAACATATGAATGCAAATGATTTAACTTTTCTCATTGTTGAAGACGATGACTTTCAAAGAGATGTGATCGTAGACATTTTATTGCGATTGGGTGCAATGAAAATTAGTGAAGCGAGAACAGGAACAGAAGCTCTTAATATACTAAATCAATCAAGTCCGAATTCCGTTGATATCATTCTCTGTGATTTAAATATGCCTGAGATGGATGGAATGGAGTTCTTACGACATATAGGAAACGCACATTCTCCTGTTGCAACCATCATCATGAGTGCCTTGGATGGAGCTTTAATTGAATCTGTCAGAAAAATGGCTGGTGCTTATGGGATATATTTACTTGGTGCTATAGAAAAACCAATAACACCTGCTCATCTAATTCCATTATTTTCCATTTATAAATCTCGCGACCTAAAACAAAAAAATGAATCGAAAGATGGTTCCAGTTATACTTTAGGGGAAATTCTAGAAGGATTACTCGAAGGTCAATTTTCCCCCTTTTTTCAACCAAAACTTGAATTAGCTACTGGCAGGTTGATTGGTGCAGAAGCCTTGGCAAGGTGGATTCATCCTCAATACGGAATCGTAACTCCAAATGCATTCATTGATTTATTGGAAAAATCAGGTAACATCGACATACTAACATTCATTATGCTTGAAAAATCAGCGAAAACCTGCAAAGAAATGCACACACATGGTCACAAGATTTCAATTTCAGTCAATCTTTCACTTACATCTTTAGCAGATACAAAACTTGCCGATAAAATTACCCAAATTGTGTTAAAATCAGAGTTAGATCCTAAATATATTATTCTTGAAATTACCGAAACCGCCGCAATGACAGAAATGGCGCCAGCTCTTGAGAACTTAGCACGTCTACGTATGAAGGGATTTGGTTTATCGATTGATGATTATGGAACCGGGTATTCCAGTATGCAACAAATCACTCGAATCGCATTTACCGAGTTAAAGATAGACCAATCTTTCGTTCGCGATATGACCAATAGCAATGTATCGCGAGTTTTAATTAATTCTAGTATTGAAATGGCTACAAAACTTCAAATCAAATGTACTGCAGAAGGTGTTGAGACCAAAAACGATTGGGAACAACTAAAAAACATGAATTGCGATTTGGGACAAGGTTATTTCATAGCAAAACCAATGAGTTTTGTTCAATTTTTAGAATTCTGTAATCAAAACTTAAAAGAATCTATTCGATAAAAATATAGGATTTCCTAATATGCTAAGTGAATGACCTCAATTGTTTTAATATATTAAAGTTTATTTTTTCCGGATCACAATCATTGCGATATCATCGGAGAGTGTAGACATACCTGGTTGTGATAAATTTTGAGATGTATGTTTTTCCAATTCAAGAACCATATTCTTTACCAGGTCGTTTGCATGTTCACCTCCATTTGCCAATAGTTGTTTAGCGATTTTTGGTTTACCAAAAAAATCTCCTTCGATACTTCTAGCTTCATCCAACCCATCTGTATATTGAAAAAAGAGGTCACCCGAATCCAATATAATGACTTTTCTTTCGATAGTAGATTCAAAAAACGAATTTTCATCCATCCCTAAAGGCAAACCTCCTGCTGGTAATTCATGAATTTTATTGGTAGACGCATCATAAAACATTGGTTTTACGTGGCCTGCGGAAATGTATTCTACTGAAGATTTTTCCGGATCAAAAACTCCTAAAAAAAATGTCACAAAGATATGATCGGGTGTATCTTCATACAAACTCCCATTCACTTCGAGAAGAATCTTTTTAAGATTTCGTTCTCCTTTTCGAAAAATGGAACGGATCTGAGCACGAAATAACGCCATAACAATCGCAGGCCCAACCCCATGGTTGGATACATCACCAATGCAGAACGCAAGTTTCCCATCATTGAGTTCAATAAAATCATAATAATCGCCACCTACACCTGTCATCGCTTTATAAAAAGCTGCAAGTTCAATTTTATCTTCTAAACTTGTCGGTAGATTACCAGGTAACAGGCGTTTCTGAATTTCTTCTGCTGCAACGAGCTCACCTTTCATCTCTTCTCGTTCTTTAAGGCCATGCACCATATCATTTAATGACTCACTAAGAATCCCAATTTCATCGTAACCCGCTTTTGGAAACGAAACATCTAAATTTCCTTTTTCAATTTCTTCCGTTTTTTTGCTGATAATTTTTATTTTCCGAACAAAGAACCAAGCAAGTAGGTAAGCAAGAAGAATGCCCACGATAGCGATGACACTTGCATAACGAATTTGTTCTTCCCTATTCTTTTTGATTTGCCGATAACCTTCTGTTCGATCAATGATGATGACATTGAATCCAAGCAAATCTTTTTGTAGTAATTCATAAACCAAACCAGAAACATTTTCTTTAGAAAGAAGAATTGGAGTTTCGTCCAAATTCCACATCATTTCTTCTGCTTCCGTTCTGCTCCGTACGAGAATCCCTGAATCAGAAAACGAAAATTTTCCTTTGAGTTTTGGTAATACGGTTTCTGAATTTCCAGAGAGAATCCATTCCCTAAATTGTTTATGTTTGATAGCTTGGATTTCCCTTTCCTCTTCATTCTTGTAATAACGCATCAAACTTGACGGACCCGTTTGAAATGGCATGAATACAAAATCTTCTAGAGCTGCATCCCGAATTCCATGGATTGCATCATTCAATTTCGCTTCTTTAAAAGATGACCAGTCATCTTTACTAATCGCAACTCTTTGAATCTGATCATTAGTTTCTTCAAGTAATGCTTCAAGATTTCTGATTTTTTCTTGGATCTCTTCGAGTGTAAAAACAGTTTCTCCCTTTTTTGGTGGGGATTTTAATTTTTCTTCCCATTCGACTATTTCTTTTGCGATTTGTTTTTTCTTCTCAACGAGTGCGGAATAATCTTCATTCCAATTTTTCATACGCAACTCGAATGCCGATTTATTTGGCATTAATTCTTGAAATTTCAATTCACGTTTCTTAATTAACCCTCGATAGGAATCGGCAAGGCTACGATAAATTGGGTCAGCACCTGGTTTCACCTTACCTTCTTTTCGAAGTTCGGTGACTCTATATTTTAATTTTAAAACAACTTCCCTAAGTTGTTCTGAAATTTTCAAATCCTCTGCGAAAAATTCCAAATAACTATTCTCATCGTCAGAAAGTAACTCGGTAATTAACTTTGCGCGTTCTGCAGTTTTTGGATTTCTAAATACGGGTCGAAAAACAACTTCATATTGCCTACCACCAACTTCATAACTAGTAGGTAAATAATTTTCCTTTACTAAACTCATCACGTTTTTTTCAGAAAACAAAATCCTTTTGTTTTCCAAATAATCCGATTGTTTTAGAAGTTTTTTGCCAGTTCCTGAGGATTCAGGAAATAATAATCCGGTATCTAAGGTTTCTTTACCCATTCTGTCATAAGCAAATATTCGAATTTTATCAGGCATCAAACCAATAGAGGTAATATGATCTTTATAAGATCCTCTAAAAAAGTTTTGTAATGCCTTTGTTAAAAGCGTTTCGTAATTTAAAGATTTTCTTTCATTTTCTGGAATAATTTTTTCATTTAACTTACGTTCAGTGATGATGGCTAATTTATCGGCTATCAAAGTTTTTTTTCTTTTGAGGTTTAGGTCCTCCGTCAATAACTCAGATTCGAGTGATTGTAACTCTTCTTCTATCTCAATCAGACGTATTTTGGCCCGTTCTACATTGATTCGAGCTAGGGCTGTTTTCTCGGCAAAACCTTTTATATATTTATATGTTGAAGGATCAATCGGCGCCCCATTTTCTTTGCGCAGTTCAGCCTTTACCTTGTCTTCAAAATCATCGATTTCTTTCTCGGAAAGATATCGAGTAAAATAAGTATCCACGGATCGATATACATTATTTCTTTTCAGATTGAGTCCAAGAGATTTACCAAAATCTTTCAATGAACCTAGTAATCCAGTTTCTTTACTAACAATCGTTCGTTTAAAACGACTCAATTCTTTCTTTTTCCCTTTGACCCTTACCTTAAATTCTTCAATCATCACAAGGCTTCGAGTTAAATTTTCCAAATCCAAAACAACAGAATTGATATATTCCAATGGAGTTTTTAGTTCCGATTCTAGTTTATCTTCCAGCGCTTTTTGCTGTTGGTTATAATGTAACGATGAAGTAATCGCTAAAATCGAAATCACAAGGATGGCTGTAAAAAAACTTAACTTAGTTCTGATGCCCGGAACAATCGCCCGTAGTATTCTTTTTTTATTCAAGGTTCGTTCCTAACATAACTTAGTCTTAACTCATTTAAAGATTCTGCAACTAATCGTTTGTATTCGATTGTCATAATTTTTTTTACAGAACGAATTCCAAATCCGCCGTCTAAACCAGCTTCGTATAAATGTTTCCAAGTATCCGATTTTTTTTTGTTTGGGTCAAAGGGAATACCACTATCGGTGATTATGAATTCCACCTGCTTTGATATTTTTTTCATTTTTATTTGAATCAACGATTGAGTTTGGTTAGGAAATCCATGTTCAATGATATTTGTGACCACTTCATCTACACAAAATACGAGTTTACCGGTTATATCAGAAGGAAGGTCATTTCCCAAAAAAGATCTTACTGTTTGCCGAACCAAAGACAAACTGTCTAAATGGTTGGGAACTTCGAGAACCTGTTCTTCGTTTGGTTCCAAATTATTTGCCCTAAAAACCGGCGAGAGCTCCGTCCAAGTTTGGAAACACCTTAACTTTTTTGGTAAAATACATCAAATCCATCGTATCTTTCACTTCTTTCGATAGGTTCACCAAAACAACTTCCCCTGATTTATCTTTTAAATACTTTTGTATGGAATTTAAGACACCAATCCCTGCGGAAGAAATATAAGTTAAATCACTAAAATCTAATACAATCTTAGTTGCTCCATTTTCAATCGAAAGCTCCAACTTAACTTTTAGCTCAGGAGCTGTTTTCGCATCAATTTCGCCAGATACCTGAATTACAAATTTATCGCCGTGACTTTTTTCTTTAAAGTTTATATTAGCCATTAGGTTCCCCTTCTTAAATCTTTCATTAATTCTCGCATTAATCCTTTCTTTTGGATAATTCCGTATAACTTTCGTTCCAATGCATCAATTTCGTAACTAAACTTAACGTTAGGATCACCTTCAAAAATATAAGCAAACTTTCGGATACCTTGGATTGCTTTTTTCGTGTTTCCTTCCATTATTCCTCTAGTGACCGAATAATATATATCTATAGCAAGTGAATCCCAAAGGTTTTGCCTAAACCCGGCCTCCCTTTTATCAAGCGCAACAAGTAAGGTTTCTACTTCGGATTTATTAAAACTTTCGAATTCATTATATGTAATGATATAACGAGTTAGTAACTTTTTACATTTTGCGAGATTGTTAGATTTTGTAGCCGTCAAAACTTGTTGGTATAAAGTATGTAGTTCTGTTTCCACATACACTTTCTTTCGCGTTTTATCTAAACGAATGGGACTAAAAGCTGTTTGTAAATCTTCGGCAGTTAAATTCGCAATTGTCTCTTCAAATTTTTTCTCGTTGGATTCATTTGTAATTTTCGCAAACTCTTTTAGAGGTTTTTCAATCGCATAAATAAAGTCAGTCGCTTCAACCGAAGCAGCAAGTTCAATGTTTTCCTGAACTCGATCCAGAAAAAAAATACAGGAATCACCTAAAGCGGACAAACTTTCAGTCAAACTTTGAGAAATCAGCCGTTTGCATTGATGTGCGATGGTATGTTTATAGGCTGGATCTTCTATGTCTTGGTGGATCTTATCCATCAGCTTAGCAGTCGATGATCCTAAGTGTGCTTTATCTCGTTCCCAGCCTGAAAATACAAGCGGGTCATACAGGTAGGTTTTAAAATTCTTTTTTCCTGAGAGGGCAAGTAATCTGATATTTTTTACAATTTCTTGGGCTAAGTCGGGAGAAATAAAAGTTCGTTTATTGGCCATTTTCAATGTTACACGGAACATTTTCAATTTGCGGATATCCCGAAAAAAGAGTAAAGACAAATCTCTAGATTCAACGAGCCAAAATATTTAGAAATAGCAAGAATCGGGTTTTCGAATCTTAACATTCGTTCTAAACTTTTATCGATCGATTTAAGGAAAAGAAATGAAAACTTTTATTCTATTACATGGCTCATACCACGGTGCCTGGAATTGGCACAAACTTGTACCACACATTCACAATAGTGGGCACCGAGCGATAAACATTGACATGCCGGCACATGGCATTGACCGAAATAAAATACATTCAGTAACACTTGATGACTATGTAAATAAAACGATACAAACAATTCAAGGAATAGAAGGGAAAGTGATCTTACTTGCTCACAGCCGTAATGGCATTGTCATTTCAAAGGTAGCAGAAAAATACCCGGAAAAAATTGAGAAATTAATATATCTAGCAGCGTATCTAATTCCAAACGGAAAGTCGATGATGGACTATGCTCTTTTGGATCGAAATTCGCTCGTCATTCAAAACACAATTCCCAAAGTTTCTATAAAACTGGCAACCTCATTGCTTAAAAATTATACTGGTTATAAAAAAACATTAATCGATATATTTTTACCAAAAACCTTTCGAACACATCGGCTGAGTCCTCATATTTTCCGTGAAGCCTTATATCATGACTGCCCAGCTGAAATTACAGAGTTAGCGAATGTTTTACTCACTCCGGAACCGAACTTGGGTGGTTTTGAAAAATTGAAGTTAACTAAAGAACGATATGGTATAGTTCCCAAAATATACATTGAATGTTTGCAAGACAGAGCGGTTACGCTTTTTATCCAACGGAAAATGCAAAAAGATTCACCCTGTGATCATGTTTTTCAAATAGACTCCAGTCACTCTCCCTTTTTTAGCAAACCCGAAGAGTTATGTAGAATACTAAATGAAATTGCCTTGAAATAAAATCCTTCCAGTCCAAAAATACAGAAGTGGGTTTTTCGTAGCAAAAATAGACTTTTTGAATACAAAAACCCTAAACGATGGACGACCCCTCTCTTGAATTTATATCCTTTTTAGGATTGATTCGGAAAATAATTTTACCTTTCCACCGTCTCATCTTACAGGAGAAGATCCGCCAAACTGGAGAACTCTTCTTGTTACCTAATAACGAAACATAATGAGCCAGATGAATTCAAATAATAAAGGAGAGGATAACGACGACAGACAAATCATTCGGCACGAAAGGCATCGTTTTGCAGAGTTAGTACGGGCTATGAATGCCGGCACATGGGAAACGGATCTCATCAACAACACAAGTATTGTCAACAATCGATATGCAGAAATTTTAGGTTACACACTAGAGGAACTTGGACCTGTAGATTATGAATTATGGACGGGCCTCACTCATCCCGATGACATGATTCGAATCAACGAAGAACTTGAAGAACATTTCGCAGGAAAAAAAGCCTATTATGAATGCGAAGTGCGGATGAAACATAAAAATGGTCATTGGGTTTGGATTCTTGACAAAGGACGAGTTGCAGAATGGACAGAGGACGGGAAACCGGCCTTTATGTTTGGATCGCACCAAGACATAACATCCATTAAAGAAACTGAGGAGCAGTTAAGGTTAGCAAAGGAAGCGGCCATTCGCGCTACCCAATCGAAATCAGAATTTCTTGCGAACATGAGTCATGAAATTCGAACACCTTTAAATGCAGTGATCGGGTATCTGGACTTGATGCTTCACGGAAAAGAAGATGAAGTTCGAAAGGAATATTTAGAAATTGCACACACATCAGCTCTATCGTTATTAGATCTAATTAATGATATATTAGATTTTTCGAAAATTGAAGCGGGAAAACTAGAACTACATTACGAATTTTTTCCCGTTCGAACTTTAATTGATCAACTAAAATCGATATTGTTGTATTCTTTTCAAAAAAAGAATATTGAGTTCAAAATTCAAATCGACTCTAAGATACCTGATTTTTTAAAAATGGATTTGATTCGTCTTCGGCAAATTCTGATCAACCTCATCGGAAATGCAGTCAAGTTCACTGAAAAAGGTTTTGTCATTTTTAAAATTCAAGTTTTGGAAATCATCGACGAATATCGAGTCAGTCTTCTTTTTAATGTGCACGATACAGGAATTGGGATCGAAAAAGAAAGTTTTGATAAGATTTTTGAAATGTTTTCTCAGGAAGATTCTTCTACAACAAGAAAGTATGGGGGAACAGGTCTTGGACTTACGATTACCAATCGTTTACTTGGTCAGATGAATTCATCATTACAATTGGAGAGTGAATTCGGGTTCGGAAGTAGTTTTTCGTTTGAATTAGAAATGGAATACCTTAGTTCTCCAAATGACCCCGCTATCCAGGATTCCAGCGAATCAGAATTCATTCGGACAGACCGTTCACTCAGTTCCATCCAATCAAAAATCTTAACAGTAGACGATAATGAAATCAATTTAACTCTACTTAGAACAATGCTCCAAAGAATTGTACCGAATGCCACAATCGTTGAAGCGAAAAATGGTGAGGAAGCGATCGCTGTTTATCAGAGTGAAAATCCCGATTTCATTTTTATGGACATTCAAATGCCAAAAAAAAATGGGTTGGATGCTACTTTAAAAATTCGAGAATTCGAAAAAGCAAAACATAAAAAGACGACTATTGTTGCATTAACTGCAGATGAAAGTTTAGATGAAAAAGAAAAATGCTTTCAGGTTGGGTTTGATGATTTTATATCAAAACCAGTAGTTTCAAAAACCATAGGAAATTGTCTTTCCAAATTCCTTTTAAAGTAAACGCCCCCATTTCGAACCCAAAGGTTCACCCTCCACATCTCATTATGTATCATCTAAAATGGTTAGAATTTCTTAGACTCATAGTTATGGATCTATCAGAGAAAAAACAAAAGACTTCCCAAAGCAGTAAAACGGTTGAATATAATTAACGAACTGATAGACTTGTGCAAAACTATAACAGAGGTTTAAAGATGAAATTCATTCATTTACTGTTTTTGCTAATTCTAACTTTTTCTTCCTGTATCACACGTTACAGGGATTATCCGATCATTGATTCTCCACCGAAGACAACAACTGCATCGAAAATCAAATTATTCTACAATTTAGAGCCTTTCCCAATTTTAGAATTTGGTGGTTACACTGCTTTAAAATCCTTCTTTAAAACAAATCTAAAATCAAAGTTTGCCGATACGGAAGAAATTTTAGACCCAAAAAATATTCCTCAAAAAGGAGTTTACTGCAAGGTATCAACACAGTGGGCCCCTATTTCTGCTCAGGCCCTGATCTTCGGATATATTTCCATGGCAACTGCAACCATTTTGCCGGCTTGGAGTTCGAACGAAGGATTTGATGTTACCTATTCTTTGTATAAAGATGGGCAAAAGGTAAAAGACTTTACCTATTCACCAAGAAGATCTATTTTCCTTTGGATCTTTACTTTACCAGTTATCTGGGTTAATTTACTCACATCCTCTGAAGAAGAAGTTTTTAAGGCTATGTCTTACCAATTTTTGGAAGATGCAAAACCTTACATAAATGAATTATAATATTTAATAGAGTTGGATTTTTAATTCATCCTACATTTAATTCACACTCTAAATTTCTCAAAACCTACAAGGAAAGAATATAAGACAAACATTGTTTTATATTCTTTCTATATGTTGTTATTGTTCCACACAGACAAGTGAATGGGAATTATTACAAAGATTAGATGCAGCCCCGATAATCGGGTTTGTGCTTTGGTCATTGAGTGTTCCCGTAAACGTGTTCGTTCCCTGAATCCAATCATCACAATGAAGGCTGGGCTCAGTGATCCAATTCGAACGGAACCCGAGCCATGTCGTAACACCGGTAGTGGTTACTGCATTCGTTTGGGTCAGCAAAAGACCATTACTGTTGGTTGTCCCAATAGGGATCAAACTGGTAGCACGAACATAATCTTTGTTCGGTTGTAATACCCAATTTTGATGTTCCGATGGACCGCCACTACAATTTGCCGTTATACATGCCCATCTTGCAATTGAATCGGACAGAAAGGCTTTATAGATACCAGTGTTAGGTTTATTACCATCGATGTTACATTTATTATCGGCTCCTGCAATTCCGCCCAGGGCACCAGAATATGGATCCGCGGTCACAAAAATCCGACAAGTTCGGCAGGATGACTCTACACTAACATCATTCTTAATATTGATTTCACAAAATGTTTTTCTATCACTAGTAACCATTTTATAGACAAGGCCAACCGCATAATCTTTAGCAGAAGGGTCACAAGGATTATTCATTGTTAGTTTAGAGCATTGAATCAATAATAGGGAGGCAAAAAACAATAAAATGTTTCCCATCGAAGTAAAACTTAATCCATTCCACCTTTCTTTTGACATTTGAAGAAACCCTTTCCTGCTGGAATCTAATAGTCAAAAATTTCAAGACCAAGTCAATAACTTATAACCTAAACCAAACCAACAGGATCTCATTATTAATGGATTTTACAAGGACAATGCATCAGAATCCATTGATAATACCAATCACGAGTCGAGTCATTTTCCTTCTGACCTACACGTAACAAAAAAAACACAAAGAAAGAATGACTCCTCCCAAGAAACTTTAACAACAGAATAAACCCTCCTTTCAGAATTTCTCCAAGGAACAAATTTGGATTCAATAGGATTGTTGAAAGAACAAGAGTAACCGCAAACGCCATCTCAAGTAGAAAAATTCCTAAACGCAGATCAATATGCAAAATTAAAATAATTTGGATTTTGAAAGATATGTCCAATCATACTAAGATTATAAATTAACAAAAGATTGTGTATCAGAATACAATGAAGCCTTCAAAGGCATTTAGAATCAAATCGGTAATTGCCTTAGCGATTAAAGGTCAAACTTTGCCTTTTTATGACGAAGCATATACCTTTCAGCAACACCTACCATTTGGTAGATACGCCTTCGAACCAAAAAGTTTCATTGATGGTTCTACAAATACTTTTTCCTCAAATCAATCCTACAGAAACAAGTGAACTAGGGATATGGATAAAAAAAATAGATTGAGATGAACATGGATCTGCGTATTTACCAAAGCGTATCCATTTTTATGTTAGTCGACTAGAAAGATATTGACCGCTCAAAACAATCGAATCCTTTTTGGATTAAGTTAAAAATCTCTATATGAATTTAGGTAAACTATATGAAATTAAAATTTTTTTTATTCTGTTGGTGTATATTATTATTTTCTAATTGTATTGCGTTTTTAGACAATTTCTCCTCTGGAATCAATCCAAAAGAAGAACAACTCAAACAACTTGGACTACTTGGTGCGGGTGTATCCATGGGATCTAAGGAGGTCGGACCGGGAGGAGCTATATTCACTTCTGCTGATGGTTTTATTAGAATTATGATTCCTTCCGGTGCAATGGATGAAACTCGTGAATTTACAATCACGAAATATTCCCCTGCTTCACAAGCATTGCCTTCTGGTTACATTCCAACATCACCAGTTTACGAGATCACTCCTTCTTATCGATTTAAGAAAGACGTATCCGTTTCGATAATTGTGAATTCCAGTCAAATCCAGTCACTTAATTTGGTTTCGAACAAAACTATAGGTTTTTCTGCAAGTACAACCTCTCCTGATACAACAAGTGGCAGGTTCCCCGACTGGAGTAGCCATGACTCTCAATTAGAATCTGATAGAATTAACTTCACAACAAGAACATTCTCCTTTTTTGGTGCAGGAACTCCCCCTAATGGGAACCTCCCTCCCGATGTTCGAGGTGCTTATTACTACTTCAAACCAAATTGTTCTTACCTACCTTATCAAGTACGTGCTCAAATTGTTGAACCAGATGGTGATACAATGACAGTGCGCTTAATTACTGGTCGGAATGGAGGAGGAACTAATTATTTTCCAATGACTAGAGAAGGAAGTACTCAATGGTATGTTGCGACAATCCCATATGAAGCTATGGGATCTACAGGAATCCAAATGCAAGTGAGTGCTACAGACCAATGGGGGGCGAATACCTCACGCCCAAGTACTTCTATTTTCCAATATCCTCTCGATTCTCTAGATTCAACATATATAAATCAATATGACACAGATCAAGATAATGATGGTTATAATGATGCATGGGAGGTTGATAACGGTTATAATCCAAGGAACGCATCTAGTCCAACAGGACTTGCCGACTCCGATGGTGATGGGATTCCGAACACATACGATTCAACTCCAAACGGCGAAACAAATCCACCGATTGATTCATTAAACATATTCCCATTAACTGTGAACGCAGATATTTCAGAGACTATTGTATTTGGAGTGTCTGCTAGTTTTATGGGCCAACCAAGGTTTGTTAATGCTAGTTACGTGACAACTGGAAACGGATTAAATGGTCAATCAGTTGGTACAATCGCCAGTGGCGTGTTTACTGCTAGTCGACCAGGAGTCGCCGGGGTTATTGCAACTGTTGGAGCACTCAATGTTACTGCCTCTGTAACCGTGAATGATTCAGTGGGACCAAACCAAATCGCTGATTTATCTGCATCACCAAGATCCCATACACGAATCCGATTACAATGGACTAGTCCAGGAAATGACGGAATTTATGGTCGAGCGACTTCATATGAAATCAAACGTTCTACTACAATCATTTCGAATGATGCAACTTGTAATTCGGCAACGCCTGTTTCACATAATTTAATTCCAAAACCAGCAGGCCTCATAGAAGCCTTTGAGTTAGATGGTCTTTCTCCATCATCTCAATATTATTTTTGTATTAGAGCATTTGATTTGGCTGGGAATAGAAACACATGGACAGGTAATGTAAGTGCAATTACTTATTCTGTACCTGACTTAAATCCCCCGGCACCTATTACGAATGCCACTGCAGCAGCCGTTGATGGAAACACGATCCAACTAGCCTGGACATCGGTCGGAGGAGATGGGATGATAGGTTCAGTTTCCTCCTATGAAATACGTCGCTCAACTTCATCGATCGGCTCTGACTCAGAATGTGATGCTGCAATTTTAGTTCCAAATTCCATTGGGGTAACGGCTACTGGTTCCCCTTTGAGCTGGAACGTTTCAAATCTTTCCTCGAATACTGTTTACCACTTTTGTATTAGGGCTTACGATTCATCTGGAAATCGTGGTATCTGGTCTGGAATACTTTCCGCTACCACCCCGTTTGTGAATACACCACCCATTGCCAATGCTGGATATGATTTCGAGTTAGAACCTGGAGATATCGCTTATCTAGATGGCAGTGCTTCCTCAAATCCAGATGCTGTCCTTTGCGGAGCCAATACAGGAAGTTATCAATACCAATGGTCATTTCTTCGTAAACCCCCTGCTTCGACTCTTACTAATGCAAATATCAACAACGGGACGACCCTTTCACCTAATTTCATTCCAGATGTAGCTGGTGTTTATGAGTTATCCTTATCATTCACTGATTCTCCTGGTTCATGTGCTGGTATCCCCCGTGTTGCAACGGACTCTGTTGTGATCGAAGCCCGTCACTCAGGTTGGTTTGGTTTCTTCGGACCAATTGGAAATACCATAGCTCCAAGAAGTAGCTTCGTAACTGCAGATGGAAGTTTTATCACACTTTCCACAAGTATGGCAGACATTCCTTCCTTTGCAGGAAAAACTCCTGTCGTTGGATTTGGAAGTTATTCGAGAGCGGGCCTTGTGATCAAATTTGATAAAAAAGGTAAAGTTGATTGGTATACATTTATACCAGGAATTGATCCACAAAATATTATAACCCCCGCGGGAGATGGAAGTTTTGTCATCAGTGGCAGAGCGCAAACAAATATTCCTTCAATCAACGGAATCAATCCGGTTGCATCATTCAACGGAAATGAAGATACGATGGTTGTTCGAGTGAATCCAAATGGAACCATTCGTTGGTATACTTTTTTGGGAGGAAATGACTCTGAAAGCACTGCTTATAGCATTATTCCAGAAACACAAGACAACGGATTCATCGTTACCTTGTTTTCCAGGAGTACATCTCTCATTTCCGGAGAAACTCCTATCATTCCACATTCTGGTGCACCCGAATACAATGGCCTCATCACCAAACTTTCATCAAATGGGAACATTGTCTGGACTACTTTCGTAGGAAACGGATCCAACACCTTAAAAGTGTATCCAAAATCCGATGGATCCATCTTATTTTCAACTCATTCAGGAATGACAGGCGTAAGTAACTTAGGTGGCATTCCACCAAGAATCGCACATAGTGGTAATGTCGATACAGTGGCAGGTTCCCTCTCAAATAATGGAAACCTTCAATGGTGGAGTTATTACGGAGGTAGTGGGGCAGATTATTTAAATTTACGACCTATGGCAGATGGTAGCCTCACATTATACGGATATTCCGCAAGCACAATCAATTCGTTAGACGGTGTTCTTCCCTGGATCAGTGCCAAAGGTGATTTTGATCCGTTAATCATCAAACTCAACGCTACAGGACAAGTGCAATGGTTGACATTTTTAGGAACATCAGGTAGTGACAGAGGATACGGAATGGCAGAAACTCCTAACGGAGGTTTAATATTGGTTGGAAATGTACCCACTGCAATGTCTGGGCTAGAAGGGAAAACTCCATTAAGACCATATACTTCGGGTGAAGAAGGAGCCGTTTGGAAACTCAGGCCGGATGGTCATATCGATTGGTACACACACTTAGGTGCCAGTGGTTATGAGTATCTAATGGATGTTCGCAAACTAACAAACGATCGTTATATAATTGTAGGAAGTTCACAAGTTAACATTCCTTCGCTGGGGAATGTCACACCAATTCATCCCTTTACCGGACAATACGACACCACTTTTTTTATGATGGATGCCGCGGGTGAAATTTCCTGGTACACTCACATAGGCCCTGGTGTCTCAGGAGGGCAATTTTCACCTACAGCATCTTATATGCAAGAAAGTCCAGATGGAACACTTTTTTCTTTATTTTATGCAAGTCGCGGAAGAACAACCCTAATGAGTAAAACTCCGCTATATATGTTTCCTGGAGGTTCAAGTAATACCTCTGGTATGATTCTTCGTTTAAACGCAGATGGGAAATTTTAATGATTTAAAATGAAAGACCGTTTACTGTTAAAGATATTAGAATCCGAATCAACTTCGGATTCTAATATAAAGATCAAGGAATTAAAACAAAATTAGAGATACCTTTATCGCAGTATAACAGAAGTTTCATCCTTATAACAAAAAATCACTGATCCATGGAGATAGTTCGGATATTCCATACAAGTGGGGATGATGATAAGATATTCCCCATTAATGGTTTTATTTTTTTTCTGGGATGGTATTCTTGAGTTAATCATTTCGCTAGATTTTGATTAAACCCTTTTGTTGCAGAATCCCTATCCGACTCCTGCCAAGCGATATTCCTCTTCAGACTGCCGAGCTCCGCACTCCTTGCCGCTTCCGTCAGAAACGCATTCTGGTTTGGGTTTCCGATCCAAGATCGAAATTGGATTTAGAAATATATCCGAACATAAAAAAAGCCTCACATCAATTGACGTAAGGCTTTTCCCAACAAATGTATACGACATG
>NZ_RQGA01000001.1 GCF_004769575.1 Leptospira perdikensis | reverse complement strand
GCGAGTGACAGAAGAGGAATGTGTCGCAGACCGAGCGAGGGCTAGTCCCGAAGCGAAGCGTTAAGTCGCTGTTATACGCTGGCCAGAATGCATAAATTGGTTTTTCTTTCTAAATATTCTTCTTATACTTTCTGATTTAAAATTAAATACAGATAGATAGGAATAATTTAATCTTACTTGTGGGCAAATCTATCAGCATATAAATCTAAAACCTTTTTGATCATCGATTGATAAGGAACACCAGATTTTTTAGATTGAGCTTTGAAAAAGCTAATACTTTTTTTACTCAATAAAATGGTAACTTTTGAATTATCCTCTTTTGTAATCAACTTATCCGGAGGAGGTAAGAAATCATTGATAACCATAGAAGAATTGATAGCTTTCGCGATATCATTAGGAGTTTTAGTGTAGTTTGTTTTCTTTTTCATACAGTTTCTTTCCCTCTCTCCAGAATCCAGCCCCATAGATTCTAATGTTTTTCCCTCTTAAGGTAAACCGAACAGTGATAATTCCATCTGAAACTAAACCAAAACAGAAGAATCGTTCTTCTGTTTCAGTAGAATGCAAAATGTCTTTTGTAATAATTCTATTTTTATCAAGAAAAGCAAGTTGGGCAGTATAAAAGTCTACGCCATGTTTCTCTAGATTATCTTGATTTTTCTTAGAATCCCATTCAAATTCCACACTTAGATCTTATATCCAAATGATATGTATGTCAATACATATATTTGACTGTATTTTGGAGCTTTTCCTCTAATTTTTTACCTTCACCAAAAGGTTTTTTCTGGCTTGCGTATAACGAACTAGTCTTCCCGAAGTTTTCCGCCCTGAGCCTTCGTAGAAGGCGTTAGGGGAGCGGAAAATTTGCCGCAGGCCGAGTGAGGGCTCGTCCCGAAACGTAGCGGGAAGATGCTGTTATGCGAAGTGAAAATATTGACTAAAATTATATTGTTAACTAACTTAGTGATCCACAATACTCGAAATTAATTTTTGTTTCTTCAAATAGAATATTTATAAATTCCTCTACATTCGAAGCACATGCAGTTAATTTTTCACATCGATCATTTTCTATATCGCAATAAAAAAGAAATCCGAATTTTCCTTGGAAATAATAAATTCCAAAACTATTCATTGAGAATTCTACTGGTGTTACTGTCGTAAAACCAAAACCACCTGTCACATCAGAGCCCCACTGAATAGTCGCCCAATTTGGATCATCTTTTGATGGAATAGGTGGTTCCACAATATAATTTGGGCTCGTTAATTGCAAATAGGGTTGATATCGAAATCCTTTTCGATCACAGATTATCGTAACTAAGTTACCACCTACATCAGAAATTTCATCATTTTCTATAACTTTATTGAAGGAATAATGGAAATTTTCATCAATTGATTTTTTGATTTCTTTATTATTAAAATTTTTTTGGAAATTTTCAAAACCTTTAAAACTTCCAATCCAGGAAGAATTATCCTTTTCTTTAGGTTTGCAGTTACCTTTTATTTCAATTATCTTTTCATTTATTTCAGAAGAGACAATTATAAAATCAGGAAATTCTCGTATAACAGTTGAATCTTTATTAAAATGATTATCCTTTAAACTACAAATAAATTCTGCCATTTCTATTGCATTTTTAAATGTTTTGTGTTTTTCGTTTACAATTTTAATTATTCGATGGGCATATTCTTGAGTTCCTGAGTAGGCTAAACAAAATAATTTACCAATAAAGAATACTTTTAAACCTTGATACGTATTATCCTTAATTGTAAATTTATCAGGACCTGCAATCAAAGTATCGCTCTTGATAATAATTTGATTATCAATTTTTTTACAAATTATTAATGTCATAATATCATATTAAAAAAAATTATTTTCATTTCGCATAACGAACTAGACTTAACGACGTTCCCCGACCCTGAGTCTCGGAGAGACGTTAGGGACTGGCACGTAGCTTGCGTGTGCGAGCGAGTGACAGAAGGGGAATGTGTCGTAGACCGAGCGAGGGCTAGTCCCGAAGCGAAGCGTTAAGTCGCTGTTATACGACGTTGCTAAAAGTTGCGTATTTTTCCATTTTTAAAAATTGTTTTCTTTTTTCCTCTTTCTAAATATTCGATAACACCTTCCAATTCTTTTGAAAAGTCTATTTCTATTGGATTTTCGATAGGTTTATGGATAGAGTAATTAAGTAAAATTGATTTTATTTTTAATTTTAATTCTTTATAAATCAGAAAAGCATTGTCAAAGTTAATCGGTTCTTCGAAGGTCCCTATTCTTTTTCCGTCAATATTTGAAAGTCTATATGATAGATCATAAAGTGAATATTTATCTGATCTTCCAATATCTTCAATAATTATATCTTTATCCAATCCAGTTAATGAAAAAGATGAGTCTATATTTTGTTTATTATTTTCTTCTAGCCATTTAGAATCTACTGTAGGCAGAAAATGATTTATACTTGCAGGTAAACAAATAAACATGTTTATTATGATTTTTTTAATTAATGGGCGGCCTTCTGAATCTCTCCAGTCTGTATCATTTTGTTCTCTTACTATCAATAATTCAATTTTGTTTCTTGCTGCTTTTTTCTGTGCTCCAGATTGGTATCCCTGTTTTGTGGCGAAGACAGCTTTGATATCGGGAAGATCCCTTACTTTTCCAATTAACGCGTCTATTTTATCTACCGAGATTTTAGAATTATAGTCTTTGCATTCAATTATGGTTTTATATATCAATCCACCTAATTCATATTCCCAATATAAATCAAATTCTCTTTCAATTTGGCAGTCATCAATAAGCTTTTTATTCACCTCAATAACAATATTCTTTTGAGTTGCTACGCTTTCAGAATTTAAGATTGCTTGCTGTAAGCTTTTGACAAAAAGTTCATAGTCTTTTCCTGTATTAGTCACGCTGATTCCGTATTTATTGGTAATTTTTAATTTTTTAGCAATGGCGTATAACGAACTAGACTTAACGACGTTTCCCGACCCTGAGTCCCGGCGGGACGTTAGGGACTGGCACGGAGTTTGCGGATGCAAACGAGTGACAGAAGGGAAATGTGTCGCAGACCAAGCGAGGGCGTAAGTCCCGAAGCGCAGCGTTAAGTTGCTGTTATCTGCTGTGCCGTTATAGTTTTCCGAAAATTTCGTTATTGTGGTAATAGATATATTCGGAATTAATCGAATGTTTTAAAATTGGTATATTTCTTAACTCAAGTGCACCATAATCCAGTTTTACATGACAATTTGGACAAACAATTATTAAGTTGTCTGATGAGTCTGGTCCGTTATGTGGCATTCCTAATGGTTTGACATGATGTGCTTCTGAATATGATTGATCATCATTTAAATTCAATGTTACTGTACAAATTTGACATTGGTCTGAATATAAAAGTTTTAATTCTCTGGCAAGATATGTATCTCTTAGTATTCGATATACTGAAATGTTGTGGCGTAATGTAGTGTTTTCATTCGGTTCGTTAATATCAACTGCGAGTTTAATTTTTTTATTAGCGTATTCCCTTAAGCCCCATATGCCTTTTCCCTTTCCTTCAACGGAAAAAAATAAATCTTTCTTTTTATCAAATGCATCAGAATCAGATGAAGATGTTTCGATAGTTCTTCTTATGATTGCTTGCCAACTTTCAGGTAATGGATCTTTTCTTATCTTAGCTACTTCTTCATATATTAATTTGTATTCAGCTATTCCATTTAGATTTTTAAGTGCTTGTTTGATGTCTTCTAGCCAAGTGTTCATTTTATTAAGTTTAAATATTTAGTTTAACGGCATTGCAGATAACGAATTAGACTTAACGACGTTCCTCGACCCTGAGTCCCGGAGGGACGTTAGGGACTGGCACGTAGCTTGCGTGTGCGAGCGAGTGACAGAAGAGGAATGTGTCGCAGACCAAGCGAGGGCTTGTCCCGAAGCGAAGCGTTAAGTCGCTGTTATACGCCGTTAAATAAGTTATACAATTTTGTATTACTGAAAGCCGAATATATGGGTTTGCTTTTAAAATATGAATTAAATGTTTTTATTATACTTTCATGCTCTGTTTTATTAAAAATACTAATTATTTCGTCTTCGTTTAGCAATTTTATTAATTCTTTTGATGAATATATTAGTAAATTATTTGCTAAACTAAAATAAACATTTTGCTTATATTGGCTGATTGATATATAGTTTCTGATTTCATTCTTATGACTATTAAGTCCGTTAATAGCTAAATATTTCGCTATTAAATAGTCGTTAGAGGCGTTATATCCATTATTTATTAAATTGTAATACAGCTTATCTGCATATTTGCATTTATTTCCAAATATTATAATTTTAACTATATTTTGTGCAGAGTCTTCGATACCTTTTTCTAGAAGATCAAATAAAGAAAATAACTGTTTTTCGTTAAATTTATAATGTTGATTCAGAGAAAGATAAAGTTCTGCATTTTTCATTATTTGGACATCATTACTGGCTAAGTTTTCTATCGATTTATCAATTTGATTACTTTCATAGTCTTGAAAAAACGAATGGAGATCTGTTTTTAGCTTTCCAATTGTTGCTCTTGCTGGTCGTATCGCGATCACATAAGTTAGAAATGGGATAGCTAAGGTGTATATCCCAAGCACAATAGAAATTATCCCAAAAAGTGCTGAAATAGAAGAAAATCTGGCGTCTTGGCTTTGTATAATTTCAATAGAATATTGTAATCTACTTTCTAAATCTTCCTTGGAATTTCTAGTTTTTGTCTCTTCTAATGTTTTTTCAATTTCTAGAATTCTTTCTTTAAGATTATTCGAATTAATTTGCTTCGGCTCTTGCGCATTAACAGTAATTGTTAAAACTAGAATGCTAAATAAGATTATCGTAATTTTTCTCATAGTTTTTATTTAATGTCGTATAACGAACTAGACTTAACGACGTTTCCCGACCCTGAGTCCCGGACGGGACGTTAGGGACTGGCACGGAGTTTGCGGATGCGAACGAGTGACAGAAGGGGAATGTGTCGTAGACCGAGCGAGGGCCCGTCCCGAAGCGAAGCGTTAAGTCGCGGTTATGCGTAGTTTTTCATTTCATTGGGTAAGGGCTTATTCCAATTTTTGAATCTGCATTTTCATTTTGAAAAGACTGGAATATCCCGTTTTTGATCGTAAAATCGAAGAAGATTTGAGAGGATCTTGGAGTAATTATTTCAAATTTGTTCGATCCTTCAGCTAATTTTATATTTTTGAAATTTATAATCGACCTAGAGCATGAAATAAATTCTGCACTAGTTTTTATGATATTTTTTTGATTAGGATGCTTATCATATACAAGCAAAGGTTGTTCAATCACATACAAAGTACCTCTTTTTTTAGCCGAGTAAAGATAGAAGACTTCTAGCTTTTTGGAGAAAGGTGTGTTGTTTAGTTTGAAATTATATTGATCAAAATCCAAAATATTTGATTTAAATTTATCTTTATCAAAACAGAATTCCGCAAGGATGATAACATCATTTTCGTTTATATTTTGTTGGAAACTTTCTTTAATGCTATTATCCACAATATTGTTTGGGTCGTTTATGATATCTTCAAGATTTTGTTGATTTATAAAGAATCCATTCGCTTGATAAAAACTAGAGCCGTAAAAAGACGCTTCATCGAATTTTATATCAGTAAGTTTATTTAATCTATTGTCTGAGTTAATTCCTGGAGAAATGATAGTTAGTGAACTACATGCAGTAAAAATGCATACTGTTAAATAGATAGGGAGTCTCATTTATTGTCTCTGTATTTGAAGTTTGAAAAATTACGCATAACGAACTAGACTAACCGACGTAGGCTGGCCCTGAGTCCCCGGAGGGGACGTTAGGGATTGGCACGACGCTTGCGTTAGCAAGAGGAGTGACAAAAGCCTATGTGTCGGAGACCGAACGAGGGCGCAAGTCCCGAAGTGAAGCGGTTAGTCGCTGTTATACGCTGAGCGCAAGTTGGATATGTTATTTTTTTGATAGACTTGAGAGCGAGATACAAAAGGAACCGTCTTCGTTAAGCTCTCCAATGATTTGGAAGCTTCCTATAGCATTTGCTGGTAGTTCTTCAAGTCTACTGAAAGTAGTCCGTGATAGATAATATTGTCCTGGTCTACTAATGTTCTGTATTATTCTTAGGTCTAACAAACTTGATTCTATTTTACCTTTTCTTGCAACATACACATAATTAGTTCCTGCTTTTCCGATAACTAGTCCAATTATTGGGTTTCCAGAGCTAGCACTTTCCCTTATCGCTTGATTATGTAGATTTAAAGCAACATCACCAATCATCAAATCATTTGAACATTGAAAAAATTGAATGTCAACGTCATCAGGTATTGAATTTTCTGTTTTAAATAGCTTTATTAAAGAATTAGAAATATTCATATAGTCCGCTTTTTCTAGGCTCAACTTTTCCCTAAGAGCTTGAATTTCATTTATATATTTATTTTCTATTTCTTCAATTGTAGACATTTCTTGTTCTTGGTATTTTTTTCGTAGATAGTTTCTTGCATAAAGTGTTATGGTTTTTATAAGTTCGGAATATGGTTCTGAGAAAAGTGTAAGAAGTGGGGTTATGATTACGTAAGCTAAAGAGTATAAAGCCGGCTCTAAAATTTTAAATGGATTTTTAGCTAGAAATTCATCTATTGATGATATGCTGTCCGATAGATAGAGCTTATAAAAGAATCTCCAGTTGATAGAGATCAAAAGTAATGTAAAGGAAAAGAGAAACGGATTAGAAATTCTTTCGTAAAGTTTAGCTTTTATTGAATCTATAAGTTCATCAAAATTCATATTTTATTCTCTTTTTTTAATTTGTTTGCGCTTTGCGTATAACGAACTAGACTTAACGACGTTTCCCGACCCTGAGTCCCGGGACGGGACGTTAGGGACTGGCACGTAGCTTGCGAATGCAGGCGAGTGACAGAAGGGGAATGTGTCGTAGACCGAGCGAGGGCTTGTCCCGAAGTGAAGCGTTAAGTCGCTGTTATACGAAGTCGCAAATATAAAGTTTAAATGAAAACAGATGGAGAGACTCTGAACTTTTCTGCTAGAGCTTTAATTTGTCTAACATTTAAATCTCTTTTTCCGTTAAGAATTTCAGAAACAACACCCTGACTACCTAAAATATTTAAATCCTTTTGGGTTAAGTTGTTTTCTTCCATAAGAAACTTTAAGACTTCTATTGGTTCAGCATTTGGTTGTATAAAGTGATCATTTTCATATTCTTCAATTAAATTACCCACAGTTTCTAGGAGCGGAGCTAATTGATGTTTTTCATCATTCCCAACTTCATCGATGAGCTCATCTAAAACTTTAACTAATTTCCGATATTGTTTTTCAGTATGAGGAACAGAGAGAATATCTTTAACATCATGCCAAACATTCTTAACTTTTTCAATTTCTAGAATCATATATTCTCCTTTTTCCATTTTCCTTTGTCATATTCATTATGAGTTAAAACGTTTCGAACAAAAACTTTTTGTCTATTGAAGTGAATTGCTGCGATTAATCTAAAGTGGTTTCCACTTATATTGAATACAGTAAGTTTACCAACTTGATCAACAGAATTAAAAACCATTCTTAATTCATTAAAATCTTTAAAATTAGTGTTTTTAACTAATTTATACCAACTTTTGAGGGAAGATTCCGAATTTGGATGTTTAGTAATGAAATCATCTAATTTCTTCCAACTAATAACGTGCACAGCTGTCATGATTATCTCAAATTGAGATAAGTCAAATCGTTTTTTTGTCCGTTTTTAGAATAGGCTTTTGCGATTTCGTATAACGAACTAGACTTAACGACGTTCCCCGACCCTGAGTCCCGGAGGGACGTTAGGGACTGGCACGTAGCTTGCGTATGCAGGCGAGTGACAGAAGGGGAATGTGTCGTAGACCGAGCGAGGGCCTGTCCCGAAGCGAAGCGTTAAGTCGCTGTTATACGAAGTTTTTGAGTTAGATAGACTGATATTTCATAATATTTTATTTTTGTTAATCCAATCCCAAGCTTCCTGAGGCAGCCATCCGTTAGATTTTCTTAAGTCAACTTCTAAAAGTAAAAATCTATGCTTTGGCATTACTTTCCTTATATAATCTGACAACTCATTAACATTATTTTCTGAGATTAATATGTAGCTCGAGTTTAAGTAGTGAGACCAGTTTTTGATCATTGGATTTTTTGTTATTTTACTGTGAATTGATTTGTAATCATATTTTGAAGGATTTCGATCATAAGAAAGAATGTATGCTCTCATTTACTTTCCTCATTTTCAATTGTTTCTCCTTCTAAGAGAAATGGATTTGCAATTGAAACTAGGTGATCTGCATTAGCAGAAAATTCTTGTCCTTTCGCACCTATCATTTCAGTTGCATATTTTTTTATATGGAATTCTTCTGATCTCAAATAGTCAGGTGATGTAAACATAAAATAAATATAAGAAAAAATAGCTATAAGTATTGGAAGTCCGCCAATGCAAACGAAGAAGATTTGTAGCCAAAGTGTATTGATTATAACTGTGAGACCGAAAGACGGTAGCGTTACGATCCCTATTAGCCAGAGTATTGGATTCAAAGCACTCTTATTTTTTATTCTAGCAGTTGCCGTGCTAGATGCCCTAGTTAACATTTTTAGAATGTCTGCCATTTTAGTTTCCTTTTATATGTATTTCAAAAATTTCGTATAACGAACTAGACTTAACGACGTTTCCCGACCCTGAGTCCCGGCGGGACGTTAGGGACTGGCACGTAGCTTGCGTGTGCGAGCGAGTGACAGAAGGGGAATGTGTCGTAGACCGAGCGAGGGCTAGTCCCGAAGCGAAGCGTTAAGTCGCTGTTATGCGAAGCTAAACATCGTCTAACGTTGCCTTTAATTTTAGAAATCTTTTTTTTAGTTTGAGATAGATTTCATCATCTTTCCCTTTTACCATAGATAAAAAATTTAGCTTACCATCGATGACATTCTCAATCTTTGGGATTGGTTTAAATTCTGCATTATCGAATTTTCGATATTTTAACTCATAGGCAGTTTGAATATGAGTATAGCCCTTTGTTTCCCAATTATAAAGAATAGATCTTAAATTTCGAATATAACTTCTTTTAACGTTTGGTTTGCTACCATTTACGATTAATCCTGTGACGGTTTGTCTTTGGTTAGGTTTTCGTAATCTAATTTTTTCATAATTTACTTCAAAACCGTTTTTTTTGATTATGCGTTCAAAATCATTATGAAGCCATACCTGTCTGAATTGGTCTTCTACTGCTATTTTATCTGGAAACTTTAAGTCTTCACTTGAAATTGTAAGATCATCTGCATATCTTGTATATTCGCAACGAAACCGCTTTAGATAATAGGATAAATCTTTATCTAAATTTTCAGATATAAAATTTGAAATTAGTGGCGAAGTAACACCTCCTTGGGGAAGAAATGTGTTTTTTTCATCTTCAACGCAAATCAATTTTGTAATTATTCTAGCTGCAGTATTTTCTATTTTCAGATTTTTCACTAAATATCCTATTACTCTTCTGTATGTAATACTTGGAAAGTAATCTGATAAATCTACATTAAGAATGAATTTTTTTTTAAGATGTTTATTTGCATTATCAACAATGTTTCTTTCTTTTATATAGCCGTAAGCGTATTGATTTGGTTTATAAAGCAGATTAAAAATGTATAATAGTTTTTGTTGCAGGATCTTTATGTTAGTATTTGGAGAATATATTGTTCTAGGTTTTCCGTTTTTTTTTCGTATAAAAAATTTTTGATAATTTTCTGATTTAAAGGTGTAGTAGTTTAGGATTTTGGGACTTACTTCTAAGATATTTGCTACAGTCTCTACCGAATTTAATGATTTAAACAAAGCTAAAATTTCTTCATCAGTTCGATTTAATTTTAGTTCCATAAAAAATACCGCTTAAAATACTTTCTTCGGACTTTGCTAACGGTGAAAAGGTTCATTACCAAGTCACAAGGCAAATCCATGTAAATAAAGTTTAAGTAAACCTTATTTTTTCAAAGTCGCAATTGAAACAACCAATCTATTCTTCAGCGGGTTTCCAAATAATGTTCTAAATCATATTCGAGATATCCTTTGTGTTTTAGAATACCTATGATTTCTTTGTACTTATGTGTATAGAAAGAAATTAAAGAGTTGTCAAGTTGTTTTTCTTTGATTTGCATAAGCAATCTTATACAAAGTTTTAAATCTGAGCTTAAACTTTCTGCCATTTGATATCTATATTTATCTTTATGTGGTAATGTATAGTTACGAAATAATATATGCTCAAGTTTTGGTTGAATTGTGTTTTCAAGTAAATCTAATGCATTAGTTATTTCAGTAATCTGTCTTTCTAATTCATTCTTTTTATTTTCTTCTAATTGGGCCCTTAATGTAAAAAGTATCGTTATGAAGGTTACGAAGGTAAGGAATGGGTTGAGTGTACCTCCAACAAAATCTCCAAACTGTCCCCAGACAGCGTTGTCTATTAGGATGTTAGAACCAAAATGTTTATTATAATGGTATAGAGGGATGGATGCACTCAAAATTGTTATTAAAATATATAAAATAATATATCGAATTTTCATTAATATTATTATCCTGTTTTGTTTAGTTTCGCATAACGAATTAGTCTTCCCGAAGTTTTCCGCCCTGAGCCTTCGCAGAAGGCGTTAGGGGAGCGGAAAATTTGCCGAAGGCCGAGTGAGGCCTTGTGCCGAAACGTAGCGGGAAGGCGCTGTTATACGAAGATGGAAATTTAAAAGAATAGCCATAAGTGTTCGCAAAGCATAGCGATGATTTGTGGGGAATCAACAATCGATCTATCTTGGCTTTCTTTAAGTTGATTTAATAGGGTGTCGATATTTCCTTCTAATTGCATGAATGCAAATTTTCGATCAAACTCAACATCAGGATTTTCGATTTTTAAATTTAGAATAAAGCAATAGCTTAGTAACTTGCCCACATACCACTCTAAGTGATGCCAAAGATTTGAATATTCGTTAATAACATAGGCAGAGTGCACAACTCTATTTCTGTATAGATAAATTCGATCTAATTGATATTTCACCGATTCAGAAGAATGATTTATTATATCTGAAAACAATGATATTTTTTCCTTTGACCAGTTTGAATTTATTTCTAAATATTGCTTCGCTAAGAGGGGTGAAGATGAATTTATTAAATTAAATGGATCATTTCCAGCTTCGGGTGACTCTAATAACCAGCGAAATGCTTTTAGAACATTATTTGAGTCGTAAATGTTATCAAAATTTGGAATTAATGATGATTCCTTCAGTTCAGGAACATATTTTTTAATATTTTCTAATCGTTGTAAAAACGAGAAAATTTTTCTACCTATTGAACCTATGCTAAGAAATTTCGAAGAGAAGTAACAGACATTTTCTATATCTGATCCTTTTATTCTATATGGTATTAGTGATTCAAGGGATGTCCAAAGTAAGAAAATTGAGTTTTCAATTGATTTTGAACCTAGCGCAAGGTTGTAAAAGTAAACCGAATCGAAGATTGCATTAATGTTTGGTAGGTTATCTTCAACAGTATTATCAAACTTATAATATTTTGAACATTTATTTAAGGTGTTATGTAGTGTATTTCTTCTTGCTGAAACATTTAAAGGATCTACACCAAAGAGCGCTTTCTGGAATCTAGTATGCTGCTTTTCCTTAAAATATAGTGAATCAAAATAATTTATAAATAGATTTAAAGATTTTCTGTCTTTAGAACTAACATGATTTTTAAGCGAATCATCATACATTTGCCTAAGGAATGTAAATGGATCGGTTGTCGTTTTTGAAAATATTAAGATTTCTTCATTTTGGTTTATTTCAACAGGTTTATTTGCCTCTAGCAAATTTACCCTGCAATATATAATTTTTTTTCTTTCTAAGTGTTGAATGAATGGATTTGGTACTTCTGATTGAGTCCTTATGGCAAAGGTTTTGGCGTGTTGTTCTCCTGAAAATAATCTAAAAAATAGTTCGACTAAATTTTTTTTTGGTTTTTGAATCAATTTGATACATAAATGAAATATATTCTGAGGTGAGTAGCCTTCCTCTAGTAGAAATGGGATAAAACATTGAACTATTTCGTCTATTTTTTCTATTTCTCTGGCTTCTTGGGTACTATCGAGATCTATTGATAGAAATTCGATTTTTAAAAGTTTTAAATAATCTATATAGAGTCTTATATAGTGGATTTCTGATTTATTCTTGATTTCCGATATTAACGTAAAGTTGTTTTCATTGAGTGCTTTTATATCTATAGACTCAAAATATTGTATTATATCTTTACAATATTTTTTTATTATCCGGTCATTTTTAAGACTTGTAATTAGCTTTTTACTTTTCGATTCCAGTATTACTTCCCGTAATCGATGTACAGTTTTACTTCTTTCTATTGTTAGAGCACTTAGATTTTTTATTTCTTTAACTAAAATGAATCCATTTGTTGTTTTGTGTCTATTCGAAATTAATTCTGTAAAATCAACTTGTTGTAGTATTTTTTCAAGTAGATATCTTGAAATAGTGGTGTGAGTAATATGTGTCTTTTCTTTTTGAAGATAATACATTTATTTTTCCATTTTCGTATAACGAACTAGACTTAACGACGTTTCCCGACCCTGAGTCCCAGACGGGACGTTAGGGACTGGCACGTAGCTTGCGGATGCAGGCGAGTGACAGAGGGGAATGTGTCGTAGACCGAGCGAGGGCCTGTCCCGAAGCGAAGCGTTAAGTCGCTGTTATGCGTAGTTGCGAAACTGTTGGGCTGAATTACAATCTTTAGGTGTCGAATAAAAAAATATCTTCTTCATTTCCTAAAATACGAGTTAATTCTTTTTGAACGTATTCAAACGAGCCTACAAAATCTGGGAAATATTCTAATTCATATTTATAGATTTGGGTTTCTGGATTTGCAGAACCAATTTGATAAATGCTTGCATCGTATTTATTGATAATAAAAGGACCATTGCCGAATAAAAGAAAGGATTCATCGTTAGTTTCGACATATTTTTTATTTGTGAAATAGACGAGCCAGCCGTATTGTTTTACTTCAGTTTTAGTAATTATATACTCATCGGCTTCTAGATCTGCTGATTTTTGATTCAAATAATCATTGGCCTTCTGTAGGGCATCATTTTCGGAATGAATGAGAATTTTATTTCTCAGTGTTGGATTCCTCTCCGTAAGTTTTAGCTTTAAATCTTTGTATTCATTTATAATTTTCTTTGCATTAGATTCAGAAAATCTCCCAATTGTGATACCTGATTTGTAAGGATGGAGGATGCTTTCTAATGCTTTTAGATCAAATTGTCCAAAATAAGAATTAAATTTCTTAATGAATAATCTTTCATCTATTGAGGCTTTTTCATTAATATAGTTGAGTTGAATATTAAATGATATTGGAAATTCTTTATTAATTTTCATAGATGCTATTTGAGCAATTACGCATAACGAACTAGACTTAACGACGTTTCCCGACCCTGAGTCCCTGGAGGGGACGTTAGGGACTGGCACGTAGCTTGCGTTTGCGAGCGAGTGACAGAAGGGGAATGTGTCGTAGACCGAGCGAGGGCTCGTCCCGAAGCGAAGCGTTAAGTCGCTGTTATGCGATGGCGTTTTTTGTATATTTTAATTTTCTAATTCAAAAACCAAAATATTTTTGGGTTTCCCGCCGAGATCCGAGTCATAATATTTGTCAGGTAATTCTATAGTATATTTTTCATCTTCTTTATTTCTTTTTTTAAGAAAGTCTGGAAGTTCCATTACTAAGCGAACTTCTCTATTTTTCGGACTTAGTTGATTAATTAAATTTTTTCTAGGAAAAAATGAAGGGCAAGTTACTATACATCTCCAGGGTATAGCATCAATTGTGCTATGTAAGCTTTCAAATGTTCGTGTTGATCTTTTCTGAATATATTTTTTTACATGATCTATTGGCACTAGTGTGCAACCAAGTTGTTCTGTATCGTATGGTAAATTACAATGCCAAGAAGTAGAATTATTTATATTTATTGGTCTTGAGTTATAAAAACAATATAATGGAATAGAGTTTTGGGATTTTGAGAAACTTTCAAGAATATCAATTTGTTGAGTTCCCTTTACGGCATACCGCAACGAATAGTATTTATTATCAGCATAATGCAATAATTTTGCTTGTATTGAATATCTATAATATCCTCTGTTGTAAGAACCAACCCACCATTCCCAGTCAAATCCTTTTTTAGGTTCGTCTAATCCCTTAGCTTTGTAGATTCTTAAATTGTTTACATTTGCAATTGAAAATTCAAGCAGATGGTTATCTGTAATTGTAGTTTCTATTTGACTACAAGAATAAAGATATCCTAATCTTATTTTTTTCCAAGTGTCACTTGCAAATTTCTCTAGTAAAATTGTTAAATTAGTTTTCATTTGTTCAAATTTTAAACGCTTTCGCATAACGAACTAGACTTAACGACGTTCCCTGACCCTGAGTCCCGGACGGGACGTTAGGGACTGGCACGGAGTTTGCGGATGCAAACGAGTGACAGAAAGGGAATGTGTCGTAGACCGAGCGAGGGCTAGTCCCGAAGCGAAGCGTTAAGTCGCTGTTATGCGTAGTAAATGTATATTTGCTATATTAAGTTTCTTATTTTTTTGCCAAATGCGGAAATTATTTCATTTCCTACAAGATTGCCTGCATTAGTTAAAAATGGAGTAATGCATAAAAGCGTTTTTCCGTTATTAACCTTAAGGCAAGCTAAATCATTATTGTTTACTTTATGAAAGTTAATCTCATTGTGTGCCCTTAATTTATCAATTCCTTCAAAAGCAAAGATGAAATCTGTGATATAAGTTTTCCCTACGCATATTATGAGTTTCGGTGAATGGTTTATAACTAGATTTTGTAAAAAGGAAAATCTAAATTTCCAACACCAAAGTTTATATAAATATTTATTTTCAAATCCAGTTTTATTTTTCCATTCATCGTTCCATAGTGAATCACTAGTGTTCCGAAAACTAATTGGATATATGTTTAGTTTAAAATAATTTGATTTTTTTTCAAATGGTCTTTCGTTGAGGATAAATTCTTTAAATTTGAAGTTATCCAGATGGTCATTTTTTGCTATTACTGATAATAATTTATAAGCATTTAAATCGTATGTATTCTTTCGATCCTTATTAGCCAAAATTCGTTCTGTTTCACTTGAAGATCTTACTGGAGTTGCGTTAGCTAACTCTTTTGTTTCTTTTTCAAAATTCAACAACTTTGGATTTTGACCCCCTCCCCATTCAATTCCTGACAACCATATTTTTCCGTCTAGATTTCCGCCATCACATCCGGATAGATTTATTGCCCAATTTTCAAATTCTTTTTTAATTTTCATAAGTCGTTTTGTTTAGAACCTATTTTACATTTATTACGCATAACGAACTAGACTTAACGACGTTCCCCGACCCTGAGTCCCGGCGGGACGTTAGGGACTGGCACGGAGCTTGCGAATGCATGCGAGTGACAGAAGGGGAATGTGTCGTAGACCGAGCGAGGGCTAGTCCCGAAGCGAAGCGTTAAGTCGTTGTTAGTCGCCGTTATTTGTATATCGGATTAATATTTCATTCAATTCTATATGTGCGATATATGACGATATTATCCCTGAAATGGAAGGAATAATCGTAATAAATAACAGAAAAGGTATATTTTGTAAATTAATTTCTTCTTGGAAAATAAGTAGAATAATAGAAATGATTAATCCTGCTACTGGATATAAAATTAATATCAGGCATCTCATTTTCAATGAAGGATATAGTGGCCATTCAATAAGTATTTTAGAATTTTTAGGACGGAAAAGTATATCTTTCAACAAATAGTGTGATGCAAGTATAAGTGGAATATAGATAGTAAAAATGATTATGAAATTTGAGTCGATGAGTTTTTGAATTGGATAACTCATTTTAATTACTATTGAATTGAAAAAGATTTTTATATTAATTAAAAAAAGTATTAATACAAACTCTATTGAAATGAAAATTGCACGAAAAAAATCTCCAATTTTATTCATGGTCTAGATACCGATTTTTTTCTACATCATCAAGAATTTTTTTCGCTTCGACATAGAGTGATTCTGCACTTGAATCCTTATCAAGTTTGAAATTACTGGAATTCTCATAGGTGTGCAAAACTTCAGTTTTTCCATCAATGTCGCCCACAATACTTGATTTACCATATCCATCAGCTGACATTAATACCGCCATGTCTCCTATTGGGATGGAATTTGGATTAATTATTTTTAAATCTTTTCTTGCTACTATTGATTCGATTAGACTTTTAAGGTTACTAGTTTCTATGCTATTATTTTTTTTACTTTCTTCATCGAGTTTCAATTGTTCAAGGTTTCGGTTTTTAAGATAATCTTTAAGAGGACCCCATAAGTGACCAAATAATGGGTTTGGTGGATTTATTTTTGACTTTATTTTTACGATTCGATCGAATTTATTAAATCGAATAAAAAATTCATCGAGGTTTGTTATACTTTCAAGTTCAATTTCTGCAAAAAAGCCATGTGCTGAAAAATGTATTATTTCTTCAAATCGCCGCATAAAAGTGAATTGCTCAATCTGATTCCAAACATGAAGATATGCTATCGCAGAATAATCTGGCAAAATTACGAATGGACTACTAGCCAAAGTAAGCTCAGGAATTATTTCAATGATAGATTCATTTTTTAGTTCATCTACACGAGTGACACTGCCTTCATGGGCATATTTTACCATTTTTCCAAAAATATATTTTTTATCGGTTCCAATTTTCGTATCGATAATCGTCCAAATATTTTCCCTAATATTAATTTTGGCTGCATTTCTAACTAATTGTTCTAAGAGTTCATTCGTGAGTAATCCTAATTTGTGATACCTAGCTAAAAAAAATGTTCCGTTAGACATTGATGTTCCTTATGAATAGTTTTAAATAATGGCGACTAACGAACTAGACTTAACGACGTTCCCCGACCCTGAGTCCCGGCGGGACGTTAGGGACTGGCACGTAGCTTGCGAATGCAGGCGAGTGACAGAAGGGGAATGTGTCGCAGACCGAGCGAGGGCTAGTCCCGAAGCGAAGCGTTAAGTCGCTGTTATACGCTGTCTGGTAATTGTTTAGGGATTTTAATCAATTTTTCCATATCATTCTTATCTTCTAGAATATGCATTTTTCTATGACAATTAGGGCAAAGCGCAACAGTATTTTCAATAGAATCTTCACCATTCTTTGATAACCAGATAATGTGGTGAACTTCCAAGAATGGATTTCCTTTATTATCTAGGAACGGAGCACTGTCGTTGCAGAGTTCACATTTTCCATTTGCTCTTCTTTTAACATATTCTTTTAGGATAGAGTTTCTTTCATAAAAAATAGAAGAGATTAATCTTTTGCTAGAAGGTTTAGGTTTATAATTATCTAATAGATTTTTGATTTCTTTTGAATTCTTTTTTTTAATTTCTGAATCAGATAAGTTTTCTTTATGTTTTAAATACTCAAGTTCAACTAAATAGTTGTGTGTGATTTTTTCTAGAGGAAAGATAATTACATCTCTATTTCTTCCTTCAATATCTTTCTGTTTTTCTTTTAGAACATCACCGGTAAATCTCACTTTTCCATGATAGAAGTATTTTTTGGGATTAAAGACTTCAAAAAGATGAATTTGCAATCCAGTTTTAATCGAATTTGCTAAATCGGCATTCTGTTTTTCTAATTTTTGATCACCTAATTTACCTGTGCCTGTGTAATATAGAATGTTTCCATCCCAGCGGTCAGTATAATAACCTTTATAAGGATCTGAAATAAGTACTAAGAGGTTATTTTTTAGGCTTTTTCTCATTCCTCCCATATTACCGACTTCGAATATTTCGGTTAATTGTTCATTTGAAATTTCTTGTCCTATTTCTACTTCTTTCATATTTAATTTTTACCAGATAGCGTATAACGAATAGACTTACCGAAGTTCCCCGACCCTGAGTCCCGGAAACGGGACGTTAGGGACTGGCATGTAGCTTGCGTAAGCAAGGCGAATGCCAGAAGGGGAATTTGGCGTAGCCCGAGCGAGGGCGATGTCCCGAAGCGTAGCGGTAAGTCGCTGTTATACGCCGTTGAGTTGTTCAAGAATTAATTGAACAGTAAGTTTTAATTCAGGTATTTTGTTTTTACAGATATTATAAATTATTTCGTGATCAAGACCTTCATAATGATGAGAAATCACGTCTCTCATTTTCATAATTTTTTCCCAGTCCGTATCGGGATAATTATTTAGAAATTTATTATCTAATTTTGTAACAGATTTAAGATTATCTCCGATTGCTTGTAATCTCATTGCAATTGAATCAAGTATAGTAATTCCATCTTGGGAATTAATTAGATCATCCGGATATTTAATTTTTAAGAATCTATTTTCAATGATTACGATCGATTCAAGAATAAATTCGAACCTTTCGTATATTTCTTCAGACATTTATAATATCTTTTTGAATTCTATTGAGAAAGGAAGGTTTAATTTGATTCCTTTTTCGAACAAGATCAACATTGCGTTCAAAAAGATTTTCTAAAAATATTTTTAAACCAACAAAAGAATCAAAATCGGGAGATTTCATTTCAACGAGTAAATCAACATCGCTATTCGAGTTAACTGTATCTTTAGCAAAAGACCCAAAGACGCCGATTTTCAGAACACCAAAATCATTATTTAGAATTGGTTTAATTTTGGTTAATTCCTCAATCAATTCCTTTTTGGTTTCTACCTTCATATGTTAATTTTCCAAATTCAGTAGAAAAAGTCAATAAATGAGAAATTGAATTTCTTAAAGATTTTACCTTCTGTTTTCAATTTCCTTAATTTTTTGCTGATTTAAGGTGATTTTTACGAAATGGCGTATAACGAACTGTATGCGAAAAGTTGTTTATTCTTTTGGCTCCGCTTCCTTGTTGTGTAGACTTTCGTTTATTGCGTCACTCTTTGTTGGCTTAGCGATAAGCGTTTATTGGCCTGAGTTCGATGCTTATCTGTGTAGCGTTTATTGCTGACTCTTGTGATTTATGCGTTATTCGTATATTTATCCTTCTTTTGCAGGTATTGGCTGGGATTTTCTTATGAGACATAATTTTATTTAGGCTTTGTTTTTTCTTAATTTTAAGGCAGTCGAATTTCTGTTATATTGGGGGTAGAGGGCATAGCTTCGCCCCCTGAGTCCCATTTATGGAAAAACGAATCTGAGTCTTTTTTGTCTGAGGGTTTACGCAAACGTTTTTTGAATTAGTGTTAGAAATTCTCATCTAACGTGTATTTTTTTATTACGAATTAAGATATTTTTTTTGATTTTATGCAATAAAAGTAAATTTGTATATATTGATAATTTTAAATTACTTACTTTTAGATTTTGAAGGGTAATAGTTGTTCGTCGCTAATTAAGTTTTCAAAATCAATGAAACTTGCAAGACTTAGCCAAATTTCTTTGAATGACCTAAGAAGTAATTTTCTGTAGTAGCTCTTGTCGTATCTTATGATATTCAAGAGACCCTTTGTTTCGATTCGTTCTTCGGTTTTATATCTTTTTCCTTTTTGATCTGATTTTTTATTCACCACTAAATACCGAACTTTTTCTCCTGCTTGGACGTGAACTCCCATTTCTAATAGGTCTTTGACTGCGACTGCACTAGGTGCATCGACAGTATAACTTTCTGGATCTTTGGAGGTGGATCTTTGGAGGAGTAGTTCTCTCCAGTTGACAGAGCCTTCCGAAAGTGGTTTGTCATATTTTTCGAATATTTCTAAAATTTCTATTTCCTTTGATTGCATTTCTTTGATAGTTTGAAACTTACACATCCATTGAATCATTTCATTTTGAGCCTTTTTTATATAAATGGGAAAGTCTTTTCGTCTTAAGATAATTCCTCGTCCTTTAAAGTTTCCATCAATGAAACGTCCCATATAACGATTGGCAACTGGCATTTTTTCATCTGTGGTAGATGGAGGAAAAGATATCCAAGAGAATATACCTTCGATATCCATTGCTATTTTTGTTTTTTTTTGGATGATCTTACATATTTCTTCTAGGGTTTCTGTTTTTATAGGTGATCTGTCTTGTTTTTGGATAAATATACAGTCAGTGATAGCATGTATCAAGTTATATCCATATTCTTCTGCAACTTCTTTTGCTATGATTAATTTTTCTCTTCCGAATGCTGTTACAGATTCGTGACTTTCTAATTTTCCGAATTTGGCATTACGATAACCTAAGTAACCGAATGAGGTGACAAGCATCCATTTTAAACTGGATTGTTTTTGATCTATATCGGATTTGTTCGGATGGTTTGTTTCTTTACTTTGTTTTTTGTAATAGGTTCGTCTTGCTACAATATGAGATAGTGCTTCGGAAACTACTCCCTTTCTTTTCTTACAGATTCGGTATCCTAGGGAAGGTACTGTTTCCGTTGTTGGATCGTTTATACAACATAGACAGTTGATTGTTTCGGGTGAAATGTTGTGTAAGACCATGACTTTCGGGTACATTTGGGAAAAGTCCAGTTGTGCTACATTTTCTAATACAAATCCATTTTGTGTGTCTGCTTGGAATACAAGCCCTCCTTTATCAGCATTTAGCAGCTCTAAGGCGGTTTTTGGTGCTTCTAAGGCACTTTTTTGCCAAGGCACTAAGTAGTTCATTCGGAGTGCCACATCTACCTCTATGTAAGTGAGCGCTTTTCCTGTAGAGGCTCTTGCCATTTTTTGAATTGGTAAACGAGAAATGCGTGCTAGCTCTATCACTCCCATAAGATCTGCTTCTTTATAAACAAAGCCATTTTTCGAATCGATATGCCATCTCCCAAAAAGAGGATAAGATGGGGCTCGATAGACAATTGTTCCGTAAGTATTAAAGCTAGTTCCTTTGGTTTGGATGGAACGTCGTATTGTGCTTGTTTTATCTCTATCGAATTCTGTTGTTATGTGATTTTCTTGTGCACATTTGAAAAGATGAGGAAATATGATTTGGTCACCATAGTCAGATAAAATCATATCTGGATTATGTTTTTTAAATATATAATTTAGCTCATGAATGAGTTCTAGTGAATTGTCTGTTGGGATTTTGTAATTACCTGAATTCGTTTTTACCACCAACGTGTTCTTGGTAAGAGAAATTCTGTGGCTTTTTTCTAAAAAAATGGATATTGTTGTTATGTTTGGAACTTTGTAATCTAGCTCATGGATATTTGTAAGAGAACGAACAGTTTTGATTCGAGAGAGATCATTTTTTGTTTGTTCGGAACATACTTCTAAGTAGGCAAGGGGGTATATGTCCTTCTCTACCATATAACCTGTAGTGATTTCAATATCAGAATGGTAGATATCATACTTACCATAGAGATAGAAAAGTTTGTTGGTAATTTTGGGTAAAAGTTGTGGTTTAGAAAGCACCAACTTAAGAACAGAAATTTCTTTGTTTTCATAAAAGAGGAATTTTTTTGTGAATGTTGGTATTTCAGCCAATGCATCTAATTCGTAGAATCTTTTGACCAGTTTTTTTAAAATATTCGGTGAGGCATTTGCGTAAATGATTGGATAAAATTCATCAAAGAATAATTTGAGTTCTCCTGAGTCTGATTTTATCCAAAGGTAGATTTTTTGTTCTGAGTGGTAGATATCAAACAAGTAACCTTTGAATATTTCCATTTCATTTATATAGGATTCTATTTATCAGGGATTTTTTCTAAATGAAGTTTTAGTTTTGTAATGTCTTTCTTTAGTTCGATGAGCATGGAAAGAATCATTGAATCAATAGGGTACGGTAGAGATGCCATAACACCAGCTTGTACCTGTAACTTAGCAGTTCGGATTAGGTCATCGAATATTTCTTGGTCAGACTTTCGAAGTGCTTTGCGGAAGTCGGATAGATTTTCTTCTATCTGTAACATTTGGCGAGAGTAGGGTGTTATCGTTCGTCCCATATTAAATACCCGTAATGGAAGTTTTTCTCGTACGGATGCGAGAAAAATCTTTTTCCACTTTTAGTTCCCATAGATTTTGTGTGACGCGTAATAGTTTTGGAAAAAATATTTGAAAGTTTTTGTGTGAATATTTCCAAGATTCAATGATGAGTAGTGGAACATCTTTGTCGGGAAATTGTTCGATTAATTCTAACATTAAATTCAATAAAAATAAACCTTCATCATCCTTGACATCCCCATCTAGAAATTGTTTACATGGAGCTAACAAGAAATAGATGGTATTTCCTTCTTCTGAGATTAGCATCTTTTTGAGTGCATCCAAAATCTGATAGGGTGTGAATGCTCTTTGGATTTGGATTTGTTCTAAGAATGGTTCTGGGGCTAAATTCTGTTTTCGTGTTTCTTCTGCGATCATAAGGGGGTTGAATCGAATGGCGCAATCCAGATTAAAAACCTGAAAACCCGAACAAACCAAGGCATATTGCCAAAAATGAGCGAGTCGGTACATTCCTTTCTCTCCGGTGAGAAGGCCGAGATCCCGCCCATTCCATTTTTGGATGGGTTCATAGACGTTCGTAGAAGTATGGGTTTGTTCTGCGAGAATCATTATACTAATTATATGTATAGTAAAAATATGTAAAGTGAAATTTGCAATCAAGTTTCCTTTTTTACTCACAAAAAAAGGAAACTCACTTACCTTTTCGATTCAAATATAGAAAGTAGGCTCGACGGTTTAGGTATGCGAAACTAAGGGAAGATTTTCAGGTTATAAGGGGGCACATTCATCAATGTAATGATCTTAAAAAGTCAAAGGTGGACTTAAGGAGGGAAGATCATCCTATTTAGACATTACAATAAATATCTAAATAGGAGGTGAACTTATCGAGTTACAGAGGGGGAACTTCTTGGACCGTTTTGACTCCGGTGACAAAATAGCTGGTCTCCGCAAAACAACTAAAAGGAACTCCAACATGTTCTTCATATTCTAAAACAACCCTTTTGCCAATCGATCCGTTCAACTGGTCTGCAATGGCCTCGTCTCGAATGCTAAAGTAGAATTTTTCAGTCATTGTTCCGGGCATAGTAACAAGGGCCATCTCTCCTTCCCAGGTTTTGCAAACCCAACCTTTTTTGGAAAGTTTTTGAATGTAACCTGCACGATCTCCTTCAGAATAACTCCACTGGAGTGTGAGCCAAGTATAACCCGCGAACAAAATGGCGAGGAGGACGAGAAGAAAGCTGAATCGAATTAAAAATTTACCCATAAGTTAATCCAGTATTCTGAAAAGAAAAGAGAAAGTTTCAAGACAATATTTTGATCAAAGGCTGTCAAATTTTGAAATTACGATGGGGGCCCTGCGCCAGGGAGACGTAGGGCTTGGTCCTTCGGCGGGAACCGTCGGAGGACGGAAGCGAGAAGCGCACCCCGGAGTGGCCCGGTCCGTGATCTATGAGAGTTCTATCCACTAACAGACTGGAGGCGCTCGTAGAAAAATAAAAATAATGCATAAGTATGAACATTTTTCTAAAAAAAATTGGAAGATCCGGATTGGGATCGCAAGTTTTGGTCATCCGTGGTAAAGGAGAACCATTGGGTGGCGGGTCTAGTTCCCCACCCTCTAATCGGGCGGGGATCACCATACCCTCACATTCTTTCTTGCCAAACTCCCGAACTCCCACCAAACTCTCCTCAATGCGTATTTTATTCCTCTTCCTTTTTTTATCGTATGTATTTGTTAGTTGTTCTTCTGTTTCCTATCAAAAAATAGATAAGGCCAAGGCCACCAAACAATGGGGAGTTTTGGAAGTCAAAGAAACGGCTCGAAGTATGAGCCACTCCTTATCCACATATTATAAGACGGATTTGAAAACTGGGTATTTAGAATGGAAAGCAATCCAAAATTCTACGTCAGAACATATTGATACCAAACTCATCAGTAATGAAATTTTAAACCAACTCACAAAAGAGAAGGTTCCTTTTGTGGATACCTCTATCAGGGAAGAAGCCAGTGCAGAGATGGCATTTGGAAAAACGGGAATGGTTTCGTCTGAATCGCGTTTGGCGGTTGGTAAGTTTAAATCACCTTCGCATAAAATCAAAGGTGAGATCAATGAAGTTGTAAATTATGAATCCGGATCTCGGATCCAATACATCACGGTGACACTTTTTCTTGTGAGTTTGGAAACTAATCAAATTGTTTGGTCGGAACAAACCAATTTTTTAAAAACTAGTCGAGTGGAAGGTTATGGCCTTTGATTGTCTGGGAAAAAACAAAACCGAACTTTAACTTTTCCCATAGCAGGATTTAAAACATAAGGAAGTGTGTCTTTGTTCATGATCAGTTTGGGAGAGGTAAGGGTAGACTTTGACTTTCCCAGCCAAACATATTCGGGAAAAAACCGAACATAACGATAATCATCAGAGATATCTAAATCTTTTCGCATATTTCTTCTGGCATCATCATAAGAAGTTTCAATCCATTCAGCTCCCAATTTGAAACCAGTAATCATAATTGTAATACCGACGGCACCTAACTCACTTGAGTTTGCCTCGGCACCTAAATAAACAATACCGGCACCAAGGGCAACGATAGTCGCACTGACAAGGATGGCACCGGTGACTTTGACTGTTCCTTTGGTTCCTTCTTTTAGGGCACTAGCAGAAACTAATTGGAAGTATTTAGAGTCTTGGATGAGTTCTGAGATTTCGTTATCGCGAGTTAGGTGTCGTTCATACCAACCTAAGGTATCTTTTTCTAAAACAAGTGGTGTTTTATTTACGCCATCCACAATCGTCAGAGGGGTTTGTTTTCCTGTTTGGCGAAATTTTAAATTTCTAAGTCCTCGGATAAAGTTTAGGTTTGCGGAAGGGTCCATTTCTGGTTCGGCTCCAGGACCACCAAATACTAAAATAAACTCTTCATTTTCGGAATACCTTTCATTTGCCATCGCACGTAAAGTACTCGATTGGGGTTTTAATTGGCTTGCTTTTCTGAAATCCACTTTGGCTTCTTCGATGGAACCAGTGGAAAGCCAAAGGGAAGCAAGTAATAGACGTAAGGTGGGGTCATCAAATTGGCCTTCTGCACTCCATTCCCCACTAAGTAAGTTCCCCGCATACCGCGCTTGGATTTTTCCTTTATCGTATTCACCCGCTCTTACATAATACAATCCAAGGAGGATATGGAGGTAGATGATTTCTGCTTCAGAGGCGTAGTATCCTTCTTCAGTTTCCATATAGAAAAAAGATTTTAGGGATCTTGAGGCACTGAAACGAAGGCGTTCCTTACTTTCTTCTGCTAATGTTGCTAGATGTTTGTAGTCTGTTTCGCCTTTTAAAAAGCTCAAATGCGCTCGTTCGAGAATCGCAATAAAACCTTTTCGTTCTTCTGTGGGTAAGTAATCAATTGCATTTTCTAGATTGGCTTTTTTGTAAGCGCGGAGGGAATCTTCATATTCTTGTCGTTTGGCGATACTTGTACATTGGATACAAAGCAGTAATAAAATAAAAGAATAGAAGGATAGGCGCATTCGGCCCATCCTCTAACAAAATTTAGTTTTGTCTATTCGAAATAACCTTTAAGCCCAGCTTCAAATTCTGTTTCTAATGATTTGGAAGTCCATTCCCATTGGAATCCATTTCCTTTGACAGAAAGAGAAGATTTGGAATTGGATTTACCAAGAGTTGTGAAACCAAGTCCTGCTTTGGTGTATTTTTCTTTGACTTTCTCTTCGTCTTTGGGTAGGAAACTCACAACAAAGGTAGCACCTGTTTCACCAAAACAAAGTTCGTCTAGACGTGAAAAACTTTTTTGTAATCCTTCTAAGTTGACTTCGAGTCCCTTGTCTCCAGAAATTACAATTTTAGCAAGTGCCACGAGAAGGCCACCGAGTGACAGGTCTTTTGCGGAAGTGAGAAGTCCTTCTTTACGGCAAGAGATCAGTGTGTCGATGGCCGCTTTTTCTTTCGCAAGAGAAATGGTTGGAATTTTTCCTGTGTCTAGGCCATGAAAACGGTAAAGATACTCTGAGGCAGAGATAGTTGGCTGGAATTCTCCCACAAGGGCATAGACTACTTCTTCCTCAATGCGAGGGTAGGTATGAATCCCTTTCGCCACGTCATCAATCACTCCCACCATACCAATCGTAGGTGTTGGGAAGACTGGTCCTTCTGGAGATTCATTGTAAAAAGATACGTTTCCACCAGTTACGGGAAGTCCAAGGAAACGACAAGCATCCCCAAGTCCTCTCACACATTCACTAAAGATATAATAGTTTTCTGGGATGTAGGGATTTCCAAAATTTAGGTTGTTTGTGACCCCGTAAGGTTCCGCTCCCGTAGAGGCAACGTTTCTTGCCGATTCACAAACAGCAATTTGTGCCCCTTCGTATGGGTTCAGATACGTGTAACGCGAGTTACAGTCTGTGGCCACAGCAATTCCTTTTTTGGTTCCAGGGATCCGAACGAGCCCGCCGTCTTCCCCAGGTTCTACCACTTTCACAAGTCCCACTTCTGTATCATATTGTTCATAGAGGGGGCGTCTGGAGCTGATATTTAAAGAAGAGAGTAGGGTGTTTAGAGTTTGGGAAACCGTGTCTTTCGACAAATCATTGATTTTTTTTGGATCAAACTTTGTCACCTCATCGAGGTAAGCCGGCCTTTTTTCTTCTCTTACATATCTTGGGGCACCACCACCCAGTACGAGTGAGTCTGCCGGGATTTCTGCTTTGAGTTTTCCATCTTTTCGGATGCGAAGGATCCCATCACCAGTGACCGTTCCAATCTCCACTGCATTCAGTCCCCATTTGTGGAAGATAGAAACTAGTTCTTCTTCCTTTCCTGTTTCTGGAATGACAAGCATTCGTTCTTGGGATTCGGAAAGCATAATTTCGTAAGCGTTCATATCCGACTCACGGAGGGGAACTTTGTTTAAGTCCACGTCCATTCCGGTTTTTCCTTTGGCACTCATCTCGGATGTAGCACAAGAAATTCCGGCCGCTCCCATATCTTGGATTCCTACAAGTAAGTTCTTTTGGATGGCTTCGAGCGATGCTTCCATCAGAAGTTTTTCCATAAAGGGATCACCCACCTGTACTGCGGATCTTTTTTCTTCGGATTCTTTGGTTAGGTCTTTGGAGGCAAAACTGGCACCATGGATTCCATCTCTTCCTGTTGTGGCACCCACGATGTACACTTTGTATCCTACCTTTCCTTTGGTAGAAGCAGAAGCCATTTGGTCGTGACGAGCAATTCCCACTGTCATCGCATTGACGAGTGGATTTTTTGTGAAAGTCGGATGGATGAATAATTCTCCACCACCTACAGCAATCCCAAGAGAGTTTCCGTAATCACCAATTCCTTTGACGGCTCTTGTTAAAAGATATTTATTACGAGCTTCTTTTGGATCACCAAACCGTAGTGAGTTGAGAGAAGTGATGGGTCTTGCCCCCATCGTAAAAATATCTCTCATGATCCCACCAACACCTGTTGCTGCACCTTGGTAAGGTTCTACGGCCGTTGGATGGTTGTGGCTTTCGATTTTGAAAACAACTGCTAGACCATCACCGATGTCCATGGCCCCTGCATTTTCTTCCCCAGCTTGCGCTAAAAGTTTGTCCGACTTGGTTGGTAGTGTTTTTAATTTTAAAATTGAATTTTTATAAGAGCAGTGTTCCGACCACATGGCGGAGAAGATCCCCAGTTCCGTAGAGTTTGGCATTCTTCCTAAGATCTTTTGGATCTCTACAAATTCAGTTTCTGTAAGTCCGTGTTCTTTTGCATCTTCCAGACTAACTTTCTCTTTTTCCATACTGATTCCTTAAACGAGTTCCCTATAATTACGATTGAAGTAGAGGAGGGGAGAACCTTCCCGAGTTACCACAGCTTCCACAAGACCGATGAGGATCCAATGGTCCCCAGCATCGATGGTTTGGTTCACTTTACAGTCGAGTGAGGCCAACGAATCCGGTAAAACTGGGGCTCCGGTGGAAAGAGTTCCTGGTTTTAGTCCTTCCAAAACTACCGCTTTGTCCAGGGAACCAGAAGCAAAATCAGCGGAAATTTGTTTTTGTTCGGAAGAAAGAATATTCACCACGAAGTTTCCGGCTTTTTCAATGGGTTCTTTGGCGCTGGAGTCTTTGGCCAAACAGAATAAAACTAACGGCGGTTCTAAGGAAACAGAAGAAAAACTAGAAACAGTAATTCCGCCTTTTTTTTCTTTTGATTCATAAGTAATCACACAAACTCCACTCGCCCAAAGCGAAAGTGAAGTTTTAAACTGGTCGATGGATGCTGGCATAAAACCTCGGTATTGACAAATATCAATTTCTGGAAGGATTCTAAAAACCAAATTCCATTTGACCCATTGATTATTTGTAGATGATTTAAGGGTAAGGCGATAGTATGAAAGCACTCACAAAACATAGAGAACTTATTTTTCATGACCTAAAAGAAAGAAAAGACCACCCGACTGCAAAGATGGTTTTTGAATCCGTAAGAGGGAAAGCTGACAAAATTAGTTTTGCCACTGTCTACAATTCCTTGGAATACTTAGTGGAACACAAGATGGTAAACAAACTCAATATCGAATCGGATTCGGTTCGTTATGATGCGTTTTTAGAAGACCACTCCCATTTGCTTTGTTCCGATTGTGGAAAGGTTTTGGACGTGGCTCCTTTGAAACTCAGTGACCAAACCGATTTAGAAGGTTTAGGCTTCCAAGTGAAACACGTAGATGTTGTGGTTTCCGGCACCTGCTCCGACTGTAATTCACTCTAAATTTTTCTGGATAGGGAGGTTCCCTATCCCATGATTGTCCTATGGGCATCATTCATTCACTTTCGGCGGATCTTATCAACCAAATTGCCGCCGGAGAGGTGATTGAATCCACCCATTCGATTCTCAAAGAACTCATCGAAAATTCCATCGATGCCGGTGCCACGAAGATTGAAATTGCCACCGATTCCGCTGGGTTCGGTAGGATCCTTGTCTCTGACAATGGACATGGAATCCAAAAAGAGGATTTACCTCTTGCCATCAAACGTTACGCCACTTCTAAAATCCAAAATTTCCATGACTTAGAACATCTATTTACCTTTGGGTTTCGGGGCGAAGCTCTGGCCTCCATTGCATCTGTTTCTCGGATGGTTTTGGAATCAGGGACAGAGGGAAATCGCACCGCCTACCGCGTGACAGTCGAAGAGGGAAAGGTTGTAAAGGAAGAAGAAATTCCTTTTTTCTTAGGAACCAAAATTGAAATCAAAGATTTATTTTATAATACGCCAGTTAGGCGGAAATTCTTAAAAACAGAAACGGGCGAAGAGAAAAAAAACAGGGCTCGTGTCCAGACCATGGCAGTCTCCGAACCAAAGATTGGATTTCGGTATTTGCAGAACGGAAAGGAAGTTTTGAATGTAGTTCCCGAAGACGGTTTGGAACGAGTATTATCGGTTTACGGTGAAAATCTCCGAGACCATCTCCTTCCCATCCAAACGAGTCGGAATGGAATGACCCTTCGCGGTTGGATCTCTCATCCTGATTTTTATAAATCCTCTCGAGCCGGACAGTTTTTCTTTGTGAACAACCGTTCGGTGGAATTAAAGTTCTCTGCCCAAATTCTCAAACGTTGTTATGGGGAACTTCTGCCCAGTGGTGCCTTTCCTTATGCTTATCTTTTTTTTGATCTCCCTCGTGAGTTTGTGGATGTAAATGTCCATCCGCAAAAAAAAGAAGTCCGGTTTTTATCAGAAGAAACCATCACAGGAATTCTTTTCCAAGGGATTACAGAAGTTTTAAGAACTTCTACCCCTGTGGAATTTTTAGAAATGCGACGTAGACTTTCGATGCCCATTCCCTATGAAAATCGTGGGGGAGAATCTTATGCCGGAGGGTCCGGGTTTGGTGGCCCAGGATTTGGATTTGGGCAAGGGATGTTTGGAAACCTCCAAACCGATGGAGATACACTTATCGGCCCAAGTTCCATTGAAGGAAGACAAGGATTTTCGCTGGAAGGAATTGGTGCTGGAACCAACCTGCATTTGTTAGGTGAGAATCTTACCAAACACAATCTTTTTGTTCCAAAAAAACATTACGGGGTTCTATTTGAGACCTTTATCCTTGCGGAAGCCGAGGATGGACTCTATATCATCGATCAACATACGGCCCACGAAAGGATTCGTTACGAAGAAGTTTTGCGAGACCTAAAATCCAAAGCGTATAAGTCACAAAGCCTACTCACTCCCATTCGCCTGGAACTGACAAAAGAAGAAGCCGAAGAGATGTTGGAAGAACGGACTCGGTTTTTGGAACTTGGAATCACTCTCGAACCTTTTTCGGGTGGAACCATTCTCATCCGAGAAGTGCCATCCTACATTGATCCCGGCAAAGAAACAGAAACCATTTTGGATTTATGGGAAAGGTTCAAACAAAAAGATCCAGAAGACAAAGAACTCTATGATGAAATGGCCAAATGTGTGGCCTGTCGTTCTGCTATCAAAAAGGGAGATCAAGTCTCTGACCCCATCATCGGGGAACTTTTACAAAGATTATCCTACTGTGAAAATCCATCCCTTTGTCCTCACGGCCGACCCACTCTCATCAAACTCACAAGAAAAGATCTCGAAACCATGTTTCACCGGATCTAAAGCACAAACAAACAACCGAAAAACATTGATAGAATTCTTGGATTCGAAATTCTGGGCCTCATGCCACGCCCCCTAGAAGGCAAAAATATGACCCTGCGGGAGAAGGAAAAAATCCTCCTCCAAAAGATCAAAGCAGGGGATCCGACTGCCTACATGACCTTAGTGTCCCCTTTCCGGGAACGATTGTTCCGCAAAGCCGTTTCCATGGTAAAAGATGGAGACGATGCGGAGGATATTGTCCAAGACGCCCTGATTTCTGGTTATAAATCCATCCAAAACTTTCGTGCGGAGGCAGGGGTTTATACCTGGCTCTACCGAATCGTGGTGAATAAGTCCAAGGATTTGCTTGCTAAGAAGAAAAGGGGTCGAGAAAAACCCATGGATGACTCGGGAGATAACCAATTTGTGGATTCTCGTGTCGGATATGAAAAAAAATTGGAACTTTCTGAAGAGTCTCGTTATCTAATGGATAAGATCGCACTCTTAGAAGATTCCTACAAACAGGTTTTGGAACTTCGTTATTTCGAAAATCTTTCGTATAACGAAATTGCTGAGATCATGGAATGTAACGTAGGTACTGTTAAGAGTCGTCTCTTCAAGGCCAAGGAGTTTTTGAAGCACCTCATCCAGAAAGACGAAAAGGGAGAAGGGTTCTTTGAAAAATAAGTTTATGAATTTAAAAGATTGGTTTCGTTCACAATATCCGGCTCTCTTCCCGGAAGAGGCAGACAATGTGGTTTTGGAAAATAAGATTTGTTCTCTTTTCCAGCGTGTGAAGGAAAAGGAAGACACCATCCTTCCTCGAATGTCAAAAGACTTCGACACCCGCCTCTTCAACCTCCTCGAATCCGTTACCATCGACAAACCCAACCAAAAGATCTCCTTCACTTTCCGAGACTTAATCGAAAACCGAACCGTTCAGTATTCTTTTTCTGCTGTGATGGCCCTCAGTTTAGTGTTCATCCTTGTGAGCCGCACTTCTCAAGAACCAACTTTTACTGGAAATCAAGATACGGCTGGTGTTGTGATTGAACAAAACAACTACCAAAATGAACCAACAAGCCTTGATCTAAATGAATCTTACCAAAAACGCGTGTTACTCGATCGTTTGCGATCGGCTCCTGGAGCTGTTTACGGACTTCGAGAACTCGAATTATATTATGAAAAAACAGGAAGGGAGTCTTCTGCTGATGAGTTAAGACTTCTTATCGAATCTGTAGAAAGATAAAAACCTCTAAACAAATCCTTTGGCAAATTGGACGGCATCTCTAGAACGGATGTCGTCAGCCGAATGGAGGATGGCCAGTGCGAACTGTTCGATCCTTGCTTCCAAACGAAACGACCCACCACTTCTTTCTTTACTATCCGCCAGTCTCTTCAGTTCCGAAAACCAAATTTGGATTGTGGATTCGTCTTTTTTGAGAGGGGGATTAAAAATCCCTTCTCGCCAAGCAAGGACGGGAACGAGTTCTTTCATCTCTTCTTCTTTTGTGGTGATCTCATTTGCCTTCTGGATGAGGGTGAGAAGGGGTGGCCACCGAACGATGGTATGGGGAAAAAGTTGCGGGTCATTTAAAAAGGCATTTCGATAGGTTTCGATTCCTTCTCTTTCATTTCCTGTCATCACTTGTGTTTCCGCTAAAAAGTACAAAAGGACAGGGGACTGTTTGTTTCCCCCGTAAAGTAAAACTTCTAGAGCCATTCCGTAATCTTTGATTTTGATAAGACAAGCCGCTAGGTCACGTAACAAGTCTTTGTCGAGAGCATTCGCTCCTTCCCATTGGTAGGCGAGTTTTAAGTGGTCTCGTGCTTCTTTTAGAATGCAGTCTTGGGTGGCAAAAAAACTGTCAGTGTTATGATACCCACGTTTTCGAATTTCCGATTCAAAATCGGCAAAAAGAGAAAGCAGGAGTTTGCCTCTATCTTTTCCTTCTCTTGTTTTTAGAATTAGATCAAGTCTATGGTCCCAAAAACTGGCAATATAAAATCCACTGATGGAGGCAAGATCAAGTGGATCCCTGTCCAGAAGTACGGAATAAAGAGATTTCGCAGTTTCAAACTCACCATTAGAAAGATAGGTGAGTGCTTCTTCCGACTTCTGAATCATAAAAGAGTTAGTGTTGGCTTTTTTTATCGTGGTGTTTGCTTGTTTGGGAAAGAATTTTATCTTCCAATCCATCGATACAAACATATACATCTTTGTCTTGGTTGTGAGCATTGAAATTATTACCATCAGCGAGTAACTTCATGTTAGCGTGGATTTCTCCATGAATGGCTTCAAATGATACTTCACAGGATACGATTTTTTGAACGAATTTTGATACTCGTTCTAATTTTTCATCCGCGTATTTTTCAGCCGCTTCGGAGCGGTCTAAATGTTTCCAGGTATAATTGATTTTCATAGTTTGTCCCAATTTGGTATGGATAGATTGTATTTTGGAAAAAAAGCAAACGTCAAATAAAAAAGAATTGAAGGTGGGTGTTTCTCGTCTTTAAGCTTGGAGGATGGCGAATGAAGAAAAAAAAGATGGGCCAGTAAAAAAATCAGCTCCTAAAAAGAAAAAACCAAGTGCCACTGCTACTAAAAAATCTTCGAAAACTGCAGCCAAAAAAGCAGTGAAACCAGAGGAGATTCCCTCACCAAAATCACCACTCAAATCCATTTACAACGATTCCAAGTTTACTTCACACCCGGAATTTCCACCGGAAGATCTGATTCGAGTCCTCGTTCGCACACCAAAAGAGGCTTTTGTATTTTGGAAATTTTCTGAAAAAACCATGAAGAGTCTTTTAGATGAATTGGAAACAACGTCGACTGATGGTTTGCATTTTCGATTGAAGGTAGAATATAAAAATATTTTTGGAAGTGAACGAACCGAGTTTTATGAGTTAGCTCCTTATACAGAATCTTATTATTTAAAGTTTATGTTTCCTGTTCGGGACATCCAAACCTATATCCTTGTTTCCTATCATAAAAAAGAAATTTCTGCCCTTCATTCTTCAGGAAAGGATCTTCCCGGAGGAACCGAGTCCTTTCGATTGGACAAAGAGTGGATCCACCCTAAATGGATTGAGTTAGGGATTGTTGCTAAGTCTATGGGGAACGATGAGTATTATTTCAAAGATGGAGACGCCTCAGAGTTTTATGTGAACCCACGTAAGGTTGGTCCCAGCGAATCAAGTGCAGATCCAAACCAAACCCAGTCGCGGTGGGGAAATGGGTCGGGGTCAGGAAAAGGACTTTTATAATGCATCATTTAATCAAAGGGCATTTGGTATTTGTTTTACATGCCCACCTACCATTTGTTAGACACCCTGGGTATAACAATCCATTTATTGAAGAAAATTGGCTAAACGAAGCCATTCTTGAAACCTATATCCCTCTCATCCGAGTGTTTCGGAATCTAAAAAAAGAATCGGTTCCTTTCCGGATCACCATGTCTTTCACTCCGACACTTTCTTTGATGTTAACGGATCCTTATTTACAAAATAGGTTTCGTAATTATTTAAAAAATCTCATCACACTAGCAAAACAGGAGACCAAACGCACTGTAAAAGATCCCCATTTAAATTTTCTTTCGAAAAGATACTTAGAACATTTTTTAGATACTGAGTCTATCTTTGAAGAAGAGGGTGGTGACTTAACCAAACTGTTTTTACCTTTTGTGGAGTCAGGGGAATTGGAAGCGATGACAAGTCCTGCGACACATGCCTTCCTTCCTTTTTATGATTCGGAAAGTTCAATCTTTCGTTCCCAATTGAAAAATGGAAGAAGGACTTTTCGACGCATTTGGGGGCGAGATCCGAAAGGAATTTGGCTTTCGGAATGTGGATACACACAAAAATTAGAAGAGGAACTCGACCGAGAGGGTTTTCGTTATTTCTTTGTCGACACCCATGGAATCACACATGGAAATCCAAGACCAAAGTTTGGTGTGTATGCGCCGGTGGAAGTGGGTCATGGCGTTTTTGCTTTTGGTCGTGATCCCGAAAGTAGCAAACAAGTTTGGAGCTCCATCGATGGGTATCCGGGAGATTTTCGATATAGGGAATACTATAGAGACATTGGCCATGACCTTCCTTGGGAAGAAATCTCTCCTTATTTAGATTCGAATGGGGTGCGAATCAATACAGGTATCAAATACTTTCGGATCACCGGCAAAACTTCGGACAAAGGGTATTACCATCCGGACTGGGCGATGGAAGCGGCCGGAAATCATGCGGAAGATTTTTTACGAAACCGCATCCACCAAGCAGAAGTGTTATACGAAGCTAACAAACAGCAGGCGGTAATTGTTTCACCTTATGATGCCGAGTTGTATGGTCACTGGTGGTATGAAGGCCCACAGTTTATTGAATTTTTATTTAAAAAAATCCACTTCAATCAAAACACAATCAAACTCTCTCATCCTATGGAGGCGGCACGTTCTCTTCCTCGTGTCCAGTCAGTGGAGATGAAGATGAGTAGTTGGGGAGAAAATGGATATGGAGAGGTATGGCTAAACCCAACCAATGATTGGATTTACCCTCTCATCCACGGAATGAGCATCCGAATGCACAAAAGGGCGCATGAATTTGGGTCAGGAACCGAACTACAAAAACGGATTTTAAAACAAATGGGAAGGGAACTCCTCCTCTTACAAAGTAGTGATTGGGCCTTCATTATGAAGACAGGAACTATGGTGGATTATGCGGTTCGGCGTACCAATGTGCACACGAATCTCTTTTTAGCTTTAGAGGCAATGCTCACAGGAAATCTGGACGAAGGGGTTCTTTTGGCGGCGGAGGCGGAGAACAATGCGTTCCCTGACATCCGAATCGAAGATTTCTATTAGAATTCTTTTCGTAAATTTCTTGCCTAGGGAGTTCCCGGTAGGACGCTTGTCCTAATCGGAGGGTTTCTATGTCGCGAAGGTATCGTTTTCCCTTGGTTCTTACACTCCTTTTCTTTGCTGCCAACTTTTTGGTTTGTAGGTTGATGCATAAAGAAAACACGGAAGGGGTCTTCCGTATGGATGATTCGGTCATCCGTTATATGGATGCTTTGGAGGCCAGTGAAACTGGTGAGTCCACTTCCAAACCATCTTTCTCGAATCACGGTCTCCTCTAAAGACCGTTTTTAGTTGTTTTTATTTGGTTATTTAAGCCAAAGATTTCCTTTGGCCTTATCATCTATCACTTCGGTTTGAAGTCGACGTTGTCCCAATAGTCCTTTCCATAATCAAAGAAAATTTCCGTTCCTTCTGGGATGGTTTTTACAACTTTAAACCTAGCTGTTTTCCATCGCACAGATGTGATGAGTTCCGCGTTAGGTTTTGAGGAGTGATTGATATAACGGGTGTAATTGGATTCACGTCCTTCCCCATAAATCCACCAGTCTTTACAGATCCAAAGTAAGTATTTTGAGTCTACGTATTTGTTTGATTCCGCTTGTTCATCAGTAATGATTTTACCCATGTAGTAACCAACGGTATCTCCCTTGTATAATGTTTGTTTGGTGAATAGTCCCATTCCGATATTGGGGACAGAGGAAGGTTTTACGATAAAGTCCTTCTCGGCATAGACTACCGGTTTCCTTTTTTTGGCCTTCTTCACAGATTTCTTTTTCTTCATTTTCTTCCTATATGACATAAGAGGAAAACAATTCTACCTTGTAAAGCCATTGGTATTTAAGATTGGATGGTGTGCACTCCGAACTTTAAAGGTGAGAGGGGATTTATGAACCGGGAACCAGAAAAGCTACCTGAAGAGAAAACCAATGTTGTGAATCTGGCAATCTACCGAGCCAAAAAAGCACTCGAAAGAGATGGGTTCGAAGTGGTAGAAAATCCAGACGGAAAGATTACCCTTGTCATTCGTCTTGCGAAATAACACCCCCCTAGGATTTTGGATACATGACAGCTACACTGGAAGGCACCCGCATCGGAAACGGACAAAAACACTGTGTCATCGTTTCAAAGTTCAACGAATTCATCACTGAGTCTCTACTGAAAGGGGCAAAAGATGCTTACAGACAACATGGGATTAGTGATAGTGATGTCACTGTGATCTATGTTCCTGGTGCTTTCGAACTCCCTCAAACCGTAAAACGTGTCCTTGGGTCCAAAAAATACCAATTCTCTGCCATCGTTTGCCTTGGGGCAGTGATTCGCGGGGCCACCTCTCATTATGATTTGGTTTCTGGGGAAGCCGCCAAAGTGGGGTCAGTCGCCGATGGATCGGTTCCTGTTATTTTTGGAGTCATTACGACTGAATCGATCGAACAAGCCATTGAAAGAGCCGGCACCAAAGCGGGTAACAAAGGATACGAAGCAGCAACCACAGCCATTGAAATGGCAAATCTTTTTAAAGAGATCGGATGAGTTCTAGACACCGCGGGCGAAGTCTCGCCTTAATGTGCCTCTACCAAATTGATCTCGTCGGAACGGATCCGGATCGGGCGATGAAATTCGATTGGTATGACAAAAAAATCACTAGAGAAGAAAAGGATTATGCTGTCTTTCTTGTGAAAGGAGTGGTCGAAAATCGAAAAAGCATCGATACTCTAATTAAGAAGTATTCGGAGAATTGGGAACTTTCGCGTATTTCCGTGGTCAACCGCTGTATTTTACGTTTATCGATTTTGAGTTTGCAAAAGGAACCTTTCCTTGCGGCACCTGTTGTCATCAATGAGGCTGTGGAACTCACAAAAGAATTTGAAACGGATGAATCAGCGCAGTTTATTAACGGACTACTCGATGCCTTCTATAAGAAGGAGATCGTAGCGAACAAACCCCAGTAAGATAAAAAATGGATCCCATCCAAAAAAACCGGTTTCGCATTGAGGAGCAGTCCTCACAGCCAAGTTATTACCAGGAAGATCCATACTTACGGAACCTGGGTCGAGAAAAAGAAACAACTTACGAATCAGAAACAACACCAAGCCGTCCTGTTTTATCTTTTTTATTTTGGACACTCCTCGTTCTACTTGTCCTCGGATTTTTAACCGCCGGTTATTGGTGGTATCTACAAAAAAAACAAAATCCCGAAGAGATTGCAAAATCCCTAAAGAACCTACCCACAGATAAAAAGGCCCTGAACCTTCTTGTCGATAAACCCTATCTTCCCGATGATTCTGTAAATCCCAAACTGGCTGCATGTCTTAATGCATATCACAATCGTTATGTGAATCGAGTGGGAAATGTTTGTGAAGAATTTTTGAATTCTCCAGGTTCAGATGAAGATAAGTCCATCGCACTTACTGTGCTCGGTGTGTTGTACGATGAGGCAGGTCGTTATGTCAATGCCATCGAACGATTGGAAAAAGCCATCCAATACGATTCCAAAAACTATTTTGCCTTTTATAATTTATCACTCGCTTTCAAACATGCAGCGAAATTTGAAGAGGCGAGGCGAGCCGCTGAAAGAGCCAAAGAAATTGCTCCGAATGATTACCGAGTGGCACTCTTGCAAGGGAATTTATTTCAAGAGATTGGAGATCCGGCCAGTGCCATTGAAGCATACAAAGAAGGGCAGTCACTTGCGCCCTCAGATGTCACTCTTACTTATAACTTAGCTATTAGTTATTTGAAACAAGGAAATATCGCAGAAGCCATTTCTGAATTCCAAAAGGTAGTCCAAACCGCTCCTAATTCCCAAACCGCTCTTCTTTCTTACGGCCACCTAGGAACTATATTTTACCAAAGAGAAGATTATGACCGGGCAGAGTTTTATTTTCGTGAAGTGATTCGTTTGAAAACAAATGATGCCAAGTCCTACTATAACCTAGGTTTGGTGTATTTAAAAAAGAAAGTCCCAGAAGAAGCGGCCAAATACTTCCAAAAAGCCCTCGATTCCAATGCCAACGAACCAGAAGTGTATCGTTATATTGCGGATGCATTCCTATCTATGGGCCAAACCAATATGGCCATTACGGCCTTAAAAAAAGCTTTGTTACTGAAACCCAGTGATGTGGATTCACTTTTCGCCTTGTCCGAGCTTTATTATAAAAAAGGGGAACTTGTTGAAGCAGAGAGTTTGTTTCGCAGGATCATCCGCCTGACTCCGGGAGATACGTATTCGGAAACGGCTTATGTAAATCTCGGAATCATTTTGGATGAGATGGAGCGGTATTCAGAGAGCATCACTGCTTTTGAAGGGGCACTTTCCTTAAATCCGAAAAATCAATCGGCCTATTACAACTTAGGACTCGCGTATTTACATGCTGGAAAACCTACCATGGCGATTGAGTCCCTTCGTAAGTCGCAAGCCCTGGATCCGAACCATACACAGTCAAGGCTTGCCATTGCAGATTATTATTTGGAAAATAGATTTTATTCGGAAGCCACTTCTGAATACGAAGAAGCCATTGCTTGGAAACCGGAATTGTATGAAGCAAGGCTGAAACTTGCTGATGTTTACATCCAAACCAAAAACTATCCTGCCGCCGAAAAGGTGTTAGTTTATGTTTTGGAAAACTCTAAGGATCCAAAAGAAATCAAACTCGCTCATAGAAAACTAGCACTTAGTTACGCAAATAGTGGGAACTCAGGCCTTTCTAAAAAAGCCAAAGAAGAAGCATTTCGTGCCACTCATATTGATCCAGAAGATATGGAATCAAGACTTGTCCTTTCCAAAATTCTCATTGATTCCGGTTCCCTTGTGGACCGGGAAAAAGCCATCGAAGAACTAACAGTCATCACTCGTTCGGATGTCACACCTACCATTTCCTCCAAGGCTCATAATTATTTGGGAGTTTGTTATTTTAAAAATGGGGAATTCAAAAAAGCCCTTTCTAGTTTCCAAACAGCGATTGATCTCAACCCAAGTCTAACAGAAGCCTATGAAAACAAAAGGGCCGCGAGAGCTCAGTATGAAAAATCTCTCGAATCTAAAAAGAGAATGTATTTTTGAGTTTATTTGAATTTTTTCCTCATAAAGAGTTTCCTGAGTTTTATGAAGAGTGTCGACTTACGGGCGTTCTTCGGTATCTTCCCGCAAAACATAGAGAGTATGGGGATAGTTACTTTATGGAAGAATACAAATCCCAATACAAAAAATCCTACTACGAAGACGAACCAAACCTTCGTAATATGGCCAAACATCGGTTATCGAATTTAAAAAAATTGGCAGAAGGCCAGAGAGAGGTAGGAAATTCCACTTCTACTCCCAATTCAAATTCCTCACTTAAAAAATCACTTTTGGAAATTGGTTCGGCGGCAGGATTTTTTTTGGATGAAGCCAGAACCTCTGGTTACCAAACAAAAGGCCTCGAACTTTCTCCCAAAGAAGTAGATTATGCTAGGTCCACACTCGGACTCGATGTAGATAAAACCTCGGTTTTGTCTGTGGGCGTGGGTGAATGGAAGGATCAATTTGATCTGGTCTCAGCCTTTTTTGTGATCGAACATATCGATGATATCGAAGGGATTTGGAAACGGCTTGCCTCTTGGACCCGGCCCGGTGGGTATCTTTATTTGGCAGTTCCTTCTAGTTTTGGCCCGAGTTTCCAAACAAATCCCAAGGAATGGTTTTCGACCCATCCCTCTGACCACTTTTTCGACTACTCCGTTCACTCCCTGAAAAAACTCTTGTCAATCCTTGGCTTTGGACTGAACTATGTTAGACCTATGTCGTATCACTCCTACCGGGATTTAGGCCTCCTTGGCAAACTCCCCGAATGGCTGTATCGACTGTATGCAAACCAATTTGCCTATGGTGATACCATCGAACTAATCGCCAGAAAATTAAAACACTGAAATCCATTATGAAATTTAACGAATTACCCTTTCATGAGTCTCTAACCAAAGCACTTGATAAAATCGGCTACACAGAACTCACACCCATCCAAGCCAAGTCCATTCCTTTCGCCATGGAAGGAAACGATCTCACTGGTCTTGCTCAAACCGGAACTGGAAAAACTATGGCTTTCCTCCTTCCGACTCTCCACAGACTTTTGTCAGCTACGGAAGAAGAGCCATTACCTTATGCTCTTGTCCTTGCACCAACAAGAGAACTTACCATACAAATTGCAGAAGAAGCTAAAAAACTTTTAGAGTTCACTGACTTCGGTGTGGCTACCATCATCGGTGGGACCGATTACAAATCCCAAGAACAGGCACTTGGCAACAAAGCTTGTCTCATCGTGGCAACACCGGGACGTCTCATCGACTTTGTAAAAAACCACGGCCTTTCTTTGGAAAACATCAAAGTGGTGATTCTAGATGAAGCGGACAGAATGTTCGATATGGGATTTGTCCAAGATCTCAAGTACATCTTTCACAAATGTAAAAACAGAAAACAATCTCTTCTTTTTAGCGCTACTTTGAGTTACGAAGTAGTACGACTTGCAAGTAAGTATTTGAATGATCCGATTGAAGTTCATATCAATCCAGAAAAAGTCATTACCGAAAGGATCGACCAGTCTTTACTCCATTTAGGTCGGGAAGAAAAACTTCCTTATCTTGTGAACTCGTTGTTACACAATGAGATTGAAGGTCTTGGAATCATTTTTACGAACTACAAAATGAACATTCCAAAAATTGTGTCCACACTTCGTAAGTTTGGAATTACAGCCACTGGACTTTCTTCCGAACTTGACCAGAAAAAACGAATCCGTCTCCTCCGGGATTTTAAAGAAGGAAAGTATAAATATCTCATCGCTACCGATGTTGCTTCTCGTGGGATCGATATCGAAAATATTGATGTGGTTTATAATTATGATCTACCTCAAGATGCTGAAAACTATGTGCACCGGATTGGAAGAACCGCACGTGCGGGAAGAAAGGGTATGTCCATTGGATTTTGTTCCGAAACAGACTATACCGAACTCGAACGAATTGAACGTTATCTGAATTCCAAAATTCCTATTGCCGAGATTCGCGAAGAACATTTAGAATTTCCTAAGGGTGAGTTCACTCCTGTATTTGCTGACGAAGCCATCCCTGGTGAAAAGAAATACCAAGACAGGGAGAGGGGAGACCGCGGAGGTCGTGGTGGAAAACCAAGACGTGGCGGGGACAACCGAGGCGGCGAACATAGGTCAGGTGATCGAAACGACAACCGTTCGGGAGATCGCGGACGGGGAAAAGGCAAAGGGGAGAAACACCATCCACCTGCGAAGATGTCACACCCACACCATCACGATGGGGACGGTGACCACAAACATCCTGCTAAAATGACCCACCATGAAATGAAACATGGACAACATTCCAAAGACGGAAAAGGCAAAGGGCAACACAAAAAAAATCAGTCTGGAAAACATTACCAAAAGAATGATCCAAGACGGAATCTCTTCGATATCAACGAAGTGAAAAAATCTAAAAAACAGAAACAATCGATTTGGCAGCGAATTCTTTCTATCTTCAAAAAAGATTAGTTCTCTTTTGTTTTTGTTTTTTTCCGAATCTCGTAGTTGCTGAGGTCGCCAAACTTCCGCTCTACGGGAAAGGGAACTACGTGGCATTTTCTGATTTAAAATCAATAATGCCAGAACTCTCCACCAAACTAAAAAAATTCACAAGAGTGGGGTCAGTTTACACCCCCCAAGGGAATCTTCAGTTCCGCCTCGGATCCAGTTTTTATACACTGGATGGTAAAATTTATAAAATCCCTAAAGCCATTTTAAAAAAGGATGAGGATGTATACCTTCCTTTGGATCTTGTGGAAGCCATTTTACTCAACCTCATCTCGTATGATGTTCGTTACCAGTTCAAAGAAACTGAACTTTGGGTTCTCATCCCCAAGGAACCAGTGCCGAAACGAAATCTAAACGTAAAAGCCATTGTGATAGATGCCGGCCACGGAGGAAAAGATCCCGGAACTTCCGATCCTTCAGGTAACTTTGAAAAAGATGTGAGTCTTGGTGTGGCTCGTTATACTTATTTGTACTTACGAAAGTATTATCCGGAAATTCGGGTGCAGATGGTTCGTAAAAATGATAGTTTTGTGGAACTAGAAGACCGTTCCAAACTCGCGAATCAAATGTTGCATGATACTAGGGATGTGATTTTCCTCAGTTTTCATTGTAATGCTTCTCTATCGGATAAGGCGGCTGGTTTTGAAGTGTATTATCTTTCTCAAAGTCCAAGTACAGAGGCCGCTCGTGAAACGGCCATTTTAGAAAATCGGTATGTAGGAAAACATAAGAACCCGGTTGTCTCTCAGATCCAATCCCAGATGTTGTCCAGTGTCACCCAAAGGCGGTCTCGGAAATTGGCCACGGCTGTGGCGGAAGAGTATGAAAAGGGATTAAGTCCTGACATTCCTTCTCGTGGGGTGAAAAAGGCAGATTTTTCCGTCTTGCGAGGAAGCCTTATGCCTGCGGTACTTGTGGAAATGGGGTATCTGACAAACCCTGAGGAAAGTAAGAAACTGCGGGATAAAACTTACCAAAAGAAAATTGCACGCAGTGTCATCAAAGGAATTCATGAATACGCATCTTCAAAAGATTAAAGAATATCTTCGTTCCCTGAAAGAAATCATAAGAGTCCTAATCTTTCGATTTTATAAAATTGGAACAGGGGAAACCAAACTCACACGTGATTTTATATTTTTGTTTGCTTCTTGGTTTTCCCTTCTCATTTTTTTCAGTTTCTTTATTTTGGCGGAACAAAATCCATTTCGATTGTTAGTTCCCTTCCAACTGTATTCTTATCCCTCTCTTGACCATAGAGAATCAGTCGTAATTTACATCTCCAATGGAGAAGGGGAACAAATCCCAATTCACAGAAAGGTATTAAAACAAGATGAAACGGGAGCCTTTATTTACCAGCTTGTAGGCGAAGTGGGATCACCACCTTACTTTGATTCTGTGGAAGCTTTAGCAAAAGATGGAAAGTTGTTTTCTCCTAAAAAACTTTTGGATATTCGGTTTGCTTTAAAACAAACCTGGTTTGTGGAAAAGGGAAGTAAACTTGTTGTGGATTGGAATGTTTCCATTTTACAAGATGTCATGGAAAAATACAGACTTCCTCGTACGAAATCGGATGAAGCAGATGCCGACGCAGAAGAAGAGAATACAAATGCTCCAGTGGACACCATCACATATTATACAGGTGGAACAGAAACAGGCCCTAAAGAATCAGAAGAGGTCCTCAACAAACGTAGGATTCTTGCAATGGAATCCACAATACGCGCGTTAAATGCAAGTCTCTTTGAAAATTTTGCAGACCTAAAATCAATTGAACATAAATTTTCTGGAGAACCGAGTCCTGTTTACCACTGGGATACTTTACCAGCTCTAGTCACACGCCCTTAACGTTTTGACTGGTTCGTTTTCTCCGCTTTCTTTGCCTACCGCCCCTAAATAGGGGTAATCCGAACAATTTCTCTCATTTTCCAAAATTCGCTTATGGAAAATGGGATTTTGCCGATCTTCGTAACGGGAAAAGTAGAACTTTTTTTAAAAAAAAATAAAACGCTAAAGTCGCCGAAATCTTCCAAAAAACCTCAAAAAATCACAAAAAATACCGAAAATAACCCAGTTTCTTCGAATTAATTTCTTTTATCCGATCACCGACATACAAAGGGAACAAATAGAGATTTTAGGCACCATAGGGGCCTGAAAGCCAGACACAAAAACCAAAGAGAGAAGGGATTCTCTCTTTTGCCGGATCAAGTTTCAAGGAGGAAACCAATGATCATAAACCACAATTTAGCCGCGATCAACTCACATCGCGTACTCAAGTTTCAAAACGAGGAAGTCTCCAAAAATATGGAGAAACTATCCTCTGGAATGCGAATCAACCGTGCAGGTGATGATGCATCCGGACTCGCCGTTTCTGAAAAGATGAGAACGCAAGTGAATGGTCTTAGACAAGCAGAGAGAAATACCGAAGACGGTATGAGCCTTATCCAAACAACGGAAGGTTTTTTGCAAGAATCGAATGATATCATTCAAAGAATTCGAACTCTTGCAATTCAGTCGTCTAACGGTATTTATACTGACGAAGATAGACAAATGATCCAAGTCGAAGTTTCACAACTTATCGACGAAGTGGACAGAATTGCTTCACAAGCAGAATTCAATAAAATGAATTTGCTTCAAGGTGATTTTGCTCGTGGATCTAGAGCAACTTCCATGTGGTTCCATTTAGGACCAAACCAACACCAAAGAGAAAGAGTGTTCATTGCAACAATGACTGCACGTGCACTTAATCTTAAAGGTCAAAGTGGAGATCTCTTGTCTTTGTCAACAGCTGACAAGTCAAACGATGCGATCGGAACTTTGGATGCTGCGTTAACTCGCATTAGTAAACAAAGAGCAAACTTAGGTGCTTACTTTAATCGTCTTGAGCATGCTGCAAAAGGGCTCATGAACGCTTATGAGAATACCCAAGCCTCCGAGTCTAGGATCCGTGATGCGGATATGGCAGAAGAAACTGTGGCTTTCACAAAGAACCAGATTTTAGTTCAATCTGGAACTGCTATGTTAGCTCAGGCGAATGTTCGTCCACAAGGAGTTCTTTCTCTCCTTCGTTAATAGCCTAACGAAGTGAGTGGTTAGTGTAACTGAAGAGTTGTAATTAGATAATCAGCCGGCTTTCCCCTGCCAGGTGGCAAAATGAAAGCTCATCCTTGACACCGGACAGGGATTGTCCGGCTAAGAACGAAATATAGACCGTTCTTGGTAATACACAAAGGAGTGTAGGCCAATGATTATCAATCACAACATGAGTGCGATTCAATCACATCGTGCTCTCAAGTTTACACAATGGGATGTAGATAAGACCATGAGGAACCTCTCCACTGGGCAAAGGATTAACCTTGCCGGTGATGATGCTTCTGGTCTTGCTGTTTCGGAAAAACTACGAACACAAATTCGTGGTTTACGTCAGGCCGAAAGGAATACGGAAGATGGACTTAGTTTCATCCAGACTGCAGAGGGTTTCCTCGACCAGTCGGCTGAAATCATCCAACGAATCCGGACCTTAGCGATCCAGACTTCGAACGGAATCTACACACCGGAGGACAGGCAGCTCGTGCAGGTAGAAGTATCTGCGCTGGTGGATGAGATCGATCGAATTGCTTCACAAGCAGAGTTCAATAAAATGAAACTGTTTGAAGGAGACTTCGCTCGAAAGTCAACGAAGGCGTCGATGTGGTTTCACATGGGAGCAAACGCAAAGCAAAGAGAGCGTTTCTACATTGGAACTATGACTTCGAAAGCTCTTAAGATGTCAGAAGGTGCGAATAAAATTGCGCTCTCTACACCTGGAAAAGCAGACGAAGCGATTGCTAAAGCGGACTTCGCCTTGAACAAGATCATGAAGCAGAGAGCAGATATGGGAGCTTATCAAAATAGGCTCGAAAGTACTGCAAAAGGCCTCATGGGTGCATACGAAAATATGCAAGCATCCGAATCAAGGATTAGGGACGCAGATATGGCAGAAGAAATGGTAGCGCTAACGACGAAACAAATTCTCGTGCAAAGCGGTACGGCAATGCTCGCGCAAGCCAGTCTTCGGTCAAATTCTGTATTACGACTTTTGAATAACGCTTAAGTCGTAGTAAGGCAAGAGTTGCCTTAAGACGGTTGCCTCTTTTCGAAGGAATCTTCGGGAAGAGGCTTTTTTCTTTTTGTATTGTTACTAAATTAGTATTGAATCCTCATTTAGATCGAAAAAAAAAGTTATAGTAGGTCTATATGAAAAGTTCTAAGATATTAATGATTGTTATACTGGTATTGTTCGCTAAAATCAGCACTTTTGCGATGAACGAATTTGGTCAAAACCCCAAAAAAATTCCAACAAAGAAAATTATTGTGACAAAGTCTAATAACTGCTGTTATTTAGGAGTTGATCATCAAAACAAAGTTAGAATCAACCAAATTTGTAAAAATAAATCAATCACAACATTTGAATTAGAATTTTTGGAAAGTTCACAAGTCTGTACAATCATAGAAAATGTGACATTTGTAGACAACCATGGTAAAAAATACAAACCAAAAGGATATTCGGGGATTTCCAATTGTCCCGATTCTATTCCCGTTTCCAGTGGGGATCGTTTTACCTGGAGTTTTGAATTATTAGATACATCAGCGACATCATTTAGTTTGAGTGAAGTGGAATTAGAAGAAGCTTCTGGGATGAATGCTTGGCAATGGCGAGATGTGAGTATTTCGCATTGCCGCTTTTGATTCTTTCTAATATTAAAATATTTTGTAATAGTGAAATTTTTTTGATTTTACACCTAACGAGAAATGTTTGACGAAAAAAACGGATACAAACAAATATGTGTTATGTTGAAAAAAATGAAATTGGTTTTTTTTGTTTTGATTTTTTTGGTTCATTGTACAAACGTATATTCCCCAACAGGAATAAAGGGAGAGCAGGCAAAAAAACAACTCGAAGAACATAGATCCAATCTAAGCTTAGTGAGTTTGATTAGTGTTTTGTCTGCATCTTTCAGCGCTTCAGCAAATGCTGCCAATTCTACTTATACTTGCTCTACTGAAAATAATGCGACACTTGGGTTTACGACTCCAACAACCGCTTCCAATTTTAGTTTGCCATCGGGTACATCCTATGTAGATTTATCTGTTCCGAGTAGCGGAACTTTTTATTTCCGTTCTAATGCGGCCGCTTCTTATGCGATGTACACGGGAAAGATTTTAAAAACGGCTACCACTTCTGCAAACGCAAGTTGTTATTATTCAACAAACTCTGTCTGCGGAACTACTGATTTATCTGCCGCCTCCATTTCTTCTTCTATCGGACTTTTTATTTCAGTAAATGCCGGTACCTGCATTGCTTTTCGATGTACATCTCCAGCATATATCCGTTTTCGACTGTATAGTAATGAAACCGTATCTACAAGTACTTTAGATTCGGTAATTTCATTAACTTATACTCCTGCCATATTCGAATCGATTTCAAATATTGGAAATGACACCTATTACACGATGGAGTCTTTCAAAAAATGTAAAAAGGAAATTACAAACTATGCCGTCATTGAAACTCAATACGCTGGGTATGTAGGCTCCGTTTTAAATGAAGTGAGTAGTTGTAACAAACCAAATTCGGCCATTCAAGCAGCATCCGTCAATCCGAGTCTTACGGCTTCCTTACAGGCAGACGCCTGTGAATTGGAACCAGTGAATGTTTTTGGTTATTAACTAGACTCAAGATTCACGTTTATTTAATAAAAAGAAATCCAAATTGCCTTAGCTGTAACTACTTATAGTGGTAGTAATGGTTGGGGTCATCCCACTTTTTCTTCTCTCTGGCTTGGATATCATCGATTGTGGTTTGGTCTTTTTTTGCTTCTGGGAAATTTCCCATTGATTTGTGAATTTTGATTCTAAGTTCTAATCCAGGGATAAAATCTTTCATGATCCGTAAGGCTTCATCACAGTGCTCTAACGCTTCTGTTATTTTATTTTTTTCCAATAGGATTTCTGCTATAAAAAACCAGCAGTAATGAGTAAAAGATGGGTGGACCAAACTTAGATACTCTTTCATCAGTGACATAGCTTTTTCGTTTCGGCCTTCTTTTCTTGCTAGTTCCGCTTGTTCTCGAATTTTGATGATTTCTTTTGAATCCATATAAACTGACTCAAAATATTCTAATCCAAAGGATGGGATGTCAATCGTAGAATGAAAAACGATCCCCTGGTCGCCAAGAAAAAAGGTTGAACCCCCCTGGTTTTGCGGGGGAAACTTGCCAATTACAATGAAATGGATATACCTTTTTCTCGGAGATCCTAAAAAACACTCTCTAGAACACCGGTTATTTAATACGGTTTCGCTTGTTAACGGCCTTCTCAATTTGATCGGGGTGTTTGGGGTTTTGTATTTAGAAAACTATTTAATCCTCGTTATTCTCAACGTTGGTTCTGGTCTATTAATGCTTGTTATGTATTACTTAAGTCGAGTGAAGAGTATTTATTTTTCATTGTATTGGCCTTTTAATTTAACTATACTTTTTTATTTATCTTCAATGTGGTTTTTTAATGGTGGTTCCCTTGGAGGAAACCATTATTATTTGATTCCTGCCCTTGTTATCGCCCTCATTCTCATTAGAAACCACAATGTATTTGTAGTTTATTCTATTTATATTTTTTTCGCGGCTTCTTTATATATAATCGAATTTTATCATAGAGATTGGGTATCTTCCTATGAAACAGATTTGGATCGTTATTTGGATGCAGGAGGGAATTATCTTTTCGTTCAGATCCTAACAGGAATTTTGATTTTTATTTTGAGTCGAAATTTGAATGTAGAAAGGAAAAAGTCAGAATCTTTGCTTTTGAATATTTTGCCTGAGCCCATTGCTGAGGAATTAAAAAAGGAAGCGCGAGTCATTCCTAAACGATATGAGTCTGCATCAGTTCTTTTTTGTGATATGGCTGGGTTCACAAAAATTGCAGAGAAGATGAATGCTGAAGAACTTGTCGGAGAATTGGATACTATTTTTCGTGAGTTTGACCGTTTGTGTAAAAGTTATCATTTAGAAAAAATAAAAACAATTGGAGATGCTTATATGGCTGTTGGTGGTATTCCCACCGAAAATCAAACCAATGCCGTTGATTCTGTGTTATGTGGTATTTCTTTTCAGTCTTATATGGCCGAACAGAAAGAAATTCATGCCTTACGTGGTAGGGAATTTTGGGAGATTCGGTTGGGAATTCACGTAGGTCCCTTGGTTGCAGGAGTTGTTGGTATTGATAAATTTGCTTACGATGTTTGGGGTGATACTGTCAATACGGCAAGTCGTCTAGAAAGTTCTGGGGTCACAGGAGAAGTGAATGTATCTGCTCAGGTGTACGAAGAAATAAAGTCTTACTTTGAATGTGAACCTAGGGGATTTGTTTCAATTAAGAATAAAGCCGATATTGAAATGTATTTGGTTAAAGGTTTTTTACCCGAATATGCTGATGTTTTAAATCCCAAACAGCCCAATTCTCTTTTTAAGCGACTTTATGAATCAGGAGCTTTGTTTGCAAGTAGTGAAGAGGTCGAATGAACTTCTTTCTTTTGTATCGAATTAGAATATTTGTTTTTTATCTTTTATCAGTAACTTTTTTATTTTGTAAAGTCCCGTCTCAAGGAAGGGAAACAATACAAAGTTTGGTTTCACCTTCGGAAAAGGGAGAGATCCATTTTTTATCCAATGAATGTAAAAATAAAAAGAAAGTTTTAGTTTTGATACATGGTTCCCCTGGTTCGTCTTTAGATTTCGAATCCTACTTAAAGGACGAAGATTTACAAAACCAATTTTGTATCCTTTTACCGGACCGTTTGGGTTATGGAGGTTCCTGGAATCAAACTTCTGTTCCTAATCTCATTCTACAGGGTAGGGCCATTCATTCTGCCCTCATCCGCTATTTAGAAAAGGAAAGGTTTCGATTCAATGAGGGGATAGTTGTTGGTCATTCTTATGGCGGGCCTGTGGCGCTTCGAATTGCAATGGAAAAAAACAATACCTATTCATTTGTTTGGAAAAGTATTTTGCTTTCAGCTCCTATAGATCCCGATTTAGAAGAGTTACATTGGTACAATCAAATTGCAAATTTGGTTTGGGTACAGTGGATTCTTCCTGATTCTTGGATTCACAGCAATGAAGAGATGTATACATTAAAAACTGATTTAATCGAATTAACCAAGGCATTCGAAAACTCTTCCTTAGAAATTCTTTCCGTACATGGGGATGAGGACCAGTTGGTTTCAGTAAAGAACGTTTATTACTTTACGAAATGGAAACCATCCATTAAACATAGGATTCAAATTCTAAAGGGAGAAAATCATTTTATTCCCTGGACTAATTTTAAAGAAATCAAAGAGATCATTTTAGCGGAGGGTTCTAAATGAAATTACCAGAAATGGAACGTATTCTCTTTCATGGCGCTCGTTTAGTGGCAGTCATCATTATTGGACAAACATTGTATTTTAAATTTTCTGGTTCCGAAGAATCTAAGTTTATTTTTTCTGTGATGGGAATGGAACCTTGGGGCCGTTACGGACTTGCTGTTTTAGAAACTTTCTGTGTATTGTTTTTACTTGTTCCTCGTTTGGTTTGGCTTGGTGCCCTGATGGGATTTAACTTAATGTTAGGTGCTGTTTTGTCTCATTTTGTTTTTTTGGGAATTGTCGTACAGAATGATGGTGGACTTCTTTTTGTTTTAGCTCTGGTTGTATTTTCTTTATCTACTTACCTTTTGTATCGAGAAAGAAAAACAATTCCGTATCTAAAGAATTATTTTGATTAAAATTTCTTTTTGTTTTAAGTGATTGTTTCTCGGTCGGAGTAAATATCTCGATATTGGTTATGATTTTTAACCAAATGGTAAAGGTCAGTAAAGGGAAATAACGGAATACCTGCCTGGTAGTTTTCGTAACCTATCTGGAATAACAGCTTCCACTGCCGAAACAAAATAGAATAACTTTGTAAAACCGAAAAATTAGGATCGTAAAGGTTTGTGGATTCACTGGTGGCGCCATTCAATTCAATGATTTTAAAACCATAACCTGAATTGAACTTGTTTGGATCTGAAAATCGAATGTCAAACCTTCCGAAATAAAAACCGGGGATCGTATCAGCGATTGAGATCAATTTGATTTCGATTTCTTTTGTTTTCCACCGACTTCCATCTAAGAACATACATCCTTGTATATGATTCCCGATAGAACCAATGGAAATCGTTTCACCGGCAGATAATACTCTATCTAACTGATGTTTGTTGTGTTTAAAATGTGTATTTTTTTGAAACTTAAATCTTTGGTGGTTGGAAATAAGAGATTTGATGTCTCTGTGACCGTCCCCAATGAGCTCTGGAAAAATTTTATCTGTTATGGAAAAGATCTTTCCTTGTTTATCTTTCGGGTGGCGGTAATAGAAGATACCTACTTCAAAAGGTCCTTCTACGTATTCTTGAAAGATCCAATCCAAGGGATAAGTCTGGATCAAAGTGAGGCAATCCTCTAGGGAATGAATTTTTTTCACTAAAAACCCTCTTTCTCCTTTGTCTGGTTTGGCGATCAAAGGAAATCTTAGATTCTCAGTTTGTATCCAATTTTGAATTTTACTTTTGGGATTTTTTTCTTTCGGGGATATAAATTGGTATTTTGCGACTACTTCTTTTGGAATTAGATTTAGGATTTCTGATTTGGATTCTCCTGCAATTCCTGAGGCAAGGATTCCTGGATTGACTGTTGTGATATAACGAACTCCTCTATAACGTAATGCTAAATAAATTAAGTAGGGAACAAGAGGAAGGTAAAAAAGGGAAGCAGGCCAAAATTCCAATTGTTTGAACTTTGCAACAAAGAAGGATGTTTTTTCTCTCTCTTTCGGATAGAAAGTAATCCGCATCATGAAATAGAGTATGTAGAAACTGAAAGCAATCGCCAGACTAAATAGAAGAGAATTTTTTGGGTTCCAATACAAGGTGACTAAATTGCCATAAAGATAAACCAATGAGACAAAACCCGTTGTCCAAAGAGTCACAGCAATCAAACTAGTATAAAAAAAAGCAAAGAAGGGGAGTCCCAAAAACCCACTACTGAGATAAAGAGGAAGCCTTGTCCCCGGTAAAAATCTAGAGGCAAAAATCGACTTCCTGAAATGGAGTTTCCACTCATCAATAATTTCTAAGGACTCCAATTTTATCTGGACTTTCCTCAGAAATTCCCATTTTAAGAATCCTCGCCTAACTATGAATCCAAAGAAGTAGAGTAAACAATCTCCAACAAAAATCCCAAGACCTGTGGTGAAAATCGCTGAAAGTAAGGATAAATTGCCGTTTTTTGCAACGATTCCAGCGGCAATACAAGTAAGGTCTTCTGAAACAAATGTTGAAAAAAAAAGGGAAAGGGCCGTCACTAAAGAAATTTGAAATAAATTTACAATCAGAGTCAATGGAAAACTATTTTTTTTTACGTTTTACCATTCAATGGTTTTTGTGAATTTGTCCCGTATGCCTAAAATTTTGATTTTGCTTGTTCATCCCACATTGGAAAAATCTAAAGCCAATCAAATGCTTTTGGATTCAATCCCTAATTCCGATGCAATCACATTACATGATCTATATGAAGAGTATCCCAACTTTTCGATCAATGTAAAAGCAGAACAAAATTTGGTTTCGAATCATGATATTATTTTATTCCAACATCCTTTGTATTGGTATAGTTGTCCTCCACTTATGAAGTTGTGGATGGATATGGTTTTAGAAGATGGATGGGCTTATGGTGCGGATGGGAATCATCTTATGGGAAAAAAATGGATTCAGGTCATTACCACTGGTGGTTCAAAGGATGCTTATTCAAAAGGTGGATTTCACGGTTATTCGACAGATGAGTTTCTGTTACCGTTTCGTAGGACAGCTGAATTATGTGGAATGGACTATTTGGCACCATTTCTTGTTCAGGGGACGTTTCAATTGAATGAATTGGATCTGCAAAAAGAATCCAATCGATATTTAAAATTTATGAATAACTTGTTAGGTGGTATTTATGGGTGAATCTAGTTTTTTTATTCAGGCTTTGATTTATCTTACAAGTGCTATCATCATGGTGCCAATTGCCACGAGGTTCGGACTTGGTTCTGTTTTGGGATATCTGATTGCAGGAATTGTCATCGGTCCTTTTGTTTTTGGTTTTGTCGGAACGGAAGGCAAGGACATGTTACACTTTGCTGAGTTTGGTGTCGTGATGATGCTTTTTGCCATCGGCTTAGAACTAGAATTGGATTTACTCTGGCGTCTTAAGTTTTGGTTACTTGGCCTTGGTGGGTTACAACTTCTCCTCACGACCATCATCACTGCTGCTTTTTGTTTTGGATTTGGTTTTCAATGGAAACCTTCGCTTGCATTAGGCCTTATTTTGTCTCTCTCTTCCACAGCCATAGTTTTACAAACTTTAAAAGAGAAGGGACTTATGAAATCGATTTCTGGCCAAGCTTCTTTTTCAGTCCTTCTATTTCAAGATATGGCCGTGATTCCTATTCTTGCCATCTTTCCAATGTTAAGTGATTCTGATTTAACTGAAACTTCACAACATCATTCACTGATCGAACATTTCCCTGGTTACGTAAAAACATTAGTTGTATTGTTCGTTGTAATTGGAATCATCCTTGTGGGTAAATATGCTCTCAGTCCACTTTTTCGGTTGCTAGCCAAGTCAGGAAACCGTGAAATTTTTACAGGTGCTAGTTTGTTACTAGTCATTGCTATCTCTGTTCTCATGGGAGCTGTGGGAGTATCTGCGGCTCTTGGTACTTTTCTTGGTGGTGTCGTACTTGCGAGTAGTGAGTTTCGGCATGAGTTAGAAAGTAATATTGAACCTTTTAAAGGATTACTACTCGGATTGTTTTTTTTAAGTGTAGGTGCTTCCATGGACCTTCCTGTGGTGATGCAAAGTCCTTCCAAGGTTTTAGGAATTGTTTTAGGTATCATCTTCATCAAAGCTTTGATTTTATTTTTGCTCGGACTTGTTTTTCGTCTTCCCCTAGACCAAAACATTTATTTTTCTTTGGCATTATGCCAAGTCGGAGAGTTCTCTTTTGTTCTCTTTGGATATTCGGAAGGGCTCGGAATTTTGGATCAGGAAACCATCATTATCCTTGTGGCTTCTGTCGCAGTGAGTATGGCGCTCACTCCCGTACTTCTTTTGTTATATGAAAAAACCATTTTTGGATTATTAGAATCCAAAATTCCTAAAAAACAAACGGCACAGGACATTCATAAACAGGAAAACCCGGTGATCATTTGTGGATTCGGTCGATTTGGAAACATGCTTGGCCGGTTTCTTCGTTCCAATGGAATTGGAATTACTATTTTAGATTTTGATGCAGATCGTGTGGAGATGCTTGGCCGGTTTGGGTTTAAGGTCTATTTTGGTGATGCGACAAGACTCGAGTTATTAGAATCGGCTGGTTTGGAACATGCAAAAATCCTTGTGGCCGCACTCGACAATCCAGAAAAACAAACAGAACTCATCCGAAATGTAAGCCAACACTATCCCAATATTAAAATTGTAGCAAGGGCTGGAGATAGAGAAGGAGCGTATGATCTAAAAGAATTGGGTCTTAAATACATATACAGGGAAACTAGGGAAACGGCTGTCCTTATGGGAAGAGATGTATTGAAACTTTTAGGAACAAGATCTCACACAGCAGAAAAAGCAAGGAATCTATTTTTACAACATGATGATGATACTTTCCACGAACTTTTTGAACTTCGCAGAGACCGGGTCCAGTATATGAGTCTTGCTAAACAAAGAAATGCGGAACTAGAAAGATTGATGTTTGTGGATTTAGGTAAGGAAGAAGAATTGGAAAGGGATCCCTGGAGCGAGATGGAAAGATAAATAGAGCGGAATTAAAAAATGAAAGAAAGAAGAAACTCTATTCCCGAATGGTCTTCTTTCTTTTTTCGAGAATAGAGTTTTTTGGATGGTTTGATTTTGGTTGGTTTCATAGAAAAAATCATTCTAGAAGCCAGTTTGATTTGAGTGACTTGTTTTTGTTTTCCTTTTGTTTTCATAGTGGTTAGACTATGAAAACCCAAATGACAGAATCAATCTTTATTTTTTGGAATCTAGGATTTGGTTCCACTCATCCAAAAATGGTTTTGCTATGGAAAAAACAGAACTTACGTCCCCTTCGATAGTGACCGATTCCATCACATCCCCTTGATTGATTTTATTGACTACTTCTTGGTCTGTGGCATCAACAACCGCACCGAATACAGAATGTTTTCCATCAAGCCATGGTGTAGGTACGTGGGTAATAAAAAATTGACTTCCATTGGTTCCAGGGCCGGCATTCGCCATCGATAGGATTCCTGGTTTGTTGTGTTTCAAACTAGAATCAAACTCATCTCTGAATTTATAACCGGGTCCACCCGTTCCTGTTCCTTGTGGGCAACCACCTTGCACCATAAAGTCCGCAATGACACGGTGGAATTTTAGTCCATTGTAAAAATTCCTTTGGGCTAAGTTGATGAAGTTGGCTACAGTATTTGGTGTTTTGTCTGGAAACAGGTCGATACGAATGTCGCCTTTGTTTGTTTTGATAATTGCTCTCAATGTGCTCATTGTTTTCATCACAATTTGCCCAATTCCCCTGGCAAGTCGAAAAAAGGTTTGAGTTTCCTTGCCAATCAATAGTATACTTTCAGATGCGTTAAATAGGAGATTCCCTTATGAAACAGTTCGTTTTGATTTTACTGGTACTCGTCACAATCCCACTTGTTTCTGAATCTTCTAAAAAGAAGAAACTAAAATCCAAATCGGTTCCGATTGAAAACAAACTGATCAATTATGGTGAGTTCAAACGGATAGTAAACCGTTCCGAAGGTGAGAGAGAAACTCATCGCCTAACAGAAGATCAGTTTTTGAAATTGATGTCGGAGGAAGGTGTCGTTTTACTTGATGCACGGAGTGAAAATCGATTTCATCTTTTGCATATCAAAGGGGCGAAGAACCTTCCGTTTACTGAATTCACAAAAGAGTCTTTATCTGAAGCCATTCCTGAAAAAAAAACAAAAATCCTCATTTATTGTAACAACAACTTTGAAGGGAACCAAGAAGCGTTTGCAGCAAAAAGTCCTGCAGCTTCGTTGAATCTTTCTACCTACAACTCGTTAAAAGCATATGGATACGAATCGATTTATGAACTTGGGCCACTACTTGATGTAAAAAAAACTGTGCTTCCACTTGTGAGTGATCCACCGGAAAAACAAGAAACTCCTTAATGTTTATGACCAGTGTGAATTTAGGAGTCATTTAAAAATACAATCTCATGATCCAAGGACAACTTCTATCAGATATCATTGAGGCCGTTTCCAATACTTACGGAAATGAGTTCCTCAATCGACTTATGCTTAAGTTAGCCGACATCATTCATGCCGACTATACTTTCATAGCCATCTTTGATAAAGAAAAATATGAATCACAGACAATCTCTCTTGTCGCAAAGGGAGTGATTGCCGAAAACATGGCTTATTCCTTAAAAGATACACCTTGTGCTGATGTTTATGATGAAAGTATTTGTTACTTTCCCTCTGGAGTACAAAAGAAATTTCCTTTAGACCAACTCTTGATCGAAATGAAAATCGAGGGGTACATTGGCTCTCCGTTATTCAACTCCCGTAAAGAAGTTATGGGTTTGATTGTCGGTCTATATGAAACAGAAATCCAAAACAAAGACGATATTCTTACCTTATTCCAAATATTTTCCGGAAGGATTGCTGCGGAATTAGAACGTTCTGAATACGAATTACGTTTAGAACAATACAACCATGAGTTGGAATCTCTTGTAGAAGAACGAACAAGTGAGCTAAAACAAACATTAGTTGAACTACAAGCACGCCAGAATCAACTCATTGAATCAGAAAAGATGGCAAGTCTTGGTATGTTATCTGCTGGGATTGCCCACGAAATCAACAATCCTCTCAATTTCATTCTGGGTGGATATTTTGGAGTTCGTGATCTTTTAGAAGGGTCACCGTTAGAATCGGAAAAAACCCAATTGTATTTGGAGGCCATAAAGGAAGGTGTGGAACGTACTTCCAAGATTGTAAAAGGTTTGAACCAGTTTACTCGAAGTGGTGATTCCTTTGATGAACGTTTTGACCTACATGAAATTTTGGATAATTGTCTTGTGATGCTCACCCATTCCCTCAGAGACCGAATTTTAGTGGTGAAAGATTTATTTCCAGAACCCCTCGTCGTAAAAGGAAATTCTGGAAAGATCCACCAAGTATTTTTAAACATTCTCACTAATGCCATCCAAGCTATGGAGGGGGATTCCGGTATTTTGGGGCTTCGGAGTTTTCGGGATTCTCGATTTGCCACTATTGAAATTTCGGATACGGGTGGTGGGATCCCAGAGGAATACCAGAATCAAATTCGAAATCCGTTTTTTACCACGAAAGAGCCGGGGAAAGGGGTGGGCCTTGGTTTGCCCATTGCTTATAAAATTACAAAAGACCATGAAGGTTCGATTGAAATGGAATCGGTCTGGGGAAAGGGCTCCTTGTTCCGAATCAAACTTCCCATACAAGTATGAAAGAAAAACCAGTAAAACGTAAGTTACTCTATGTTGATGATGAAATTTTGAATTTGTATTTGTTTCGAGATTACTTTCGAAACGAATACGATGTGATCGTGGCCCAATCCGGTGATGAAGCCATTGAAGAACTGACGGAAAATACGGATGTCCAGTTTGTGATTAGCGATATGCGAATGCCAGAGATGAATGGTTTGGAATTTATCTCAAAAGCGAAAGAAATTCGTCCTAATATTGTCTATTGTATTTTGACAGGTTATGATTTAACACCAGAAATCCAAATGGCAATTGCAGAAAATCGAGTGGCTCGTTATTTTTCTAAACCCTTTGATCCTACAGAGATTGGTTTATTTCTCTCTGCAGGCAAAGGGGAAACAATGTAATTTAAGTTTTATTTGTTTCTAAATTCGGCTTCTACAACTCCTCTTTTGGAGCTGTTAATACTTAACGTTTTGCTACTAAGGAAACGAAAACTCGAATCTTTTTTATACATTAACTCTTCTGCAAACATAGATTCTTTGCCGGGATAAGTTAGTTCCCATTCTGATCCACCAACTTCCGTTTTGCGGTCATTAATTTGTTTTACAGAAGTGTATTCCATTAAATCGTTTTTGAAATTAATGGCATCTTCTAATCCTAGTCCTTTGAATTTTAAGATGACAGTGTTTTGTTCTGTGAGTTTGAACCACTCATCTTTGATTTGTTTTCCAACTTTACCTGATACTAGATTTGACCAATCTTTGACGGCTTGTTCTCTGGAAACTTCTTGAGTGATATCAGCACCACGTCCTTCCAAACTTCCCGATCCAAAAATTTTACCATCACCCCAAAGTTGAATGATACGATATGGTCCTGTTGCCGCAGAACTTAAAAAATCTGTTTTTTTCCCACCAGGTAAAACCACTGGTTTTTGGTCCGTTGTTGAAACTTTGGCAACAATCAAAACTTCTGCCCCAGAATCCTGTGCCAGAGTGAGAAGAGGACTTCCTTCCTCCACTGAGGTGAGATCCAGTTTCGCAAGGCTTGGATTTTTTTTGAGTAAGGCTGTGAGTTGGGAGCTATCCACAACTTTGTTCCCTTTGGTTCGGAGTTTTTCGATGAGTTCCGCTTCTGCAATATTGGTAGCAGATCCAATGGGATAGGATTTTCCATTGATCACGGTTTGTACAAGAACGGCAATTCTTGGATTTCCAACATCGTCGAGAAGTGCGTCTACTGCGGTAGAAAGTTTGGTTGCTTCCACTTCACAACGTACATTCAAACGGATCATGTCCTGGGTGTCCAATTTCCATGGTTCTTCACTGATGATATCGTATTTTTTTACGAAACTATCTGTTTTGCCGTAGAGTTTGGAGCCAAGGGATTGGCCATCAGACACTCCTGATTTTTCCGTAATTTGTTCGCCCACCAGTTTACGGATGGCGTTGAGTTTTGCGTCCTTCAAAGCCTTGTTTCGGGCAAGGGCCAAGTCTCCTTGGTAGATAGGTGCCTCTCCCATTGCTGTCACCACGTTGTCTGGCAACGTAGGTTGTTTCTGGGCTGAATTGGATCCGGCACATGCCAAAATAGTAAGGATGAGAACTCCGGTTAAGGGAGCCAATCGAAGTCGGTTGAACATGAAGGACATTTCTCCTTGAAGATTTGCTATATTATAGAAACATATACTTACATGACCAATTACTTTTTTAGGTTTTCTCTCTGCTTTCTTGTACTCGCTTGCCATGGGAACACAGTTCCGCAGTTTCGCGTCCACCCACTTGATTCCAAGTTGCGGGTGTCCCAGGACATTTTTTATGAAAAAGTCCTCCCGACTATGGCAGGAAAAAAATTGATGCTTGCGACCAATCCTTCCGGAATAGGAACCAATCCAAAAAAGATCATCACATCCTTAGAGAAACATAAAATTACACTCGAACATCTGATAGGTCTTGAACATGGCTTTTTAGGATTAGAAGAAGAATTTAGCCAAACACCCGTTACTATGGACACAACTTTCAATCGTCCTTTGTATCATATCTATCGTATCAAAGACTCTGAACTACGGGAACTCGTTACGGAAGTGGACTATGTAGTTTTTGATGTTCAAGATGTTGGGATGCGTTGTTATACTTATTTGAGTGTTCTAAAACGCCTTATGGATGCAATGAAGAATACCAAAACAAAACTCATTGTACTCGATCATATTCATGTGGCAATGCATCTTCCTCCTATGGGTGAAAAGATGAATCCACGAAATTTAAATTTTGCTGGTGAGTTTCCTTCGTTACTCATCACAGGGATGACTGTTGGTGAGGCCACAAGGTTTTATAATAAGGAATACTTAAAAGATACGGTGGATGTAATGGTAGTTCCTGTTGAAGGATATCGCCGAGGAATGTATTTTGAAGATACAGGAATTCCTTGGACAACACCATCACCAAACTTGCCAATGGTGGACTCCGCAAGAAACTATCTATCACTTGTTCTTTTGGAAGGAGTGAATGTATCAGTGGGTCGGGGAACCCAAGCTCCTTTTGTTTATTTTGGAGCTCCTTGGATGACAAACCCTGAGGAATTAGCAAATAAACTAACAAGTCTCGGAAACAAATCTTACTATTTTTCTCCTGTGTATTTCAAACCGACTTTTGGTCCTCATAAAGGTAAAATCTGTTCAGGACTCCGAATGAATTTGGTTCGTCCCGATTATGATCCAATTCAATTGGCATATGATTTGATTCGCCTAATGAAAGAATCTTACCCAAGTGATTTTAAATGGAGTAAGGGCGCGTCGAACCATTGGGTAGACCAACTTTGGGGTAATGATCATTTCCGAACTTCTATCAATGAAGGAAAAAGTTTTTCTGATTTTCATAAAACTTATTTATCAGAAGAAGAAAATGAAGGTAAAAAAATCGCTCCTTATTTGTTGTACTGAGGTTATAATGAAACGAATTCTAATTACATTTTTTATGTTTCTTTTTGCTCTGTCGGTGTTTCCTTCGGAGAAGGAATTAAAAAACATCCCTAAAAATAAAGCATCCAAGGTATTAAAATCCGTGGCTTATGCTACAATTCGTTCCACATTACTTGTTCCCTATGGAGAGGGAATCGAAAAGGAATCCACATACACTCCTTGTTCTGAAAACTTCCCAACTATGCCTGGAGATTTCCCATGTAATTATTTGGATTGGGAAGGGACCACACTGGAAGTGGCTCCGAGTTCAGGGGTGAGTGAAGGAGAGGCCACGAACTCTTCGGATCCAGAAGATGTTTATCCTGGTGGTAAGGTCACGATCAAACAGGTGAAACAAAAATCGCCAAATTTAAACGGGAAGGTCGTATTTCTTGGTGAAGGAGAGGACCAATTAAAACTTTTTTACACGCCGAAAGGGCAAATTTCCCATTACCTTTTTCGCCAAACTCTTGTTATTTTTAAATGGAACCTTTCTGGTTCTGAACCAAGCCTTATTGGACTACTCTTTGTGAACGTCAATAGGGAATACTTTCCAGAAGAAGTAAAAGAATACTCCTTTTAAAAAATTATGCCACTAGTCCAAGGTTATGTAAGAAAAATGTCTCACAAAGGTCTTTCCCCTGTTTCCTATTTTTGGGAATCAGCGACCTATAATGAAGCCGATAAAAAAGATCTTACGGCCAAAGAATCAACATCCGAAAGTCCGGTGGAGTCTTGGATTGGAAAAAAAATCACCCTTTCAACCAATGATGAAATCCGTTGTTTGCATTGTGGCAAAAAAACAAAAAAGTCATTTAGCCAAGGTTATTGTTTTACTTGTTTTACAAACCTGAGCGAAACCGATCTATGTATCCTTCGTCCCGAAACCTGTCATTTTCACAAAGGCACTTGCCGGGAACCTGAATGGGGAAAAACAAATTGTTTCAAAAAACATACTGTTTACTTTGCTAACTCGAGTGGACTAAAAGTGGGAATCACTAAAGAAAATCCAGTCTCGAATCGTTGGGTAGACCAAGGTGCTAAGTTTGGAATTCCTATTTTAGAAGTTGAGTCACGTCGGGATGCTGGAATTTTAGAACATTATTTGAGTCAGTTTTTACCAGATAAAACCACTTGGCAAAAAATGGTAACGGGTGATCCACCTAATATTGATTTGGTGCGAGAGGCAAATAAGTTTTTAAACCATTTGGAAAAAAATGAATTCCTTTCTCCTCCAGATAGTAAGTCCAAATTAGTTTGGAATCGACTTGATCTAAGTGGTGGTGTTACAGAAATTCAATATCCGATTGATTCTTATCCTGAAAAAATCAAATCACTCAAACTGACAAAAGAAACCCCGATCACTGATACCCTTGTAGGAATCAAGGGACAATACCTTTTGTTTGTATCTGGAGTGGTTAATATCCGTAGTCTTTCAGGTCTTTGGATTGAAGTCTCCACGTAGACAGATTCGTCTGAAAGGCGGATTCACAACCAACATCCTTTACGAATGTGAAGAATTTTTGCTCGCTGAAAAACCAGAAGGGTTACCTGTTCACGAAACCAAAGATCCGAACAGAAATGATTTCACGAGACTTCTCGCGGCTTATCTCAATCTTCCTGAACTACGAACTGCGAACCGTTTGGATTTGGGAACCAGTGGAATTGTTCTTTTGGGAAAAACAGCAGATAAAAATAAAGAAATCGATTCTTTGTTAAAGGATGCGGATAAAGAATATATTTTTTTGTGTTCCGGAATTCCTGATTGGAAAGAAAAAAATTATGAATGTTTCCTTCGGGATGGGAACAAAGAAGTACAAATTGTGCGAAGTGGGGGGAAAAAAGCAATCACTGAGTTCCGAATTCTATCTGTGTATCCCAAAGAAAACCTATCTTTTGGAATGGCGAAAATTGTAACAGGAAGGAGACACCAAATTCGCGTTATGCTTCGGGAGCTGGGACATCCAATTCTTGGAGATACTGTTTATTCTAACGTCCCAACAAAAGAAGTTCGGATGTTTCTTCATTCGTTTCGATTGTGCTTTACCGACCTTCAGGGTGAAAAACAGTGGGTGGAGACAGAAATACCAAGTGCATTTTCGACACGAGTGGGAACAAAAATTTCTGTTACGAACGAACAAAAATGAAAAACGAAATTTTCCAACTCTTTTTAAAAGAACAAAAATTATACAAAATCCTGTCTGGTATTGCCAAATATGTCTCGATTTGTTTTCTCATCATTTATTTGTATTTATTGTTTAGCTCCCGTTATACGGCAAGTCCTCTGATTGTTGTCATTAATTATCTTGCGATCCTTACTAGTTTTTCTGGGATCATTACTTTTAAATACTTTGAAATTCCCTCTCTGCTTTTGGCAGTATTTACGGAAGGAAAGTCGGCAGAGTTTTTTCAATTGGGTGTAGGGGAAAGGCAAGTCATTTGGAGGAAAGCAGGCCGTGAAGATATTTTGCCTCCTGATCCTGAAATAGAGTTTATCATTTCTAGTCTTCATTTGTACGACCGTTACCCTTGGCAACGGATTGGTAAAATTTACTCAATTGGATATTTGGTAGTCATCCTAACTTCTGTTTTTTATCTCACCTCTGTCTATCTAGAGAACGGATTTCAAAACTAAGAAAGCAATTTTCCTTGTCTTACGGTCTCTCGGTAAAAATCTATCCTTATGGCTTTGAATTGTGGAATTGTAGGTCTCCCGAACGTCGGTAAGTCGACTATTTTTAATGCACTCACTAAGGCAGGAGCTCAGGCTGCCAACTATCCGTTTTGTACGATAGAACCCAATACAGGTGTTGTAGAAGTTCCAGATGAGAGGCTGAATCGTTTAGCCGATGTCTACAAACCCAAAAGAACGATTCCCACGATGATTGAGTTTGTGGACATTGCTGGCCTTGTGAAAGGGGCAAGCCAAGGGGAAGGACTTGGAAATCAGTTTTTATCGCATATCCGTGAAGTGGATGCTATTTGTCATGTGGTTCGTGCCTTTCAGGACGAAAACATAACACATGTTCATGGTAAAGTGGATCCCATCGAAGACATTACAGTCATCAATTATGAACTCATTCTTGCCGATTTAGACAGTTTAGAAAAACAACAACAACGTGTGGCAAAAACTGCAAAAACAGGAAACAAAGAAGCCGTCGAAATTTCAGCTGTGATGGATAAAATCTTAGATGCTCTTAAAAAAGGAAATCGTGCATCGACAGTTGAACTTGGAGATGAAGAACAAAAAATTGCTAAAAAATTCAATCTCATTACCATAAAGCCTGTGTTATATGTTGCGAATATCTTAGATACCGATGTAAAAACTACGGAAAATCCGCTAGTTAAAACCATCATTGATTTTGCTTCTAAAGAAGGAGCACCTGTTGTTGTTTTATGTGGTAGATTCGAAGAAGAAATTTCTGGTTTAGAAAAAGAAGACCAAATTGCTTTTCTGGAAGAAATTGGTGAAAAGGAATCAGGCCTTTCTCGCATGATTCGTGCATCCTACAAACTTCTTGGGCTTCTGACTTTTTTTACGGCTGGTGTAGAAGAGGTGAGAGCTTGGACCACCCACCAAGGCAGCACTGGCCCAGTTGCTGCGAGTGTCATCCATTCTGATTTTGAAAAGGGTTATATCCGTGCGGAAGTAATGCGTTACGAAGACATCGACCGCACAGGTGATGGAGCCAAAGTTAAAGATGAGGGAAAACTGCGAGTGGAAGGGAAAGAATACATCGTCCAAGACGGGGATGTGATTTACTTCCGGGTGAACGCATAAAAAAAGTCCCGACTTTCGCCGGGACTCTTAAATGTGAACTAGTTTGGAAAAGAAAGTATGTTCCTAAATGTAGGAACGTTTTTCTCAACCAATAGATGCCTGGTCACAGTAGTTTTATTGCATTGGTTCAAAAAAAATTACGACTGTAACATAAAATGATAACGACCGATTTCTTTGCCGGACTCAAAAATCGCAAGTTCCGGGCTGGAATCCAATGTGATGGGAGAATCAAACATGGACTGAGTTCCTAGTTTGGGAAGCGTTTCGACGGGTGCCCCATCCAAAAAGAGTTTGGCCGATAGGCGTTCACAGTTGGAAGCTTCGACGGATAAGAAAACTTGGTTTTTCTCGGCATTGGGTTGGAAAACAAAATCAAAATCCCGGCCACCAATCTGCCTATGGACACGAAAGGCGGCACTGGAACCGCGGAAGGCTAGGTCCTGTGAAAGTAGGTTTGTTTCGCCAAAATCACTTGTGAGAAGTTTTAACTGGTCTTTGATAAACTGTAAATAGATCTGAATGGTCGTTCCGGAAATAGGGAGGACTGTTTCTAAGATCCGATCCATCGTAGGCGTGTCCGCATCTTCCCCTTGGGACATGAGGTAAAGGGCTTCTTTTAATTTGAGTCGGTTCATAAATTCATTCGGATCTTTTGGTTCCATAGTATTTATTTCCCCCTGCTAAGGCTTTATTTCCTTTAAAAGGATTTTTTTTATCTTTTCTTTCGCTCTGTTGGCCCGAGCTAGGACCGTTCCTAGGGGAACATCGAGAATTTCAGCGATTTCTTTGAATTTGTACCCTTTGAGGCGTAGGATGAGGATTTCTTTATGGGCATCATCTAGGCCTTCGATTAGGTCGTAGAACTCTTGTTTTTCTTCCCAAGCGAAGTAAACATCTTCTTGGCTTTGCCTATCATCCAAAATATCAATACTCAGATCCAAAGAAATACCTTCCCGATACTCATACCGACGAATGGATCTTGTCTGAGACATACTTATATTTTTAGAAATTTCACTGATGTAGACAATAAATGCGGGAAAACTATCCCCTTTAAACTTTCGAAGGAGTTGGTAGTCATTTTCGGTAAGTTTGAGATAAACTTGTTGGGAGGTGTCAGTCACTTCTTCTCTGGGAACATAGTGGGCACAGGTTCCCATAATGAGTCTATGAAACTTACGAATGAATTCCTGCCAGGCGGAACCTTTCCCTAAAAGGCAGTTGTCGATTAACTTACGAATCTCATCACTCATAGATCTTTAATTGATTGGACGGAATTTTTACAAGATATCAGAACATTTTCCAATCTTTTTTGAAAATGATGAGACCTAAATAGTGTTTGTTTGATGAACCGAACGCGGGTTTGGTTCGTTTGTGAAAAAGATGTTTGTCCTTTTGTAGTGAAACGACCGTAGTCACTAAAAAAACCAAAAAATCCTAATATTCGAATTTTCTGATTTGTATTAGGGATTTCTTCTAAACAAGTTTGGAATTCAGTTAAAGAGGATAACTTTTCCGGATCGAAATCCGGGTCTAGTTTCCATTCACCAATCAAATTTAGGAAAAACTTTTTTGTTTCAACGTTTTCTTCATTTAGATTTGCCGAAGACCAAGGATTCTGTTTAGAATAATAAAACAATTGATAGGTATTTTTGTTTTGTTGTTTCATATCCTGTAAAAGTCGCAGAATTAAAGTTTTTCTTCTGGTTTCTGGCATTTCGGAATACAACACCCGGTTGATTGCGAGTGTATATTCTCTTTCTTTTCCCAACAATAGAACTTCGTGAGATTTGTATAAATTAGAAAATATATAGATGGTTTTTTCCCATTCCTTCTTTAGTTCACTAACCAGTGGAAAAAGTTCTTCATTTGTGATTTCCGATTCTAAAATTTCTAATTTAGGTAACACAATCAGATCAAAGATTTTTTTCTTGGTTTGTTTTTCGAGTTGGATGAATTCCTCTTTGGTCGCTTCAGAACATTGTCTGACTGTAAGAATGGCATCGTAAAAAGATATGTACCGAAGAATTTCTGTTAAATCTTTGATTTCCGAGTGATTACATATTTTCCAATAATACAGAAAATCCAACTCCTCTTCTTGCGTTTCAGTGCGGATCATGTCCCTCGTTTGGATTCCGTAAGCTTGGCTAAACAGATTTTGGTGAGAATCGTAGGATGTCCATACATCCTCGAATGATTTTGATTTAGGAAACCATTCCGCAACCAAGGGAAAGGATATACAAAGTAGTAATAATGATGTTTTTAGAAGTGGTTTCAAAATCCGCTCCTAGTTTTGAATTCGTAATACATTTTTTCTTCGGAATTTTCTTTAGAAAAGATTGTTTCGAGTAATTCCCTTTTTTGTGAATCATCAAGAAACTCGTGTTTTGTTTTCAAAAAACTGAATGCCATTTTGCGAAATTCGGGATTTTTTAATTGAGAAATTCGATTGAGAAGAACATCCTTCTGTAAAACAACTTGTTCCTTTGTTTTTCTTTCAGCAACGGTAGTTGGTTCTAAAGTATCCAAATTCTCTACCTTGATAGGTTCTTTCCTGTTATCTGAAAATACAATGAAAAAAAACAAAAACAACAAAACAACTGTTATTCCTATGATCCTTTTGTATATATTTGTTTGTTTTTGTGTTGAAAAGTGAACTAAACTAATTGCTGTTATGATTTCTTTTGCAGATCCTTTATACAGTGATTTTCGAATTTTTGTGATTGATTTGTGTGAATTTTTGGAGCTTAAAAAATATTTCCAAAACTTGATTCCAATTTCTTTGGCCAAACTAGATTCGACTGGGAATAAAAAACCAATCACTTCTTTGGCTCCTGCTTTTAAGAAACTTGTGGTGAGTCCGGATTGTTCATAAGAATCGAAAGAAGAATAACAACTATTAATAAAAACTAGGTTTAAGTTTGAAAAGGAATGAACTGCCAAATCATTTGTGTTTAAAAAATCTTTTTCTCCTAGAGGTATTCCTTTTTTTTCCGTATGCCCTGCGTAATGTAAATATTTTACTGAGTTTGTTTCTTCAATGAATCGGACACGTGTTAGATTGTTTTCTTTTAGAATCCGTAGAGGAAGTTTTGTTTCCAGGATAGGGTACAAAGATTTACATTCTTCTGTGACGGAGGATATTAAATTGGTTTTTACCGGGTTACAAACAAGAAGGATACCATTTGTTCTTTGGAGATTTTCTTTTTGGATGAAGGTGATTCTAATCCCTCGACGGAATTCACTGTCTTGAAACAAAAATCCTCTATGGGTTCGGAGGATTTCCCAAGGAAGGGATGAAAATTCGGGATCAACTAAGATTTGAATCGAACCTCGAAACCCCGGACTTCGCCAGAAGGGGTTGGAGTTTCCAAAAACAATCTGTTCTAAACTATCCGATTTTTTTCCAAGTTTTTCTAGGAATTCTTCACGGCTTGGGTTTTGTGAAAGGATTCGTTCTACAAATAAGGACCAATCCTTTTGAAACTCAACTAGAACTTCACCCGAGAACTTTGTAGTTTTTTCGACGGTTCCAAATTGATCTTGTTTTTCTTCCCAAATGCACTCTCCATCGGTGACTCCATCTATCGAGTATTTGGCGATAATTCGTAATTTCACTGGAGATACTGTCTTTATTTGAATTTTTGAATCAAATCTTGGATGGCTATGAGTAAGGCATCTACATCTTCTTTAGTTGTGAAAAAACCTGTGGAGATTCGGATACAACGTAAAGCTTCCTCTTCGGAATAACCCATATAGAGTAATGATTTAGAAGCTTCCCGTGCTCGCGATTTACAAGAACTTCCTGTTGAAACTAAAATTCCTTTTTCTTCCATTCCCAATAAGAAAAAGTCCACAGATTGGATGGGAAGGAGGAGGAAACTTGTATTCGGAAGTCTTGGGGAGGATTTGGCAATGACCTGGCAACCAAGAGACTCTGCTTTTTTTTCAATGAGAGATTGGAACTCGTAGAGTCGTTTGTTTTTATCTTCCAATTGACTCAGTTGGATTTCAGAAACTTGGCGTAAACATTCAATTGCAAAGGTATTTTCTGTTCCTGCTCTATGTTCATTTTCTTGGTTTCCACCACCGAACACTCGAAAGTTGGCGTCGGCTTTGGGAAGATAAGTTACTGCCGCTCCCATTCCTGCACCAATTTTGTGTCCGGAAAAAGTAAATCCATCGAATAAAGAATAAAAAAGGGGAACTTTACAAAATCCTTGCATAAGATCACTATAAAATAGTTGTCCATATGCCTTTGTTAGGTTTTGGATCTCCTTGGCTGGTTGAATGACACCCGTTTCGTTTCCTGCATAGAGACAAACTACTGGTCTTGGATTTTCTTTTAGTTTTTTTTCTAAATCATTTAAATGGATGATTCCGGATTTGTCTGTCGCGATGAGGTCCGATTTAAACTGATAGGTTTCTAGGGCCGCATACATACTTGAATGTTCAAAAGGAGATACAATGACCGATTCTAGGTTGGGAAATTGGACTCGTAAACTTTGGATGAGAAGATAGTTTGCTTCTGTACCTGTGGAAGAGAAAACAAACTGTTTTTCTTGTCCTTTGGTAACGGAGGCAAAATACTTTCTAGTTTGTTCGATTTTTCCTTGGTTTTTTAAGGAATACCGAGTGATCCCAGAAGGATTGTAAAACCCTTCCAGATAATCTGCCAAACAAGTTTCCAGAATTTCAGGAAAAGGGGGATGTGTGGCATTGTAATCGAAATACTTTAGATCATTCGTTAAATGGGATTTCATCGGCTTCTTCGTAGCGACCCAGTTTGCGAAGGACGGATCTATTTAAGTTGTGATAGTGTTTTAGAATGTCGTCTTTTTTTCCACCTACGCTTCGTTCGTCGACGTTGCGAAGTTTGGCCTTTAGTGCATCCAAAATGGCGATACTTTTTCCATTTTCTTTCAGTTTGTGATAAGACTCGGCTTCCTTCATTTTGGATTCAAATTCATGAACTAGAAGGGCAGGTACATTAATGTCTTCGATTTCTGAAGCCAGTTGGATGTTTGCCGCTTCTCTGAATTCTGTAGCGGCTCGTTTGTAGTAAGATTCTTCTTCTATACCAAGTTGGAAAAAAAGTTCTGCTCTGCGAAATTTGAATTTTAAATATTCTCTTTCGTCAGAACCAACAAAATAGAGTATCCTTTCATAGATATCATCCATCTCTCTTGGAGAAAAGTTTTTCATACCTGTGAGTAAAATTTGACGGAGTAATGATTCCAAATAGTCGTTTGGTGAAACTTCTGCAAAATCACTTCGTTTGATAGAAGATAAAACCACGCTCCGTTTTTGAACGGCGCTAAGTCCACTCGGTATTTTTTCTAAATCGGTGAGTTTTTTTAAGACAAAGTTTTCCGTTTCCAACATATGGGTTTTGTAACCCAAAAGGATTTCGCTTGGCCGACAACTTGCCCAAGCTACGGATTCAATTTTTTTAGGAGCAATGAATTCGGGGCCAGAAAAACGTAATGCTCGTTTGTAATAGTCAAGTGCAGTGAGTACCGCTTCAATATGGGAATTCCAATAATCTTTTGGATTGGGTCCGAGTGTCAGTTCCCCTTGGGGAGCCATTTTTAAAAACAGAGGAGAACCCCATTCCCTTGCTTTTTCGCGCCAGGTTAATTCTAAAAAATGATCCTCGACATGTTCTTTGCTTCGGAAATACAAACATGCTTTTTCCATCAGAGCCAAATCCAATGGAAGGATGGTGCCACGGGAATTTTCATCAGAACTGAAAAACTGGTTTATGGTTTGGAGGATGTCCGTTCCGCCTTCCTTTCTACCTTCAAGTACAGCATCCCCTTTGGCAATGAGTTGGTGTGCGATCCGAGGATTGGGATAACCAAAAAACGAATTGTAGGCGAGGGTGAATTTGGCAAGGATGGTGTCCTTGTTTCTCAGAATCCATGGGAAAGTGATTGCCCACACGATGAGAACAGCCAGGATGTATTTTAAATTTTCTCGGAAGATTTGGTTCAAGGATTTTCCCTGTTCCCGATCTTTGCCGGAATCTACTGATGTTTCAAGCAATTAAAACTCCAAACCGCCCCTTCCTCTTTGTTTTCTTTTGTTTTCTCTCTCTTTCTCTGTTTGCCACTGAGCCTGGGACAAGAACCAAAGAATGTTCCTTGTTAGAACCAGGTGTCCCGGCAGATTTTTTCTTTTCGCGGGCCCTTCGGGAGCAGGTGGATGGATTTCAGGCTTTGCAACGGCGTAAACCAGAGGATTCCAAACTTTCCTTTGAACGTTCTGTTTCTTTTTTGGATTCTTACCATCTTTGTCTGAAGGAAGTGGGAAAAGAGCCGAGTGCTCTCAGTGCAGAAACTCAAAGTTTGAATTATTTGGAACTGGGTAGTTTGGATAAGGCTTGGGAATGGTCGGAAGTTGCGACTCGCAAATCTCCTTCTGAATCCAAAGACCTGATCCTTTTGCAGACTCGAATTCGGATTCGCCAAGGGGAGCTTGCTAAAGCTTCCGATGTTTTGGAATCTTCCCTCCATTTGTTTCCCAATGATCCTGATTTTTTATACCTTCTTGGTAATATCAACTTTGAACGAAAACTTTGGAATCAGTCCATTTTGTATTATACAGCTCTTTCTTTTGTCATAGAAAGAAGGGATACACATTCCAAATACAAATTCTTAACAGCGAAAGCACTTGGGGAACTCAATTATAAATTGGATCATCCAAAGATTGCGATCAAACGTTATCAGGAATATACGGCTTTTTATAAAAATGATATGGAAGTATTGTTTCGTCTGGCGCAAATTTACTTTGTGTTAGGTGACTTTAAACATTGCCGGATGTATCTAGAACAAATTCGAGAAAAAAATCCAAGAGATATTGATGCCTCTCATATGCTTGGGGAAATTTATTTTATGGATTCTCGTGACACAGCACCTATTTATTTTGCTACACTAAGAAAAGAAAAAAAAATTCCGAAAGAAGGAATTATCTACTTACTGGATCGTTTCCTTTCCGGATCAAAAACGGGACTTGAGTCAAAACTAAAATCATACATCCAAGACAATCCAGGAAGACTTTCGCCCCGGATTGCTCTTTTAGAACTTGCTGATAAAGAAAATTTTCCTGATTATGATGCACTTAATTCGGAAACGGCACAATACGCTTATGAATACAGACAGTATCTAACAGCTGAAAAAATTCTACGTAGGGGTTTATCTCGAATTAGCACCAAAGAAAATGCAGAGGAAGAGAGGTCTTTGTTTTGGGAAAAGATCTCTTCTTGCCAAGAGATGTTAGGACAATGGAATCATTCTGTGATGGCAACAAAGGAGGCCATCAATCTTACTAAGGAAACAGAAAAATCATTTCGATTGCGATTTCGTTTGGCTTATCTTTTCCTTCAGGGAAACTTAAAAAAAGAATCTTTGTCAGTTACTATTTTATCTGAAACGATCAAAGAAAATCCGAATCCCACTCATTACTATCTTAGAGGTCTTGCTTATTTTCAATTGGCAAAATATAAAGAAAGTGTAAGTGATTTTTCAGAAGCAATTACACTCGATCCTAAAAATTATAACTACTATTTTTACCGTGCTACTGCCTTTGATAAACTGAAACAATTTCCCGAAACGGAATCAGATCTAAAAACAACCATAACACTCAATCCAAATGCTTCTAATGCTATGAATTATTTGGGATATCTATATGCGGAAAAAAATATCAATCCGGATGATGCAAACAAACTTCTAAACCAAGCAGTTTCTTTAGAACCGGATAATCCTGCTTATCAAGATAGTTTGGGATGGGTTTTGTATCGAAAAAAAGATTACAATCGTGCCTTACTCCATTTGAATTTTGCGGCATCACTTGCATTGGAAAGAGGATTTGAAGATCCGGTGATCTATGAACACCTTGGCGATGTATATTTGGCCAAAAAAGATCCAGTGAATGCTTTACAGTTTTTTAAACTTTCTGAGTCCAAACTAAAATCCGAATTAAACAAAGACCTCGTGGCAAAAATCAAAAAAGTAGAGAAGGAAATTTCAGAATGAAAAGAAACGTTATCTTTTTTAGTGTATTCTTGTTTTTTGTTTCCTGTCAGTCTGCAGAAGTAGAAGATCCCAATTTTATTGGCCGTGACAAAGAAAAATACCATTCTTCCAAAGAAGGGGAATCCAAAACCTTACTAAAAGAAATTTTGGAGAAACAAACCGACTTTCAAAGTTTTAAATCAGAATTTTCGATGCAAATCCAAACCTTTGTTCCGAAAAAAGATAATGTTTATTTGGATGGAAAACTATACTTTTCTAAAGAAACAAAACAGGTAAAAATTCAATTGATGGATAGTTTTTTTGGAATGGTGTTTACGGAACTCATTGCTGATCCAAACCAAATTCAAATCAAACCCACAAACACAAAAGAGATCCAAACACTACCGATGGGGGATATTCTCATCCAGGATCCAACGACAAATAAAAAATTTGCCGTTCCGTTCCCAGTGATTTATGAATACCTCACAGGAACCTATGTGAGTGAAATCCAAAACCCAAAAGCAAAATTCAATACGAAAGAGTCTCGTATTGCCCTCACTAAAGCAGACGGTGAATATGAATATTTTTTTAAAGAGGGGCAACTGGATCGTTTGGAACTAGCAAGTGCCAAACGAGGGTTAAAAGCAATTGCTCTTGTGAAAACCAAACCAGAACAAATCCATCCTCCAAAAGAAATTACCACAAAAGTGATTAGTTTGGATACAGAGAAGGAAAACGTTCTCATTCTCATTAAGTTAAAAAAATCCCAAATGACGGAACCACCGGCAAACACATTCCGTTTTTAAATGTCTTTATTGCGATTCTTTTTCCTTCTTGTTTTCGTTTGTCCGTTATTTGTTTTTTCTGCGGACATCCCTGAATCAGAAGAACCTAAGTTAGAACTCCCTACAAAGGATCTTTACCACTTTCGAACGGAAATGGGGGAGACTCTCAAATTTCCCAAGTCCACCAAGTTATGGTTTGGTGGGGATGTGATGTTTAATTGGGGGGTTCGAGATTCTATGCGAACGGAAGATCCGTACTTTGCCTTTCGCAGTTTTTCAAGTTTTCTAAAGAACTTTGATTTCCGATTTCTCAATTTAGAAACACCCATCCTTCACAAAACTCCGGCAGCCGACCAAAGAAAATCCTATGTCTTCTTTGGGGAGAGGAGAGATTTGATGGTTTTGCGAATGCTTGGAATAGATGGAGTTTTTCTTGGAAATAACCATACGATGGACTTCGGAGAAAACGGGCTCTTTGAAACTTTGGAACTTCTTGATGAGTTTGGAATCCGCCATACCGGAGCCGGCAAACATACGGACGATGCTTTGATACCGATCTCTGTCACCAAACAAAACGTAGATTATCGAATCTTTTCCTTTTCGGATACGGGAGAAACTCGTTTGTTTTCTGGAATTAAATCTCCTGGTGCTGCTTATTTTCGTGTGGGAACTGCTGAGAGGTTAATCAAAAAAAACAAACCAGGTCAGGTGAATCTTTTATCCGTCCATTGGGGAGTCGAATACAATCCATTGCCGATGGATACAGAGAGAAACGCCGCCAAATATTTGGTAGGTGCTGGTTACAAAGTCATTATCGGTCACCATCCACATGTCCCACAAGGAATTGAAGTATTTCCGAAGGGTGTTGTGATTTATTCTCTTGGAAACTTTTTCTTCGGATCCAAAAACCAATATTTAAAACACAATATATCTGTGGTTTTACACTTTGATGGGGAAAATCTTTTGTTTGTAGAAGTGATTCCAATATTTGGAAAACACCAAACATTACCGGGGGATCACTATTTTTTTCCTTTGGGTCCTAAAGAGGCTGAGATTTTTTTAAAAGAATACTCTATCCTATGTAAACAACTTGGAACCGAACTTGTGATTTCGGGTGGAAGGGGTTATGTTTTTTTGGATAAAGAACTAAAAGCTAAGCTAAAACCGTAGTGGAACCAACTGCAGGTAAGTCCAATTGCAAAGAAGGGAAAACTAAGTTCGAGTAAATTGGTTTTGTAAATCGAAAACAATTGCAGAAAAAAACCAGTAAAAAATAAAATTGATGCCGTTCGCAAAATCCAACCTTTTTCGTATAACCAAAAGTAGACGGAAACAATGGCAACATAACCAAACAAACAAAACCATTTGAGTTGAGATGTGGATTTTAAGTATTCGAGTGATGGTGTCATTTCTTCTGCTGTTTTTGCATCCAAAACATTTAGGATCAAAATGTTTTCGATTAAATCAGCAAATCCGGCAATCACGAGGAGTAAAACCATTCCCATAAAGATTTTTAAAAATATGGGTCTTACCTTTCTTCCCGCATAATGGCCGGTATATGTTAAAAATGCCAAATAACAGAAGATAAATCCAAAGTCAAAATAATGAACCTTTCGGTATTCGGACGAAAGGTTGAAAAAATCGATCGTGTCTGGGATTCCGATTAGGTCTTGGACTTGTTTGGGGGTTTCGGCCATCTCGAGGCCGAGTAGGGTGGATTCAAATCCGGAATGGTTGTCAATTGCAGGTTCTTTCGGGGTGATGTGGTTTAAAAAACCAGCATAAAGTGCTAAAAATAGGCCAAGTCCGAGGCCCCAAACTTCTGGAAAATTTGATTTTTCACCCATAAAAATGTTAGAAATTACATGGAATTGGAAAGGTTTGGGAACTCCAAGAAGAAATTCCATTGACCCTGACCCCCATTGGCAAAACCCTAGTGGAAACTAACAAATTCTTCTACCTACAAGTGTTTCTATGTAGGTATACCCATAGGAGAAATATGAGAAACTACGAAATCACGAATATTCTTCGTGAAGGTAATGTAGAAGAGACGAAGTCTGCAGTAAAAGACTTACTCTCCAAATACAACTTCACGATCCAAGGCGAAGAGGATTGGGGTTCTAAAAGACTCTGGCATCCCGTTGGACAAGACGAACAAGGCCACTTCACACTTATCAAGTGTTCCGGATCCCCTACAGAAGTTGCAAAGATTGAACATGAGTTTAAACTCAATGTGAACATCTTAAAAACCCTCGTAATCAGGGCAAATGGCTAACGATCTCAACAAAGTACTTTTAATCGGTCGAATGACCCGCGATCCGGAATTTAAATCGGTGAACGGAAGTTCTGTTGTCAATTTTTCAATTGCGAATAACAGAGTTTATGTGACTAACGGTGAAAAGAAAGAGGAAACTCATTATTTTGACTGCGTTGCATGGGGCCGACTCGCTGACATATTAAAACAATATGCTGGCAAAGGAAAACAAGTAGCGATTGAAGGTAGACTTCAACAACAGTCCTGGGAAACTCCTGAAGGCAAAAAAGCCTCAAAAATCCGCGTCTATGTCGAATCCGCACAATTACTTGGCGGCCAAGGACAAGGTGGTGGATCTGGGGGAGACCGTTCTGACAGTTCCAATTCTTATGATTCCGGCGTAAGTAGTGGTTATGATGATTATCCAGCCGGTGATGACGACATTCCTTTTTGATAGGTTATGACAATGAGCGAAACAGCAAATATTGATGATACAAGAGTAGATTCCCGCGAGAGTATGGACGGGATGGAAGACGACGAAAAAGGCGGTTTCCGTGGTAAAGACGGAGAAGGCAAATTCGGTCGTAAAAATGCAAAATATAAAAAGAAAGTATGTAAGTTCTGCGCTGACAAAGCCTTACTTGCAGGACTTGATTACAAACGAGTAGATATCTTAGAAAGATTTGTTACCAACCGTGGTAAAATCATTCCAAGAAGAATTACTGGAACTTGTGGCAAACACCAAAGAGCTCTAGCTCGTGAAATCAGAAAATCCAGATCTATCGGCTTATTGCCGTTTAAAGTTCTGTAGGAGTAACGGATGAAAGTTGTATTGCAAAAAGATGTATTGAATCTTGGTGATGCTGGTGATGTGAAAGAAGTTGCAGATGGTTATGCTCGTAACTTCCTCATTCCTAGAAGATTTGCAGTCCGTGCAAATGATGGAAACACAAAAGCTGCCGTTCACCAAAAGAGACTTGCTGAACTGAAACGTGAAAAACGCGTGAAAGTGATGAAAGAACTTTCTGCTTCTATCGAAGGTAAAACTTACGAAGTGAAAGTGAAAGTGGGTGAGAACGACAAACTTTTCGGTTCTGTGACAGCGAATGACATTGCACTCGCAATCAAAAACACTGGAGTAGAAATCGACAAACGTAAGTTAGATTTAGGTGAGCCACTAAAATCAGTAGGCGAATTTAAAATTAAAGTTCGTTTGGCTGAAGGTGTTGTTCCTCAAATCATAGTTAAAGTCGTCGGCCAAGCATAGTTTAAAGCTAACGCTTTTTCGATGAATTCTAACCCCCTTCAGGAGATAGAGTCTGAGAAGAACTTAATCGGTTACCTACTCATGAGAGGGGTAGCCGGGCAGGAAGACTTAGGTCTAAGCCCGGATGACTTCTACATGGACAGTCACAGACGTGTCTTTGAAGCCGTCACTGACCTTATCAATGAAGGGATCAATATCGACCTGGTTACGGTCACAAACCAAATGCGGGAAAAACGTCTTTTTAAAGATGAATCCCGTGACTTGGAATACATTACTTCTCTCTACAAAGATACTGTTCCTTTTCAGCCATTAGAATATTATGTTCGTCGTGTTAAACGTGTCTCTGACCGTCGTAAATACGTCGAAGCATTAAACCAAGCCATTGATAAAGTAAAGATAGAACCTGGGGAAAACGATTCCGTATTCAGTCTTGTCGAACAATCGCTTATGGATATCTCTCGCCAAGAGAGATCCAAAGGTCTACGAAAAGTAAAAGATGATGCGAATGCACTCATTGATTACATCAAAAATGTTGTGGCGGCCAGCCAAAATGGAACAGGTGGGATCAATGGTTTAAAAACCCACTTTACTGGTCTTGATATGGCAACGACGGGATTAAAATCTCACGAATTAATGATTCTTGCTGCTCGTCCTGGAAATGGTAAAACAACATTTGCTTTGAATATTGCTGCCAACGCTGCTTTGAAAGAACGCAAAACGGTTGTTATTTTTTCATTAGAGATGAGTCGGATTGAACTTCTCCTCAAACTCATTAGTGCGGATGCAAGGATTGATTCGTATGCCTTAAAAGCAGGAACACTTACTTCAGCACAGATGACCCAACTCAAAGACAGTATTGGAAATATCACTTCTGCAAGTTTATACATTGATGATTCTGGATATTTGACCATTCAAGAATTTTCAGCGAGACTCCGCCAACTTCGTACCACGGAAGAAGTTGGGCTTGTGATTGTGGATTATTTACAGTTAATGAGTGATCCAAAAGCCGCCATGGGGGGAAGGCAACAAGAGGTTGCCAATATTTCCAGAGGTTTGAAACAAATGGCACGGGAAGTGGGTTGCCCCATCATCGCATTGTCGCAGATGAACCGTTCCATTGAAAACCGCTCCAAAGACCAAAGGCCACAACTTTCCGACTTACGGGAGTCAGGTGCTATTGAGCAGGATGCGGATATTGTATGTTTTATATATCGAGAGGAAATGGTGAAACCTCCCGAAGAGCTTGACCCAAACAAAAGGGGAATGGCTGAGATCATTATCGCCAAAAACAGAGCGGGTGCTACGGCCGATTTTCCATTGATGTTCAATCCGAAGATCAGCCGTTTTGACAACGTTCCATTATAAAGAGGTTTTCAATTGAATCAGTGGGTCAGTTCCGAATATAAAAATAGAATTCGTGCAACGAGTGTATCGGATGCATCTGTCGGTAAAACTTTATTCCTTTCTGGATGGGCGTTTCGTTACCGTGACCAAGGTGGAGTAATTTTTATCGATCTTCGTGATCGTTCTGGAATTTTACAAATTGTTGCTCGTAAAGAAATTTTGGGCGATGATTTTTCCAAGGTAGAAAAAATTCGTTCCGAGTTTGTGATTGCTGTGAAAGGAAAACTTTCCCTTCGTGATGCAGAGTCAGTAAATCCAAAGATGGAAACCGGTAAATACGAGTTAATTGCCGAATCAGTAGAAATTTTAAATACATCCAAAACTCCTCCATTTACTTTAGATGAATTTGATCCATCTGGGGAAGAAATCCGATTGAAGTATCGTTATTTGGATATGCGTAGGGAGGAACTTCGCGATCGTTTGATCCTTCGCCATAAACTAACATTTGCTCTTCGTGAGTACTTAGATAGTAAATCCTTTTTAGAAATTGAAACTCCTATTTTAAATAAATCCACGCCAGAAGGTGCCAGGGATTTTCTTGTTCCTTCTCGATTGAATGCAGGTGAGTTTTATGCTCTCCCTCAATCACCACAACTTTTCAAACAGATCCTTATGATTGGCGGAATGGAAAGATATTTCCAAATCGTAAAATGTTTTCGCGATGAGGATTTACGAGCTGACCGCCAACCAGAATTCACACAACTCGATATGGAGTTTTCTTTTGTTACAGAAGATGACATTCGTTCTGAGATCGAAACCATGTGGGCCTTTGCCTTAAAGAAAGTGTTCAACTTGGAAGTGAATGCACCGTTTATGACTATGCCGTATCATGTGGCAATGGAAGAATACGGTTCTGACAAACCAGACATTCGTTTCGGAATGAAACTTGTGAATGTATCGGACATTGTAAAAGATGCAGACTTCCAAGTATTTAGTGCCGCTGTTTCTGGCGGGGGAGTTGTGAAGGCGATTTGTGTTCCAGGTGGGTCTGTCATTTCACGTAAAGAAATTGAAGACTTAACTTCTTGGTTATCACGAGACTTCCGTGCAAAAGGTCTTGCTTATATGAAACATGGGGCAAATGGACTGGAGTCCACTATTACCAAACGTTTCACACCAGAGGCCCTCGAGAAAATCGCAAAAGCCGTTGGATCCAAAGAAGGAGATATGGTATTTTTTGGAGCGGATTCTACTAAGATTGTGAATGCTTCCCTCGGAGCTTTACGTTTGAGATTATCTGAAAAATATGATCCACCTAAGGTTCCTTATAGTTTCCATTGGGTAGTGGATTTTCCTATGTTTGAACTGGATGAAACCACAAAAACTTGGACTTTCCTTCACCACCCATTCACTTCTCCTAAAGAAGAAGACTTTGATAAACTAAGAGACTGGAAAGCTGGGAAATCAGTTGACCTTTCTACGATAGGTGCTAAAGCTTATGATCTAGTTTTGAATGGAACAGAAATTGGTGGTGGTTCGATCCGAATTCACAATCCAGAAATCCAAAGTCTAGTTTTGGAAGCGATTGGAATTGGAGAAGAAGATGCAAAATCCAAATTTGGATTTTTACTTGATGCTCTTTCCTTTGGAGCACCACCTCACGGGGGGATTGCTTTTGGTGTAGATCGGATTATGATGTTACTCACGGGAGGAACTTCCATTCGTGATGTCATTGCTTTCCCAAAAACACAAAAAGGAACTTGTATGATGAGTGAAGCACCAGGTCCTGTTGAAGCAAAACAACTAGAAGAATTAAAACTCAGGGTAGTCACTATCTAATATGGATGAAAGTTTTACATTTCAGGAAGAGTCCCTCTACCAAACTGTATGTGGGATTGGAGACAGCAAACTCCCGTTATGGGAAAGTCGCCTCAATGTAAAACTGATTCCCCGAGGAAAATCTCTTATCATCCAAGGAAGCGAAGATCAGGTTCAAGTGGCCTTGGATACTTTCCATAAAGTGGAAGAAAATTTCAAACGTAGACCAGATAAATCTGAGTATTCTTTTTTTGATATTGATTACTTGGTGAATAAGGTGAAGGATTCGAGTGGTGGTTGGCCGACTCCGGGATCTTCTGACTTTCAGAAGGAAGGAGAGACTTGGACACCGAGAGATAAAATTTTTGTTACCTTCAAAGGTAAACCCATCTTTCCTCGTACTAAAAACCAAGAAAATTTTGTAGATAGCCTTCACAAAAATTATATCACCATTGCTATGGGTCCTGCAGGGACCGGTAAAACTTTTTTGTCTATAGCCACAGCTTGTCGGATGATGCAAACGGGTGAGGTGGATCGTTTGATTCTCACTCGTCCCGCTGTAGAAGCTGGTGAAAACTTGGGTTTTTTACCGGGTGACTTAACACAAAAAGTAAATCCTTATCTTCGTCCCATCTACGATGCATTACATGAATGTATTGGATTCGAAAAAACAAGTGAGTATTTACAAGTTGGTAAAATTGAAATTGCTCCCATTGCTTTTATGAGAGGAAGAACTCTTTCTCATTCCTTTATTATTTTAGATGAAGCACAGAATTGTACTTTACCACAATTAAAAATGTTCCTCACTCGGTTCGGTAAAAATTCTAAAATGGCAATTTCCGGGGACGCCACCCAAATTGACTTGGCACATGGTCGGTCGGGACTCGAAAAAACAGTTTATACGTTAAGAAATCTAAACGGAATTGAAACGATTTTCTTTGGTAGAGAAGATATTACGCGCCACCCCATCGTCGAATCTATAGTCAGACGATTTGAAGAAAACGAGAGTTTATTCTCCAAAAAACCATGAAAGCTATTTTAGATTCTTCTATGACCCAGGTAACGGACTTCCTAACAAAAGTTAGGCCAGTTTCCGTGGTGAGGAATATCCAAATCATTTTGGTTTCTCTCACTCTACTTTTTGTTACTTACGTACTTTCGATTCCTTTTTTTGGACAAACCAGTGTCAACACGGATGTTGATGGATTATTTTCAGAAGGAAAAATAGCACCTGAAACCATCCAATCGGTCAAAGAGTTTTCTTATGAAGACACTGAGAAAACAAACGGGGAAAAACAGAAAGCTGCGGCAAGTGTACCTTTTGCTTTTGATAAAGATTTTGGAATTTTAGTTGTAGGGATAGACACCAATCTTTCAGAGGATGTGGAACTCTTACGTTCGATCCTTGCTGAAGGTAAGGGAACTCCTGCCATTGTTAAGGATCGAATTCCTAGATGGCGCAATCGAACTAATGAAGAAATCCAAGCCATATTGGATTATCCAAAAAAAGAAAAGTTAAAGAATTTCATACAACAATATACTAATTTAATTTTTTCTAAATATTGTATTGTAAAAGAAGACCTTCCTTTTGCCAAAGATTTGGACAAAGCCGGGGCAAGAATTCGAAACATTGGAACTCAAGATCAAACCTCAATCATTGATGGTAATTTGGTGATTCCTAGATCTCAAATTTATAAAGAAGGTCCTGTTGCTTCCGTATTGTCTAAGTTAGCTTCTGAAAAGTTGCCGAATGTATCTGAATCCTTACTGAAAGCTGTTTCTCGTATTGGACTTTATTATGTGTATTCCTACCCTGCTTGTAATTACAACCCGGAAGAAACAGAAAATGCCCGTATGCGAGCAACGAACTCCATTCCCATTCAGAAAAGTCGAATCCAAGCCAATGAAGTGATTGTTAGGGCAGGTGATGTCATCACTCCTGAAGTTAAATTGAAATTGGACATGATGAATTTATATGCAACTCGAGCCAATTTAGCATCGATTGGTTCTATTTTTCTCACACAATGTGTTCTGATTGTGATCGTTGGTTTTTATCTCATTCGGTATCGTCCAAACCGACTGAATGACCTTTCCAGTAACTTAATTATCTTTTTTACCCTTTGGATTGTAATTGCTTCCATTTACCTTTTATCAAAGGTCTTTTATGCAACTGACAGTGATTTGTCGGGTGTGTATTATTTCGGAATGTTTGTTCCTGTGGGAATGTTATGTTTACTCCTTGGTTTTGTTTATGATGAACAATTGTCCATTGCGATTGGTTTCTTTCTTTCCTTTGCTGTGTTTTTTGCATCTAGATACAATCCGACGTCCTTTATGTTGGCCTTTACCGTTGCGGTGATGAGTTCCATTTATGGACGGAGACTTCTCAAACGAATCGATTTTTTGAAGGCTGGATTTTTACTGAGTTTTGTACAAATTCTGATCACAACGGCCGGTTATTTATTCGACGGGCGAGAATTTTTTGTATCTACCGGTTCTGGTTTTTTTCGAGATTTGAGTAATTCCAACTTATTCCGAATCACAGTTATGTGTTTTGTGAATGGATTTGCAAGTGCAACGGCAGTTCAGTTTTTGCTTCCCATGTATGAATATATATTTAATATTCCAACTCGGTTCAAACTAATTGAACTAGCTGATACGGGTCATCCGCTATTACAACAATTATTAACCAAAGCACCTTCGACTTATACACATACCTTTATGGTAGCAGCTTTATCGGAACGTGCTGCTCAAAATCTAAACTTGGATAGACTTCTTGTTCGTGTAGGTGTTTATTTTCATGATATAGGAAAAATTCCTAATGCCGGTTTTTTTGTCGAAAACCAACATTTGATTCCAAAACCAGAACATATCGATAAAAATAATCCTGCTCTTGCTGCAAAGACGGTCATTGATCACGTGTTAGATGGGATTGAAATGGCGAAAAAAGCAAGGTTACCAAGGGAAATTATTAGTTTTATCCCGGAACACCATGGAACATCCACGATGGCGTTTTTTTATCATAAAGCATTACAGGAAATTTCCCCTTCTGCTAGAAAGAATATCAACAAACGCGATTTTCAATATCCAGGCCCAAAACCACAAAGTAAAGAAACCGGGATAGTAATGATTGCTGATTCTTTGGAAGCGGCTTCGCGTTCGTTAGATGAAGTATCCCCAGAGAGTTTAGATGAACTCATTCGTAAAATCATCAATTCAAAATTGGCAGAAAACCAATTGGATGAAAGTGGTTTGACCATCGGAGATTTGGAGATCATCAAAGCCAGCTTCAAGGAAGTTTTACTTTCTAGTTTACACCAAAGGCCTAAATATCCGAAACCAGAAGACACCAAAGCTTTGGAAACAGCTGGTTCCAAAAAAATCAAAAAATGAATTCGTCTCTTATCGTGGTGACCCATTGGAATAATCAGTGGGGGGACTCAGAAATTAGATCTGAATTGGTATTGGAAAATTGTGAAAGAATTCTCCAATACATAAGCCCAAAATTTTTACAATCTTTAGAGCTTTCTATTCTCATTGTAGATGATGTGTTCATGCGGGAAATTAATCTGGAGAGAAGAGGGCTCAACAAAACAACAGATGTTCTTTCTTTTCCTCTTTATTCAGAGTTTCCCCCCATTCCTTTTCAGATTTTAGGTGAAATAGTGATTTCTATGGACACTTGCCTCCTCCAAGCAAAAGAAATTGGGCATAGCAATGTTGATGAATTTTATCGTTTATTAGTTCATGGAATTTTGCACTTGTTTGGTTATGATCATGAAACAAATGAAGAAGATGCAATTCGTATGCGCAAAAAAGAAGATGAATGTTTAGAATTGGTGTTTGAAAGATAAATGGCCATCCGAAAAGAGAGAGGGATTGTCATTCAAAGTAGAGATATTGGAGACAGTGACAGACTCATCAGTCTTGCCGGCGAATCGCAGGTGCGGATGAATTTTTTAAGTAAAGGGATTCGTAAATCCAAACGCCGTGCCATCATCACCACAGAGATTGGATCCCTTGTGGAATTAGATTATTATGATCAGGCTGAAAAAGATTGGAAGTCCATTAAAGAAGTACATTTAGTCAATCGATATGATGAATTGAAATCTGACTACTTAGGTACTTTGTTTGTGTTATACCTGACTGAACTTACATCGATGATTTATCCAGAAGGGGAAAGTCATCCGTTTTTATTTCAGCTTCTTTCTGGTAGTTTGGATAACGCGAACGAAAAGGGTTTTCAAAAACAAGTCCTCCCTTTTTTTAAATTAAGAGCTCTCGCCCATATGGGTCATTTCCCAACAGAGTTCTATTGCCATACTTGCGGAGAAGAGGTTCTCTCCAAACCGGCGGCACATTTTTCTGTGGCTGAACGTGAATTTTTATGTTCTGACTGCCATCCTATCCCCAAAGATCATTTGCCTGTTTTGAAACTATTTCATACTATGTTATCAAAGAAATTTTCGAATGTGCTTGGAATCTTTCCGAAGGAAGCGGAATACCGGGACGGGGATTTGATTTTGAATCAGTTTTTACGTTCTTTATTTGGAAAAGAGCTAAAATCTTACTTCGAGTTTTATAAAACATTAGGGTACCTATGAATTCCATTACGAAGACAATTTTACTTTGTATGACTTTATCTGTTTTTTTTGCGTTGTTCCAACTTTTACTTAAGGGTGAGAATTTGCGAAAGAACGAGAAAAGTAAGTTAGGAAAAGAATCTTCTGAAACTTTTCAGGTTACCCTCAGAGAAGAAACCGAGTCAATCCCTCATTTTGTTTCTAGGTTCAAACAAAGAAGTTTTGAACTTTGGCACAAGTCCGACAAACTGAAAATGGAAATTAAATATTAGAAATGAATGTAAATCAATTATTAAAACAACAAGTGCTTTCTGAATTAGAGAAAGCCGTCAATGTCTATCTGGAAAAAAACAACCTCGGTGCTGTTAAAGATAACTTAAAAATTCGAATCGAATATTCAAGGGATGAAAAGTTTGGGGATTATTCTTCTCCCTTTGCATTAGAAAATAAAAATCTACTCAATAAAAATCCAAAAGAGATTGCCGAAGCAGTCCTTACGGAAATCAAAAATGATTCGATGTTTGAATTTATTACTTTTTCTCCACCTGGTTTTATTAATTTTAGAATCCATTCTGATTTTTTAAACCAGTATGTGGCATCTGTCATGTCACCTAGTGTTCAATTTGCTAAAACTCCTAAAAACGAAAATATTCTACTAGAGTTTGTGTCTGCTAATCCCACAGGCCCAATGAATATTGTTTCTGCTCGGTCTGCGGCTTATGGGGACGCACTTGCAAATTTATTATCAAGCCTTGGTCATAACGTCAAACGAGAGTTTTACGTAAATGATTATGGTAACCAAGTATATCTACTGGGTGTGGCGGTTTTACTTCGAATTTTTGAAACAAAGGGTGATACCATCAGTTTCCAAGAAGAAGAATCCGATGAATCTGTGATTACACTCATCAAAAAAAGGATTCTACCTAAGGAAAGTTACCGAGGTGAATACATCAAAGACATCGCTATTCAATGTTTAGAAGACCAAACAAGAACCAATTTTGTATTTGATTCTGTAGCCAAAGAGAATTGGGATGAAGTCATCGACTTTCTTTCTCGTTATGCGGTGGAATACAATTTAGGCCGACAAAAAGAAGATTTGGCTCTCTTTGGCGTAAACTTTGATTTGTTTTTTAGTGAACGAAGTCTGCATGAAGCAGGGGATGTAGAAAAAGTTCCTACGATCTTAAAAAAAGAAGATGTAACCACAATTGATGGAAAACTTCATTTCCTTTCTACTTTATACGGTGATGATAAAGATCGTGTGATTCGACGAGAAGATGGTCGTCCTACATATTTGATGGCTGACATTGCTTATCATTACAATAAGTTTCAAAGAGGTTTTGATACACTCATTGATATTTGGGGCCCAGACCATTATGGATATATTGCAAGGCTGAAAGGAGCAGTGAAATCTTTTGGAAAATCCGATGAGAGTTTTCGAGTTCTCATCGCCCAACAGGTGAATTTGATTGAGAACAAAGAAAAAGTAAAAATGAGTAAACGTTTGGGAATTTTCCAGACCATGCGAGATTTACTTTCTTATCTGGGAAAACAAGGAAGGGATGTCGGTCGGTATTTTTTTCTTATGCGAAGTTCTGATGCACCTCTTGACTTTGATTTGGATTTAGCTAAAGATGAATCTGATAAAAATCCGGTATTTTATATCCAATATGCACATGCAAGGATCTGTTCTATTTTTCGTGAATTACAAGTTCCTATGGAATTAAAACCTCTTCAGTCAGGAATTTCTTTGGAATTTCTAAAACAAGAAGAAAGAACTCGTCTGCTTTTCTGGGTGGCACGGTTACAGGAAGAAGTTTATGATACGGCAACGAGTTTCGAGCCACATAGGCTTACGAATTATCTTCAATCTCTGAGTAAGTCGTTCACTAAGTTCTATTCTCAAAAAGACAACCGAATCAAGGACAAGGTTGGAAATGAAAGAGATACACTGCTTGCGCTTGTATTGTATACAAAGTATGCATTGGAAAGTGGGCTGAAACTTCTTGGGATTTCTTCACCTGAAAAGATGTCGAAAGAAGAGGTTTAGGAATCAGTGGAAGCACCATATATCGTCATCATTGCGACGGGATCTGAGATCACCGCAGGACGCAGTTTGGATACAAACTCGGGTTGGATGGCAAATCAACTGTTTGAACTTGGTTGGAAAGTTAAAAAATTCATCGGACTTCCTGACGATCCGGATCTGATTCTTTCTGAATTGAATACATTAAAACAATTGGCAGAAACGCGACCAGTGCTTGCACTTATGACCGGTGGTCTTGGTCCTACGGAAGATGATTATACATTAGAAACGGTTCTAAAACTGAATGGAAAAAAATCTTACTCAGTTGAGAAGGCTAAGATTCGGTTACAACGAATTTATGAATCTAGAGGAAAACAATATAGCGATATTTTGCCAACGGTTCTTCGCCAAACACATGTTCCAGAGGATTGTAAAACCTTAGATAATGCAGTGGGTATTGCTGTTGGATTTGTGGAACCAATTGGGGTAAATTCCTATCTTGTCTGTATGCCTGGAGTTCCTTCGGAGATGAAGGAGATGTTTACTCGTAGACTTGTGCCAGAACTCAAACGAATTTATCCCCGAGAAAATCTAGTGCAAAAAACCAAGTGGTTGTGGAATATCGGTGAGTCATTATACCAAAAAGACTTTGTGGAAGCCAATAGAGAAGAGTTGTTTCATAATGTAGAATGGGGTGTAACAGCAAACCGAGGTTATATCAAATGTATCTTTCAGTCAACAGAATCTCAACAATTGGATAAAATCATCCAAAGATTGGAGAAAGAGTATCCGAAAATTATTTCCGACGATGTCTTTGTTTATGATCATGAGATTTTACTTGCTGAAAAACTAACCATTGCTGTGGGAGAAAGTTGTACAGGCGGCCTTCTTGGAAAAAAACTTACGGATTCTCCAGGATCAAGTTCCTACTTTGTTGGTGGATTTTTAACTTATTCCAATGAAATGAAAGTATCATTACTCGGTGTTCCAAATGATGTATTAGAAAAGTTTGGTGCTGTGAGTCGAGAAACGGCGGAAGCTATGGCGAAAGGGATATTTGAAAAAACGAAAGCCGATTATTGTATCTCCATTACAGGGATTGCTGGACCAGAGGGCGGATCTGAGTTCAAACCCGTGGGAACAGTTTGGATTGGACTCAAAACACCAGATGGTAATATTCAAACACATTCTTATATTTTCCCTGGGAATAGGGAAGGCATCCGAGAGAATGCAAGCAATACAGCTCTATTTTTATTATACCAGTCATTAAAACAAAGGAACCTTTAACATGTGGCAGACGATCCTCTATTCATTTGGTTTTTTTCTATTATTCTTTTTTAGTTGGGATGTGGAGTTAAATCTTGTTCCAAGTATCCGCGAAACTTGGATTTGGAACAGCGAAGGTCGGTTTGGAACAAACTCTCCAAAGATAGGGGAGGATCCAATAAAAACGATCAATGGTTATAAGATCGGTGGTAAATACTATTCGTTTCGAACGGGAAAATTTCTAGAAGTCGATCCCAAATACTTAGTTGATTTTCCTTTGCTTTCCAATGGATACCTCTTATACGAAAAAATTGGTGATGAAGTGAATTTTTTCTCGGATACAGGGGAACTCTTTTGGAAAAAACCAATCAACTCCTACCCGAGAAGTGGATACTTTGCTTCTCCCGTTTTATATTTATCGGGAGATAATAATACTGTATTTTTAATGGATGAAAGTGGAAATCGAATCGGCAAATCAGAGTTAAATGGTCGATTTTTAACTGATTACCAATTTGATTCTAAAAACAAAGGTGTGATTGTCCTTTTTTCGGGCGGTGAGTTGTATCGTTTGGATGAGAAAGGGAATGTTCTATTTGAGAAAGAATTATCCAAGGATAAAAAAGATTCCTTTTTTAAATCGGTTTCTCTTTCCCCTGATGGAAAATACTCTGCAATTCATTATTCTCTACTCGATAAAGATTTTACTATAGTTCTGGATGAAACTGGGGAAGTTGTTGAAGAGTTTTCACTTCCAAAATTCTATCCACATAAACTCTATTTCGCTACAGGAAATGATGGATCCATTTTGTTCAATCTGCCAGATTCTTTGGCTTTTTATCAAGATGGAAAGTTGGTTTGGGAAAAAAGCAAACAAAAGTCAGGTGGAGTGTACCAAACTATTTTCGCAACAGATGCTATATATGTGGTTTTATCTGAATCGGAAATTCAGTTTTATAATACAAAAGGAAGTTTGATTCGTTCTAAACGGATTCCTCCATCAGAGTTACCAATCCGTTTTTTCCCAGGAAAATCAAGTCTTGCGTTTTATATGCAATCCAAATCCGATTTGATGCAATTTCAAATCTTCTGAACTGATATTGGAATTTAAGGATTGGTTTTTTGTTTTGGATCTACTTCGTAAATGGAAAGAGATTTGAATCCAGTCCTTCCTTCTCTGTTAATCATCGCGATGGTTTCTGTGCAAACTCCAGCCTCAATGTTAAAGATGAGTTGGTCAGAGATTTCTCGGCAAATATAAAGCCCACGTCCATGGCTGTCTTCTAAACCTTTCGGAAAACCAGTAGATTCATCAATACTGATATGTCTATCTAGTCTGTGTAAGATTTCTTCTTTTCTTAATGATCCAAACTGATCGCGCACTACGATAAATATTGTACTTTCTGTAGCCCCGTATCCAATTAAAAAATAATCGTCAGGCATTAGTTGGATGTTATCCAATGGAACTACCATGTCATGGCTTGGAATTTCAAATTGATATTTATATTCGCCTTCGTGAGTGCGGGGAGCTCGGATCATTGCATTGGATGTAAGTTCTTCTAACACTTGTTGGATGGCCTTAGGTGCTCCCAATTGGATTAAATTTTTAGAAATTTTTCCACATAGTATAGAACGGTCTTGGTCTGATTTGATTTGTTTGTAAATGATCCCGTTATTCGGGGCATCTTCAAATTCGCTATTGATGTTTTGGTTATAAACTTTAAAGTCACCGGTGAAATATTTTTCAATTCCAAAAATATCGTTTGAAAGTAATTTCTCTACCATAACTTCGATGAGATGGATGTCCAAAAAACTATATTTTGGAATGATATTCCAAATATGAAGGTCTTTGGCATACTTTATATATTCATTGATATTGTAAGCTGTCATCAGCGCATACAAAATGTGAGGAAATTCTCTTTGGATGAGGGTCACAAGATCAATCCCCGATTTTCCGGGTAGGCGGATGTCTGTGATGGTTAAATCAATTTTTTCGTTAGTGAGATACCAAACCGCTTCTTCAAAATGTTCTGCGCCGAACACATTGAACTTGGTACTAAGTAAATCCATAATGGCTTCGCGAATGGAGTGGATGTCTTCAACAATTAGAATCGATTTTTTCATGGATTTTGCTCCGTGATATCATTGGTGAGGGGAAAGGAAATGGTGAACCTAGTTTTTTGTTCGGCAGATTTCACCGAAATATTACCGTCATGTTCTTTGACTATGGAGTGGCAAATGGAAAGTCCAAGCCCAGTTCCTGTCCCAGATTTATTACTCGTAAAAAATGGATCAAAGATTTTTTGAATGATGGCGTCGGGGATTCCGCCTGCATTGTCTTCGATAATGATGTGGAGCCAGTTTTTTGTTTTTCTCAGTTCAATGGAAATTTCGCCAGGTCTATAATCAAAGGCTTGCAGTGAGTTACGAAATAAATTCATAAACAAACGTTCCATTTTTCCTGGATGGAAGGGAAACTGGTAATCATAATCACAAGATATCCGCCAAACAATGTTTTTACTCAAGTGTGGGTAAAGGCGAATCACTGTATCTTTTGCTCGGTTGATTGTTTCTACAATATCTCCAAGAGTTACTTTTACTTTGTCAGTTTTTGCAAAGGAGATGATATCGGATACAATGATGGCTGCCCTTGAGATATCATTTTTGATCATATCTAATCTTTTTTCAATGAGTTCTGGAGGTTGGTTTTGCCAATTTGCTTTTAGGTTTTGTAATGTTAAGCTAATTCCAGTTAGCGGATTGTTCAATTCATGAGCAATTCCGGAAATCAAAATTCCGAGAGAGGCAAGGTTACGCATCCGAAAGGATTCTTCTTCTTTATCCCTTTGTTTTGTTACATCAGAGATTTTTTCCACCATCCAAAAGAGATCTTCTTGTTTGGGGTAGGGATAAAATTCGAGTAGTAAAGTTTGTTTTTTATCTTCCGAACGAAAGAATATCTCTCTTGTAATCGGTGTGGAATAGTTTTGATTTTTGTCTTTTGTTTTGACGTTTAGTTTGGGGCAATAAGGACAAATATCGGTCCGTTGATACAATACTTCGTAACATTTTCGATCTAAAAGTTCATCATACTTATTGTTTTTTGCAAATAAGATTGTTGCAAGATTGGCTCTTTGGATGTTAAAATCGGAATCAATGAGTACTAGTGGGTCTTGAACCACATCATAAATGGCTTCAAGTTCACGTGCTTTTTCGGCAACTTTTTCAACGGATCCAGAATCGTTATTTTGTGTATTCTCAGGCAAATTAATACCCTAGAGACTGGTTCAATTGTTTGAACATAGATTTTTGATTTTTGTTTCCACCAGTTTTCTGTAAGGCGGTAATGGCTGCCAATTGGCTATGAAAATCCAAAAGAAATTTGATATAAAAGTCTTTCTTAAAATCGTTTCGTTCCTGTTTGATTTCATCGTTGCGAAGTGAAGAGAGCGGAAAACTGTCACTTCCATCAATACCTGAAAAACTAATCACCATATCGTTTAAAGATTCATCCAACGGCGAAGTATCTGAAATTTTAGTTTTTGTTTTTTGTTCGATTTCTGTATCTTCCGTAACCACCGTTACTTCCAGTTTAGAAAGAACGGAACCATTAAATTCAAGAAGGATCGATTTTTCTTCAGAATGTTTGATTCTGTTTTTGTTTTGTGGGTCTGGATCTACTTTGTATTTACGAATGCGAATCCCTGTTCTGTTGGGATAGGTTCCAATAAAACTGATGGTTGTGTTGGCGGGTAAAGATGTAACTTGTTCGTAGCTAAGAAGTTCCCTAGCTTTAGCGATTTCTCGGTAAAGGTTTAGGATCTCCTTATCTAATCTATTTTCTTTTTCGGAAATGCCAGTCTCAGAGAAGAGACTGACACTAAAGAAGAATAAATTAAGGAGTAGTAGGAGCCGGTACTTCGGAAGGTGTTCCATCAGTTTCTACCGGAGCTTCTAAACTTGGTTCCACATCAGGAACCAAAACTTCGTCTTTTTTCGCGAAAACAAAGGAAAGAGCCAGAGAGAGAACGATGAATAGAATCGCAGCCACTCTTGTAGTTTTTGTCATCACGTCAGCTGTTGATGCGCCAAACACAGATTGACTCGCGGTTGATCCACCTAACATTCCTGCACTTCCGCCTTTTCCGGTTTGGATCATGACGAGAAGGATGAGAAAGAGTGAAAGTAGAATAAAAAGTGTGAGGATGGTTCCTGCAAAAAATCCCATAGTGTTTCCTTATTTCAATAGTCCTAAAAATGAATCTAATTTTTGACTGGCTCCTCCTACGAGGCCACCGTCTATGTTTGGTTTTGTGAGTAATTCTTTGATATTGTCCGGTTTTACCGAACCGCCATAGAGAATTTGAATTTTCTCCGCGATTGCAGAAGCACCTACAAATAAATTACCAATTTCCTTACGGATAAAGGCATGTGCTTCTTCCGCTTCCACGGGAGTTGCCACCTTTCCTGTTCCGATGGCCCAAACGGGTTCATAGGCAATGACAAGATTCGAGAATAGGTCGCTCGTAATGTCCTTTAAACCTTTTTTGATTTGGTCTTCTAACACAGCAAAGGTGTTTCCTTTTTCTCGTTCTGCCCAAGTTTCTCCCACACAATAAACCACGCGAAGTCCTGCTTTTAGGAAATGCGAAATCTTTTGGTTATCGAATTCCGAAGTTTCCCCAAGGAATTGGCGTCTTTCGGAGTGGCCGACAAGAACTGTGGTGATGCCAAGCTCAGCAAGTTGCACTGGCGAAATTTCTCCAGTCATTGCCGTGAGTCCGGATTGGTAAGCGTTTTGTGCTCCCACGATGAGTTTCGATCCTTTGGCAAGATTCGCAACAGATTCCAAATGCAGAGCACTTGGGAAAATCATCACTTCATGAGTAGACGATTCACTTGCAGAAACCAAACCTTTGGTTATGGTTACAGCTTCCGCCAATGTTAAATTCATTTTCCAATTTCCAGCAATGATCTTCTTTCTCATCTTATTTTTCTTCCTTAGGGAGTAAACATTGTACACCAGGAAGAGTGCGTCCTTCTAAAAATTCTAAAGAAGCTCCACCACCTGTGGATATATGAGTGATTTTGTCTGCCACACCAGCTTTATTCACTGCTGCAATGGAATCTCCTCCACCCACAACGGTTTTGGCTTTGGATTTACTGATGGCTTTGGCAATCTCAATAGTTCCTTTGGAGAACTTGTCCATCTCAAACACACCCATCGGTCCATTCCAAAGGATGGTTTTGGCTTCTTTGATGGCTTTGATGTAATTATCTACCGTTTTCGGGCCAATGTCCATTCCCATCCAACCATCGATGATTCCCATTTTATCAACCGACTTGGTTTTAGCATTGGGATCAAAAGCATCGGCAATGATATGATCTACCGGAATTTGGAGGTCAACTCCTTGGATTCCGGCTCTGTCAATCAACTGGAAGGCTTGGGATTCAAAGTCTGGTTCCACGAGGGATTTACCAACGGGAACAGCTCTGGATTTTAGGAAGGTGTAAGCCATCCCACCACCGATGAGAAGATGGTCTACCTTCTCGAGAAGGTTCTTTAAAATTGCAAATTTAGAACTGACTTTGGATCCACCCACGATCGCCACAAAAGGGCGCTCTGGTCTTGCGAGAAGTCCACTGAGTACTTCAATTTCCTTTCGCATGAGGAGTCCCGCAAATGCAGGAAGAAGGTGAGCTACACCTTCCGTAGAGGCATGAGCACGGTGAGCGGTTCCAAAGGCATCGTTGACATAAACGTCAGCGAGTTTGGCCAGTTCCTTACAGAAACCGGCTTCATTTTCCTCTTCTTCCTTATGGAAACGAAGGTTTTCTAAAAGGAGAATTTCCCCTTCCCCAAGTTCGTTTGTCATCTTCACCACAGCAGAACCAACAACAGAGTCAGAAAAACTGACTTTGGTTTTGACTAAGGTAGAAAGAACATCAAACACGGGTTTCATGGAGTATTTTGCCTCAGGGCCACCTTTGGGGCGACCTAAGTGACTTCCAAGAATGATCTTTGCCCCTTTGGAAATGAGTAATTCCAAAGTCGGGAGGGTTTTTTCAATTCGAGTTTTGTCCGTAGCTTTTCCGTTTTCAACGGGGACATTGAAGTCCACACGAACAAAAACTCGTTTTCCTTTTAGATTTTGTTCTTCTAGAAGAGGTAATTTCATCTTAACCTTTTTTTGCCATGTAACGAACTAGATCGAGCACTCGGTTAGAGTATCCCATTTCATTGTCATACCAAGATACAAGTTTGAAAAAAGTAGGACTAAGTTCAATACAAGCATCCGCATCAAAGATAGAAGAACGAATGTCTCCTAGGAAGTCATTAGAAACCACCATATCTTCAGTGTAACCGAGGATTCCTTTCATAGAACCTTCACTTGCTTCTTTCATTTTCTTTTTGATTTCAGCTAAGTTTGTTGGTTTTTCTGTGCGAACAGTTAAATCCACAACAGATACATCTGGAGTTGGAACACGGAAACTCATACCAGTGAGTTTTCCATTCACCTCAGGGATACAAAGTCCTACTGCTTTTGCAGCACCAGTCGAAGCTGGGATGATGTTTTGTGCAGCACCACGTCCGCCACGGAAGTCTTTTTTAGAAGGACCGTCAACAGTTGGTTGGGTTGCTGTCATCGCATGGATGGTTGTCATAAGACCTTCCACGATTCCAAAGTTGTCAAGGACCACTTTTGTGATCGGAGCTAGGCAGTTTGTTGTACAAGATGCGTTAGAAACTACATTGTCTTTTCCAGAATCGTATTTTTCGTGATTCACACCCATTACGAAAGTAGGAATGTCTTTGTCTTTTGCAGGAGCAGAGATCACCACTTTTTTGGCACCTGCTTTGATGTGTTTTTCGGCACCCACTCGATCAGTGAAAAGACCGGTAGATTCAATGACGAAGTCCACTCCAAGTTCTTTCCATGGAAGTTTTTCTGGGTCTCTTTCGGAGAAGGTTTTTACTTTTTTGTCATCGATAATGATTTCGTTGTCTGTGTGAGAAACTTCACCGTCAAAACGACCGTGAGTGGAGTCATATTTGAAAAGATAAGAAAGGTTGTCCGGTGTGACAAGGTCGTTGATTGCGACAAATTCTAAATTGGGATCTTTGATTCCGGATCGAAGTACAAGTCGTCCAATGCGACCAAAACCATTGATTGCGATTTTTACCATGAGTTTCTCCTAAAAGGCTCGTATCGAGAGATGAAACGATTTTTTAATTACAGAATTTCGAATTCGGGGTCTCTGTCACTCATTTTAAGAGGGAAGTACGCATAGAACCCTTAAGAAATTGAGAATTTCCTACCTGTCCTGCCAAGAATTGCCGGTAGAATCCGTCGAATAGGATTCTAAAAACCCATGAAAGGCTTAGAAAACGAGCTAAACCGCGCTAGGGCCGAACAAAGAATTTTGGCCGAGGTCTCCTCCCATCCTGCAGTGCGATCAGGAGAGATCTTTACATTTGCCTCTTTTATCACGGAGTCTGTGTCCAAGGTTCTTGGGATCGAGAGAGTTGGGGTTTGGTTATTCAATGAAACTAAAAATGAATTACATAATGTAGATACTTATTTATTGAGTGAAGCGAAACACAACTCTGGAGCCATTTTGAAAGAAATGGAATTTCGGGAAGAGTTTCAATATCTCGTGAAAGAAAAGTATGTGGATGCGAGTGATCCTTATACCGACCCAAGAACCAAAGGGTTTGTTGAATCTTATTTAAAACCCAATGGCATCACAGCTATGTTAGATGGTGTGATTCGAATGGGTGAAGAACTCATAGGAACCTTATGTTTTGAACATGTTGGAAAATCGCATATCTGGGAAGAAGATGAAATTATTTTCTGTAGCCAACTGGGAGATCAAATTGCACTTACCATAAGCAATTTAAGAAAAAATGAAATTTACGAAGCGTTAAAATCCAGAGAACAGGAACTGCGAGAACTGAATGAAAGTTTAGAGTTACAAGTAGAAGAGAGAACCAAAAATCTAAAAAATACAAATGCGGAACTAGAGGTGACCATCAAAAGTCTTAAAAAAACTCAATCCCAACTCATTCTCTCTGAAAAGATGGCAAGCCTTGGGCAACTTGTTGCGGGGATAGCTCATGAAATCAACAATCCCATTGCTGCCATCCATGCTTCCGCACAAAATCTCAAAGAAGCTCTTTTTGAATCAGAGATTTCATTGTTCCAGAAAGAACTTCGAGATCTCGTGCCAAGTCTTGAAAAACAAAAGTTATTTCTAAGTTGTTTGGAGGTATTGAAATCTCGAGTAGATATGGTTTCTGGAAAGGAAAGGATGAGGCGGCGAAAAGAAATTGAATCTTGGCTTAAGACTAAAAATATTCCAGAATCCTTTTCTTATAACTTAATTGATTCCGGATTTGATTTAAATATTCTTCAAGAATTCGAAATTTTATTTCAAGACTCCGATGTATTTGCACTAGTTTCTTTGTTAGCTGAAGAAATTACCGTATTTCAATCTTTAAGTATTATGCAGTTGGCAGTAGAACGTGCGAGTAAAATGACTTTTGCTTTAAAAAATTTTGCGCGGTTTGAAGTTTCTTCCAGCCCGGTAAAAACCAACCTTCAAGAAAATATAGAAACAGTTCTCACTCTTTACCAGAATCAATTCAAAAGAAAGGTGACTCTCATTAAAGAATACAATCCGATTCCTATGGTTGAAGGATATCCGGAGGAGTTATTACATCTTTGGACAAATCTTATCTATAACGGCCTACAGGCGATGACATTCTCAGGAGAAATGAGAATCCGAACCGAAGTTTTTGATGAAATGGTTCGAGTGACAGTCGAAGATAGTGGGGCTGGTATTTCATTGGAAGTCCAAGAACGAATTTTTGAACCATTTTTTACAACCAAACCTTCCGGGGAAGGTAGTGGGCTTGGTCTTGATATTTGTAGAAAGATTGTTGAGAGGCATAATGGTCGAATCCATTTTGAATCCAAACCTGGAAAAACTAAATTTTTTGTAGATTTACCTTTGTTCCTTGGGACCTAATCTTTGTTTGTTTTTATCATACAAACCTACAAGTAATTTGTCCCCATCTGTATTCCCGTCAATCAAACGAAGTCCCGCAAACTTTGCTTCCACATAAATATCTGCATCACCTTCTTGAAAGAAATAAGATTCGGCTCCGACTTTGATTTCAAATTCATTTCTATAATACTGAAGGCAATGTTCTGAGGGTTGGATGTCAGTGAAGGAGGTTTGTAATCGGATGGGTAGGATTTGGTCGTTTTCAATTTGAAAAACAAGGCAACCCCGTTTCGGAGCTTCGGAGTATCCTTCTGTTTTTAGTCGGTTCCAGTCGTAGGATAAAACCATATAATCTCCCTGAAAAAGAGATCTAGGGTCTTTCGGGATAAGGGGTAGAAAAATCAATCGACCTTCTTTGCGGATGGTTTCTTTTTTTGAAACTGAATAGAGTATTGTTCCCATAAACAATACTAGGTTGATGGTGAGGATAAGGATTGTTTTTCCTTTCATCGTTTTTTCCTAAAGGGAGAGAATCGCAAACCAAAGTAAGAGAGAAAAAAGAGAAGGGAGGAGCCGAACATCATTTGGGATTTTTCTAGAAGGGTACTATCTAGGTCATAATAGAAACCGAAATAAAATAAAACTAGAGAGGCCCAGGCTAAATAAGTTAGAAATGGATAACCCTTCGCAAAGCTAACGAGGATTACTAAGAAAGAAGCAATGACCCCTGGTGTTTCCAGTGTAGGGAAAAAAATAAGTCCAAAAAATAAGAGGAGGGTTGTTAGTATTCTGTAGTTTGTTTGGGGAATGAGTTCTTGATACAAGAAAAAACAACCTGCTAGATAAAATACTACGGTTTGTAACTGAGGAATTTTTGGAGATTGTTTTAGCTCTGGGAAAAATGAGAAACCAGCCAAACAGAGTAGAGAGATACATAAAGAGTAAGGTAAACTTTCGAAGTTTTCGGGAATATTTTCTGGTTGTGTAAAACGATAAAATAGCGCCACCGATACGGCTGTTAGTATGGGAACTAAAATTAGAATTTTATATTCGAATAGTAAAACCACCGAAAATACAAAAAATAAAATAGGAGATAGGAATCTCTGGATAGGATTGGATACGAAAAAAAAGAAAAGTGTCTGAAAACTGAGGATGGTCCAGAGAAAGGATATATCTGTTGGTTTAAAAACCTCGTATACTCCAAAGAGAAATAAAACAAAACCTTGGTTTAAAAAAGAAAAAATTACAGGTCTAAAACTTACTTTTTGATCCTTTTGTGGGATAAAAGAAAGTATAGATACAAAGATCATAACAAGAAGACCCAAAAATAAATTCAAATATTCGTAATTCAGAAGCCCGAGAACTACAAGGCAGAGTAAAAAAAATCCTCCCGCAAGAAGAGATCCAAAAAAACTGAGAATTTCTATATACCAAATGGATCTCACAATGAGTCTCCTTGACTTAGTTTAGCTTTTCTTAGGTGGTTTAGGTGAGAGACGGCCCAAAGTGTATAACCTGTGATCCAAAGGGAAAAAAGTAAAAAACTAACACCTGAACTATAGGCCCAGATGTGGAATAAATCTAATGTTTTTAGAAAAATTTGCCCAAGTCCAAAAAGTAAAATGATGGTTAGATTTAACAATCGAAACCGAACCCATCGGTAGTAACAATAATAGAATCCAAAAGAAATCAGGGGAATGAGGATTTGATAAAATCCATATTTCAGAATGGATGTAGTTTCATCCTGACTCCATAATAGCGCGGATGCTGCGGAATGGAGAAAAGATAAAGTAATGAATAAACCAAGTCCCGAAAGAAAAACTTTCGTTTTATCTGAATATGGATTTGTTGTTAGCCAATCAAAAAAGGAGACGGTTCCACCAAATAGAAGTGAGGTGATCGTGAATAGGATGTAAGATTCTTTTCTGAAAGATACCTGTTCGGAATACAAATATACGGTTGTTGCAACTAAAACAAACCAAAGTCCTGTAATCAACCCTGAACGAGAAACTAGGATAAGAAAGAAAGTGAGTAATGTCCAACCAAAAAATAAATCATAAACATCCGCACCAGTTTGGTAGATTTGGCCGAAGGTAAACAAAGCTGATGCCGTGAGAAAGAAGGTGATCGTAAGTCCTATTTCAAAATAAAGTGGTTTCTTTCGAAAAAAAATGGTTAAAAGATAGGTGATGGTGTATAAAACGCCAACAAATCCTAGTTTGGTGAATCTATCCAGGTTGTTCCAGTTAAATGCTACAAGAAAAAAAATCCCGGAAAGCAGAAGGGCGGAACCTATTATGAGTAAAGAGGATTCAAAAAATTGAATCCAATCTTCAAAATTCCTTTTTACCATAATGTGGCGATCACATGGTTTTCTTGTACCACTCCTAAGGTTCGAGAGTCGACTCCAAGTTCTCGGTTGTCAGCAAGTAAGAAAAAAGATTTTTCAGGAACGGTTAGTTTTGGCATATCATCTGATTCCGTTTTTCCTTGTGGGATCATGGGTACGTCATTGGATCCAGATTCTGGAAAACTTGTGGGATCAAGTAAGGTTCCATTCCGAAAGACCATTCTTTTTTGTACATAAATGGTATCTCCTGGTTTTCCAACGATCCTAGCGATAAAAACGGATTCAGGATCAAGAGGGGAACGTACAAGTACAATATCTCCAATCCCCAAATGTTTAGAGCGAAACAATCGATTGAAATAAGCAGTGGATCCACTTTTTAACGTAGGTTCCATAAACTGATTGGGGACATGAACGGGCGTTATGGCATAGTATTTGAATAAAACTGCTGAGGTGAGCCCGAAAAATAAAGGAATGATGAATGTATAGAGTCTTGTTTTGAATGGTATTTTGTTTTTGGATTTAGACATGGAAATAATTGATCTCTCTTCTTAAACTTTCGGATAGTTGGTTCATATTTTGGGAACTGGATTTGGTACCTTCGCTAGACATAGCTGTTGTTTGTGCGTGATTATTGATCTCCGCCATTGATCTTGAAATTTCAAGCATCGCCATTTTTTGTTCGTCGGTTGCTTCTTTGATCATTTCGGAGAGTTCGCGAATTTGAGTGACACCTTCATTGACTTCTTCGTTTGTTTCAATCTGTTTTTGGACTACAATTCGAATTTCTTTTGTCATTTGATTGATGGAGTTTACTCCCGAAATGGTTTCACTTAAAATCACAATAGACTGGTCAATTTTTTCCTGGCCTTGTTTGATTTCACCTTCGTTTTGTTTGATGAGTTCTTCAATATCATCTATGGACTTTGCCGTTTTATCAGCTAGTTTTGAAATTTCGTCTGCAACAACGGCAAATCCTCGACCGCTGACGCCGGCCCTTGCCGCTTCGATCGCGGCATTGAGTGCCAGTAAATTGATTTGTTCCGAAATATTGTGAATGATTTCTACAACGTTTGTCATTTCTGAAGACGACTCGTAGATTTTATCCATGGAAAGTTTCATCTCACTTAAAGATTTTTCACCTAACTTGGCATCGTTTGTGATTTCTTCGACCCTGGTATCCGCAATTTGAAACTTTTTATCAATTTCAGAAACCGCTCCGTTTAGCTCAGTCATTTTTTTCATAAGAGAAACAAGCGTAAAAGATTGGGTCTCCGTACGTTGGGCTACACTTTCGATTCCAGCCGTGATTTCTTCTACAGAAGCAGAAATTTCTTCGCTACTGGCTGCTTGGTTTTGTGCCGCATCCGATAACGATAACATTGACTCATAAATATTTGAACTAGTGTTTGTGAGCTCATTTGAAACTGTTTGTGTTTTGTTTACAATTTGGCGTAATTTAGTTTGGAAATCAAACATGGCGTTTGCCATACTTCCAATTTCGTCTCTGCTTGAATCATAAAAATCGGATTGTAGGTTTCCTTTCACCATATCCGCGATTCTAATTTTGATTCTTTCCAATGGTTTCAATTTAGATTCAATCACGAGGACAGTGATGACACCGATGACTAGAACGACAATGATCGAAATTCCAAGTGTAGTAAATAAACTTGTCAGTGTTTTTTCATACAATTCAGCATTTTCGAAAATACAAAAAATCACATAATTGAATTCGGGATTTTTAACAAAGAAAATTCTTTTTAGAGTTCCATCTTCGGTGGAGTCAGCAAATCCAAGAGCATCTTCTTTTTGGAAGGGAATATCTAAAACTAACTTTGTTTTGGCGTTATTGCCAATTTCTTTTTTGTTTGTGTAGTAGACAATGGCACCATCTCCATCAAAAAAACCGACCTTTCCTGAAGTTCCAATTTTAAGGTTCCCTAAAATGAAACTGGAAAGTTTGCCGATGTTTAAAAATCCACCAACGTATCCGAGGAACTGGTTGTTTTGATAAACGGGAAGAGTATAAGGTGAAATGATATCGCCCGAAATTTTGGAGCGGATACTCGTATGTCGGAGAGGTCCTTGTTTCGCCAATTCGATATCTTCAATGAAAAATATGGATCCTGTTTTTGAACGATCATATTCATTGGTCGAAACAAAAATTCCTTCTTCCGGTTTGTAATAGAAGAGGGCTTCGACAGCGTGGTTTGTACTTTTTAATTGGATGTCGTTTAGGACAGCTCGGATTCCTTGAATGTCTTTTTTTACAATTTGGTCTTTTAGTTTATTCTCTGCAAAAATAGAGAGAGTGAGTCGGTCTCGGAAATCAACAAGAGTCACACGCATCAGTGTTTCTGAGTCCATTACTGATTGTTCCATACTGGTGTTGATCAAATCCAATTCTTGTTTGAAGTTTAGCCGGTAGTTCACGATAAATAAAATTAAGATAGCTGCAAAAAAGGCGAGAACTGTTTGAAAACCTAGATTTCTAGATAATTTCCTGGTATTAATTCTTTGGGTATGATCATTGCGGATGTTGAGAAGGATTCCTTTGATATTGAATTTGTTTTCAACATAATCAATAAAGATAGATTGGAAAATGACTGTCACTGCAAGGGTGAGAAAAAGGCCAATTGCCATCTCACTCATTAACACAAAGTTTTTGGATTTTAAATAGAAGAGAAGGGCAGAAATAACAAATAAAAATCCGATGGCATAACGAACAATCATATCGATGATCGCGACTTTACCTAAATGATCCAACCAGAAATAGGCCAATTTATGATCTCTTTTGGTAACATCTGGTTTTCCAATTCTGGCCACTGGGGCAAACCGAATCCAATAAAAACTAATACAAAACCCGAGAATGAAAAAAACAGCAATGGATGTAGAAATTAGAATGATTTGAAATTCTTCTCCCGACCATTCTGTAAAAAAATAAATATAACCGAGGAGAGTGGGGACACCGATTCCGTAATTAAAACCTTCTAGACCAAAAATTATAAATTTGATCATTTTACGCATATCCATACCCTAGGGATACAGACTGTCTAAGAATTGTAAACGTAAAATTCCCTGAAGTATCTATAATGAAAGATTCACTCGTTCTAAAAACCATCCAAGAAAAGATAAAAAATTTAGGAAGTCTACCAGGATGTTATCTTTGGAAAAATGAAGATGGACAAGTCATCTATGTAGGTAAAGCGCTAAAGTTACAATCACGTGTTCGGTCTTATCTAAATCCGAATCAAAAAGATCGCAAAACACGTGCACTTTATGTAGAATTGTATGACCTAGACTGGATTGCTACCAGTACAGAAAAGGAAGCATTACTTCTCGAAGCCACTCTCATCAAAAAATACAATCCTAAGTTTAACGTCCGGCTAAAGGATGATAAAAAATATCCCTTCCTTTGTGTTTCTACAAGCGAAGATTTCCCGATGGTATTTCTCACAAGAAAGGTAAAAGACAATGGCGACCGTTACTTTGGACCCTTTACTGATGTAAAAGCAGCTCGGGATACTTTGGAATTGATACATAGAATCTTTCCAATTCGTAAAACCAAACTCAAACTACCACTTGCAAAACCACAAAGGCCCTGTCTTAATTTTCATATGGGACGTTGTCTTGGTCCTTGTCAGGGAAATATTACAAAAGAGACCTATGCGGAGTTAGTGGATGAAATTTTAAACTTTTTGGAAGGAAAAAAAGAACGATTGGTTACTGGATTAAAAACGGCAATGGTCCAGGCATCTGAAAAGTTAGAGTATGAGAGAGCCGGTTTTTTAAAGGCAAGGATTGATAAAATCAATCAAGTGCGAGAGAAACAAACCGTAGTTAGTATGGATGGAGGAGATGAAGACATCCTTGGCATTAGTAAGCGGGATGACGAAGGACAAATGATTATTTTGGAAGTAAGAGGTGGTAGACTCGAAGGTAAAAAATCATTTCCACTGACAGGACTTTCATTTTCGGATGATGAAGAGGTGTTTACATCCTTTCTTCGTGACTACTATTTAAATGCCACAGTCCTTCCTAGTATTGTTTTTTTACCTCCATCAGCCAAAGGAAATTATGATGTATTTGTTGAAGCGATGACAGAAAAATTTGGATCTTCACTCAAACTTAAATTTCCGGAGATGGGACCAAAAAAATCACTGCTTCGTTTAGCAGAGAAAAATGCGGATTTGAGTTTAACCGAACGTATCCTTGCCACAAAACTGCGCGACCAATCGGTTGCCATTAAGGAACTCCAAGAAAAATTGAATTTACCTGTTTTACCTCGGACCATTGAGTGTTACGATATTTCTCACTTCCAAGGTTCGTCTCCTGTCGCAAGTGGTGTGATGTTTGTGGATGGTAAACCGTATAAAGCTGGTTATAGACATTATAAAATGCGTGGATATGAAGGGATCAATGATCCTGGTATGATTCACGAGGTTATTGCGAGAAGGCTCAGTCATTTAGTAAACGAAGAAGAACCACTTCCTGATCTGATCGTGATTGATGGAGGACTCACTCAGTTATCACGTGCCGCTGAAGCTGCCAATGCTCTAGAACTTGGTCATATACCGATGGTGGGTTTGGCAAAAAAAAGAGAGGAAATTTATTTCCCGGGAGAAAAATATCCTTATAGTTTTGATATTCATTCTCCTATGATGCGCCTCCTTCGTAATTTACGAGATGAGGCACACCGCTTTGGAGTGACTTTCCAAAGAGTCCAAAGAAAGAAAAAAGCGTTAAAGACTATTTTGGATGATATCGAAGACATCGGTGCGAGCAGACGAAAAGGTATCTTATCTTATTTCCATACTAAAAAGAAGGTAACCGATGCTACGAGAGAAGAACTGAAAGAGGTTCCTGGAATTGGACCTGTACTTGCCGAAAAAATCTATTTAAGCATCCAAAAACTTAAAAAAATAGAACCATAATATCCATCTCCCACCTAAAACCTTTGAGGTGGGAGATGCGAACACGAACCATTCTTTTCCTATTATTGTTGCTTGGTTCTTGCCAAAACAAAGAAGAATCCCCTTTTTTATTGTTTGGCGATGGTTATAGTGAAACACCGAAACTGGAATTCTTTTACGGAAATAACGAGGATTTGGGAGACTCGATTGAAAACACAGAACGTACACTTTTTGATTCGGGTATTTTTTGTCTTTTTTCTTTGCCAATTGATTTATACAGACGAGAGTTAGGTGGAAAATTTAGAATTTGTTGGAAAACGGATGAAAACGTTTTTGAAAAATGGAAATCAGGTTTTTCGCTTCTAGAAACCAAAACAAACGAATACTCTTCTTGGAATTTGAAAGGAAAAGGTTGGGTAGCTTCTCTCTCTGAATGGGGAAAGTGGAAAAAGGAATCTGATAAACTGGGTTTACTGTTAGAATGGGATTCACAAGTATTCTCTGGTGGCCTTGTCACCTACCAGACATTTGCTGTCCCACATCCCATTTTTTTACAGAGAACTAAGGAGAGTTGTGAGGTTGTATTTCGCTCGCAGAGTTTTGTCGGCACAGAAAACAAACGTCCGATTCTCTCCTTGGAGTTTCCCTGTCCTGATTTAGAAGAGTTTACAGAAAGAATTATCACTCAAAACGATCATTGGCTTACACAGTGTGAGCCGGACGAACCTGTGGTTTCAGAAGTCTTTCGTCACTCTGAATCTTCATTCCAAAGGTTTATGGAGTGGGAAAATCCAAAAGACAATGTAATTTGTCCAAGATCGCAGAACTTAGAATGGGAAACTGGTGGAAAAAAAACATCCTTTCATTCAGACGTATTTACAAAACGAACTAAGTTGCTATTACCTCATGGAGTTGTCATCTTATCGGATGATCCAAACTACAAGGGAATTCTCATTCCCAAAGAATTTCTTTCTGAATTAGGAAAAAAAACACTCGTTCGGTGGGGTGGTTCGGAATACAACGATCCAGAGTTTTTCTTTCGCCAAGGAGATGAATTTTTTTCCAACCAAATTCGATCTGTATCTTGCAGGGACCAATTTCAGTTTTGGAAATCAGAGGATCCGTTTTGTGGAAATCCTGGCCTACCGAATCAATTTGTAAATAAGGAAAAGGAAGGTGCGATTCCTGGTTGCCGTTCTAACCAAATTCAAATTACAGAATTCTATCCTGGGAACCATTTTGATTCCGAAATGCCCCTTCCATCCTACTTTGAATTTCAAAATACAGGGGAAACTTGTGATGGATCTTCTCTCAATTGGGTTTTTGACGATACCATCTATCCTTTGTCAGCTGGCGAATGGATTTTACCAACTGACGCAAACTTTCTAATAACAAGAAAAACTTGGTCAGGTTGGGACCTTTTAGAAAAAGAAAAACCTTTTTCGATTCCCAAAGTTGTATTTCAAATTCCGAATTTCTTTTGGGAAGAAAGGAGTAGTAAACAAAGAATTCCATTCCAAACAAATCCAAACTTCCATCATTTACTTCGCGTTAAGGAACAAAATCGATATTCGATTGTCATAGGGAAAGGAAAAGAGCACCCACATAGTCGCAAAGGAAGTTCTACTTATTTTTTACAGTATGGGTTCCAAATCAGCCCTGGATCAGTAAACGCTGATTTGGTGGAAAATCTTTCTACTGAACTCTTAGAATACAATTCCGGTCAGTCTCCTTTTTTGGACTTTGGCTTTTTGGGTCCTGAGGAAGGTTTTGGTTCTTTTGAAAGAGAAAATGGAAATCGATATTGGTTCTGGAAACCAAGTGGAACAGTAATTCAGACTTTAGCAACGTCTCCTTCCATTTGTAATGGAGAAAATTTCTACCAATTACCAGACGACTTCTTTTCGAAAACTTTCCTTTCACTTCGTTACCAAGACAGAGATAGGGGGGAATCTGTTCTTCTTTCATTCGATCCAAAACTGATCGAAGAGAAAAGTATAGGAGGAACTCGTTCCTTACATCCAGAACCTTTCCCCATTCTTTTTTCACGTTCAGTGTATCCTGCTTCACTTTGTACGGGAGAATTTCGAAGCCCTGGTGTTACCAAACACCGCAGTTTAGAAATAGTTAGGTCGACTTCTGCATTTACTTACCATTCAAACCTTCCTTTTCGCAACCAAACAGATGTAAAACTAGGAAATGGAGGTGGCACCATCCCTGTCAAATGGCAAACATTAGGTGGTAATCTGTATTCAATAAATTTAGAAAATCCTCTGCCATTTTTTCCTGAAGAACAAATCTATTCTTACTTTTCTAATCCCTCTCTCATTCAATCCAAAAGTTTTTTGGAACACAAAGGCCCCATCCAAATCGAAGCCATATATCCAAACCCGCAAGAATCGCAAAATGAATGGATTTATCTCTGCAATCGTTCGGAAAAAGAAGAGGATTTAAGTTTGTACTTGGTAGAAGATGAAGGAAACACCGATGAACTGGTTTCCTACCAAACTCGTTTTCCCAGTCTTTCACCTTTAGGGAAAGCCGGCCAAAAATTTCAGTACAATACGACAATTCTTCTTCCAAACAATTGCGCATGGATTGTGGATCCCGATGGGAAGGATTGGTTTTTTCCCATCTTCCAATCAGAATTGGATTTACTCCTTACTGTCAAAAACACTCAAACCATTGGAAACGGAATTTCTTCCGGAGAGTCCATCCAAATCCGTAAAAAACAAGGACAGAATTCTTTACTCATTTCTTCCTTCGGTCATAAAGAAAGTCATTCCGGATTTCGCATTCCTGTGGCTACAGGAGAGTTCCTTTGGTTGAAGTCGGGAAGTTCTGGAATGTCCACTTCTGATTTTGAAATCTTTCGTGAGGGATTTTGAATCCTTCAAAACTTTATTACATTCTCATCATGAGCATTTTATTCGGAACCTCTTCCATCGATGCTGTGGTAGTTGAGGTGGGGATTTTGGGATATGAATTGTTCTTAAAAGAATCCAATGCGAAAAAAGAATCTCCCCCTCCTGGTTGGGATTTACAAATCAATCGATTGGGTACGGACTTTCAGAATGTTTCTTATTTGAATAGAATATCCGGTGAATCAATGTTTGTTGGTCTCAATGGTAAAGGAAAAAAAGAAAGGATCGTTTGGGATTTAAACATCAAATTGACCACAGGAAAAGAAAGCGGACTAAAACCTTTTTATCTAGGGAAAAACCATTATATAGGTTATGAGACCTCGAGATTTCTTATCGGAATCGGTCGACGGGAACATTTGTTTCGGCCAAAAAGTTTTCAAACGAGTTTTGACGGAGGTGAAGGAATCTTTTTAGAATTTCTGCCCTTACCAAATTTAATTTTACAATTTTTTCTTTGGGACCATCATTCAGGTGCTCTTTTATTCGAAAAAGACAGGTTCCATTCATTACTTCCGAGTCAACAGCAGGGCAGACAAGGTTTTCCTGAAGATTCAGAGCCAAACGCAGGCAGACGAAGTCATCACAGGAGGCATTCTTTTGGCCTTCTCTATGGAGATTATCTCCAATTACGATTGGGTATACAATACTTGGAACTCGGGAGTTGGGGGCGGCATGTAAAAGATAATCAGAGAGAAACAAAGCAGTCAGGAGCTGATGGGGACTCGCTTTTAAATGGAAATGTTGGGTTTGGTTTTGATGCGGAGATTTTTGAATTCCAATTCGATTTTTTGTGGGCCAAAGGAAACGATCGTACAAGTTCCAAATCAACGATAAGTCCCGGTTCGATTCCTATTTCAGGAGAAGCTTTTCAGATTGGAGCAGAACTTAGATTAGGTGATTTTTTGTTCCGAAATTCCCATTTCCTTTCGGACCGGGAAGAAAGGAATACAAAGAACCAAATCATTCGAGAAGGTTATGTTTTTTTTGGCTCACACCCAGCACAAACTCCTTATATTTCACAAATTTTTCGGATCTTCCCATCGGCGGCAGTTACCGAATCTGGATATGAAAAAAATTTTGGTCTGCGAGAAGGAAAATGTTTTGGGTATTTGAGCGAATTTGTTCTTCAATTCACCTATCGTCAGTTCGTCGCAAAAATAGTCGGTTCGTATTTTTTGCCTTATCATCTGGGAGGGCCAACAGATGGAAGAATTAGTTTTCAGAAAAAAGACTTTGAAGCTTTTTTTATTGGCGAAGGAGTTTTGGAACTTTCTTTAAAAGAGGATTCTTCTTTTGAGTTAGGAGTAGGATTTTCTCAACTCTTATTACCGGAATCGATTGGTATCAAATCAAATTTTGGTTATGTATTTGGGAGAATACAAATATGAAAAAAAATCGTTTCCTAGTTTTGATTTTTGTTTTGTCATCTCTACTTTTTTGTCAAAAATCAAAATCCCATAAGGACCTTTCTTCAATTTTATTTCCCAACTCTCCTCTTTCAGAAATCAACTTCTCTTATCCCGGTCGTGAAGTTGCCGCAGAGAAAAAAAGAATCGTAAAGGATATTTTACTCACAGAAATCCGTAAAGCCAAAGTATCAATTCGAGCTTATTTGTATTCCATAGACGATTATGAAATCCTTACTGAACTTTATTTAAAAAAGAGAATGGGTGTTCAAATTCAACTGTTTGGTGATAAACAAGAAGAATATACAGAACTCGAGTCTCTTGGTTTAGATATTCAAAGATGGTCAGGGTCTGGAATCCATCATACTAAAATCTGGATTTTTGATGGAGTTCGTTTTTTTACAGGGACTGGTAACTTTACCACACATGGACTGGAGACAGACAATAATGTCTTTTGGATTCAAGACATTCCTTTAGGCGAGGTTTCGGCAATCACATCCACACTCGAAGGAAAAAATCCTAAGGGTTTTTTCAGGATTGGACCACTTCTTTATTGGACTTCGCCAGAAGCAGGCCTTGAGATCCAACAGCAGTTACTGGATGCTGTGGACTCTGCCAAACATTCCATCAAATACTTAATTTACTCTCATTATGACCCCATCCTTAGTTTGAAACTCGTAGAAGCAAGTCGAAGAGGAGTTCGGGTCGAAGGAATTTATAATGCACCAATGACTGTAAATCCAGAAGGGATGTATCTCAGTCAACAGTTGGCTTATCCTTCACAAATTTATGAAGATGGGAATGTTGATTTTGTTTATAAAAACGATCGATATCTTGGGGGATTGTTACACCACAAAACTATGTTAATTGATGATCGCATTGTATATACGGGATCTTATAATTATTCTGTTTCTGCCAGAGATAAAAACAAAGAAATCTTTGTGAAATTGGATCATGAAAAAATCGCAAATGAATTTTTAATGGAGTGGAAACGGATTCTCTGGTTAGCCCTTCCTTTAACCAATCTGGCAGTGAGTCCTGGGGCAACAAATTTGAATTTAGAAAGTCAATTGCGACTGTTTACCATCCAAAGATTTCAAAACTCAATTTTCCAAACTAATGTTTTATTCAATAGTGAAGGAGGATTTGATACCAATTCGAATGCTCTGGCCAGTGCTTATCGACAAAGTTTAGGGTTAACGGGAGTGATCCGGTCAAAAGAGGGGGAAAGGTTTCTTTTTACGGTTAATGGACCCGATCCCATTTGGGAAGAAAGTGAAGGAAGCCATTTGCAATTACTTTTACAAAATTACTTTTTGGGAACTAGAGTTGGTCTTTCGAATGGGGAGAAGGTGGATTCTCTATCTATTTGGGACGGTTCTCATCCCAAACAGAGTTTTGTCCTGGATGCCAATTCTACCATTTTGGGTGAGACGGACTTTTGGAAGGGAAAGAACTTATGGTTTTGGGTTCATACAAAAACCCAAGTCCTTTCTTTTTGCCATACAAAAGAAAAAAACAAACCACCGGAATGGATGGTCTTTCTCATGAATCGATTCGAGGTTACTGGGAAAATTCCACCAATTTGTTCTAATGACTAGTCATTCCATTTTATCTTCAATGACTGGAACCAAAATTTTCGCTATATCATCTTGGAGTTTCATGTAGTTATTGATTCCTAAATGAGTGATTTGTTTATTCACATCGTTTAACATCGTTTGAATGAGAAGAACTAAGGTATGTTTTTTATCTTCTGGAAGTTTGGAATCATGGATCAAATCTGACATGGCTTGTCCAGTATTCCCTAGAAAAGAGATTTTCCAAGCATTTTTAAACCCAGTTTTTCAGTTCTAATTCTTTCAGCTTAGGAGATAACCGGAAAGTAAAGAATACAATGAGAATGGTCATTGTGGCACCAAAAACGACAGACCCCACGGGACCTAAAAACTTTGCGGAAACCCCTGATTCAAAAGCGCCAATTTCATTGGAAGAGCCAATAAAAACTTTATTGATGGCACTCACACGTCCGCGCATATCTTCGGGAGTCATGGTTTGCATAATGGTGGAACGAACCACAACCGAAACACTATCAAAAACCCCGGATAGGAATAACGCCAATAGGGACAAAAGAAAGGAATGGGAAAGGCCAAAAACCAACATACAAACCCCAAATCCAAAAACACAGAATAACAAAACGCGCCCTGATTTTTCAAGAGGTGGTTTGTAAGTTAGGTAGTAAGCCATAAGGAGAGCACCGAGGGATGGTGCAGCACGTAGGTAGCCAAGTCCTTCTGAACCAACAAAGAGAATGTCTTTGGCATAAACTGGTAGAAGAGCCACTGCTCCTCCAAAAAGAACGGCAAACATATCCAGGGCCATTGCACCTAACATGATTTCATTTTTTAAAACAAAACGAAGGCCTTTGAGAAGACTATCTTTTAGAGCCTCTTTTTCCTTTCGTTCCGGTAAACTGCGTTTTGCGATCCAAAAGAAAAGTAAAAACGGAAGTCCAATACAAACGGAATCAAGTGCATAAGCTGCTTGCATTCCAAAACTTCCATAGACAATTCCACCGAGAGCCGGACCAATCACGGCACCAGCTTGGAAAGAAGTTCCCATCCATGCTGCTGAATGTGGGTAATGTTCTCTTGGAACTAGTTGTGTAACAAAACTAAAGATAGCAGGGGAGATAAAACCTCTGGCAATTCCAGAAACCAAAATGACTAAAAATATAGGATAAGCTTTATAGGTTTCTAATAAAAAGGAGAGAGGTCCTGTGAATGCAAATAAAGTGAGAGAACAAATCAATAAAAAGAATAAACAAATAACAATGATATTACGACGATCGCGAAGATCAGCTAAATGCCCTGCATAGAGTGAAACAACAATAGATGGAACTGCTTCAAAAAGTCCAACAAGCCCCAAGTCTAAAACACTACCTGTGAGTTCGTAAACTTGCCAACCAACAATGGTTGCTTGGATGTTAATTGCAAGGACCATAAAGAACCTTGCTACAATAAAAAATCGGAAGTCTCTGTGTTTGAAAATGGCCAAAGAAAGGTTTTTCTTCATCTCTTTGACCAATGTTTATTGTCGAAAATGGAGAGCAATCGACAATCTAGTTTGTCCTATCAATTGGATTCGCTACCCAATTGAAAATTTAAAGTTTTGACTGCCTCTTCATTTCCTACCTGATCAACGGCATAGTAAAAAAGTTGAAATGATCCCTTACAAACAGACTTTAGGTCTGTAATCGAAATCTCCGCCGTATAGGCCTTAAATTCTGTTTGAGTTCCCGACTGACAGGTATAAGCTGTTAAAATATCTTTTGGCCCACTTAATTTATCGTTTGCAGTGAGTTTGATTTTAGTTTCTGGCGAAAGGAATTGAGTTCTTCCTTTGCCCATTGAACTAGGTCCGACCCATTCGAGTTTTGTTTCTGGGGCCGTTACATCCTTAATAAAGTCTAAAACTTGTATCGGTTCTTTATTTCCCGCCTGGTCAAGAGAGAAGTATAAAAACTTATAACTGCCTTCTTCTTGAATAGGAATGGATGTCATGGCTTTGCTTGAATTCCAATGACCACCGTTGATGCGAAACCGAACTTCGGCAACACCTGATGCATCATCACTCGGATGTAAAGTCAACTGATCCTTGGTTAAATAACGAATGGATTCCTCTTTTGTTTTTACAATGACAAAACTATCGGTGGAAATGACGGAGGTTGCTTTTTTAGGTTCTTGTTTGGGTGTAAAAACTTTTTTACCCACATATTCCTTGGGAACAGAAAGTGGGGATCCCGGATCTACATTTGTAGAATATACTTGGGTCCAAAATCCTTTGGCTCCATATTCACCTAACCTGCGCACACGAAAGTATTCGAAATCATCTTTTGGAGTCACAGTGATTCTGTTTCCCTTAAACTGAATGGATTCGGGTGGCTTTGGAGCTATGCTATCCCCATTTTCATTTGGTTTTTCTTGCCAAAGTTCCAATTCAAAATTGGCTTCTGGTTCGGCATCAATTGCAATCCGAAGTTCTCTTTTTGGTTTGGAAAAAAGAGAACTAAATGTTAAAAAAACAATTCCAAGGATCAGTAATAAATTTCGATTCATATTCCTTCTATTCTTCTTTGAGGCGTGGTGCTTCTGGAATTTTATAAGGTTGTACGGGTGACTTCCCTTTCTCTACAAAAGTTGCCATCCCTTGTTTCAACTCAACAGTTTTTCCTTGTGCTGCTACGTCTACCACCCCTTCAAAACAGGAAATGGTCGAGCTGAGTTTATCATCTAACTCTACACGGAATTCAGTTCCCCGAACACCCGCAGTGGAAGACGGACTCACAATATTGAACTTGTGTTCTGTGGTTGGTGGGTTGGATTTTGTGACTTTGGCATCCAAACTTCCTTTAAAAAGGGCAACCGTTACGGCACCGCCTTTTTTCTCAGCACCTTTCACTTCAAAATGGCTATTCGTTAAAATTCGCACCATACCTACGTTATTGATATGAAGGTCAGTTTTTCCCTTGCCTACAGTTTTAATTTGATCATTTGGGTGGAGTTCTTGTCCTAATTTGAGGGGAACCCAAGGACCTTTTCCACCAGTTCCATTCCATTCTACTTGCCCCATCACAAATTCTGTGACTCCAACGACTGCCTTTCGAAGAAAAACGGGAACAACTAATGATAAACCTGGTTTGATAAGATCAGGATTGGGAATTTTGTTATGTTTGAGAAGTTCTGGCCAACGTTTAGGATCAGAAAGATGCCTTTCTGAAATGAGAGAGAGAGTTTCTCCCTTTTGAACTGTGATGGTAATGGGTTCTAATGTTTCGTCACCTTCAGCAAAAAGCGGAAATTGACTGAATACTATGATAAGTACTAGGATTGAATGGGCGATGGACTTTCTCATAAACATAGTGTCTCAAACTAATGTTTAATTTTCCAGCAATTTCGAAAATCTTGGGGATTTTTCTAAACGTAGATCCTTGTCTTTTTTTAGAATAGATTCAAGTATGAATCTATTTTTCCGAATGATCCCTAGTAAAAAACTCTACATGACTTCGGTTATCTTACTTAGATTGTAAAAAATAAATCCCAAGGGCTGCGGCCATGTGAGGGTGGTGGATGGTTCCATCGAGTAACAGTTGTTTTACTTGTTCTGGTTTTTTTAAAATGATTTCAATGTCTTCCCCTTCATCAAACTCCACATCGTGAATTAACTCCACATCATAGGCTACATAGGAATAAGACCAATTGGTAAACATAGCCGGGTTGCCGGAAAACTTAGAAAGAAGTTTGTATTTTGAACTGTCAGTGGCATAACCTGTTTCTTCTCTGAGTTCTCGGATGGCCGATTCTAATTCGGAACCGGGTCCTTCTTCATCCACAATCCCTCCCGGGATTTCTAAACTCTCCTCACCAATTCCATGTCTGTATTGTTTGATGAGTAAAATTTCACCCGACTTTGTGATAGGGATTACATTGACCCAATTTTTGGATTTTAATAAATAATAGGTTTTTTCTTCTTCAGAACGAGGAAGTTTGATATCAAAACTGGCTAGGGTGTAAATCGGAGTAGGGAATAGATCTTTCCAGTTTTTTCGTTCTTTCATTTTGTTTTTCCTTCGAACAAGGGATATTCTGATTCTAAGAATTGTATAGAGATTTTCTCACTTTTTTAAAATTATCAAAATCTTACTCTTGAAGGATGTGGAGCGGTAGGAATACTATCTCTATATGAAATTATATGGTAGTATCACTTCTCCTTATGTAAGACGAATTCGTTTTCTTTGTTTGGAACTAGGAATTCCATTTACCCTAGTGGATACAATGACCGAGGCCGGTCAAAAAGAGTTACGTGAAAAAAATCCGCTTTGGAAGATTCCTTATGCGGAAATAGACGATGTAAAAATTTGGGACAGCCATACAATCACAGACTATCTTTTTGAAACCAAAGGATTCGGAAACTTCCGACCCAAAAATGGCCCTCACCATTACCGAGAGGCCAACATACAAACTGCCATTGATCAGGCACTTGATAATGGAATTCTTTTATTTTACCTGAATAAAGAAGGGATCAAACCAGATGCGGCCCCTTATCTCACAAAAAATGCACTCCGAATCAGCTCTATTCTTGATTATATCAAACAAGAGTTAAACGGTCATTTTTTCTTTACCGATGGGAAAACGGGACTTTCTGAAATGGCACTTTTTACGGCTCTTGATTGGATTCGGTTTCGTTCCGTTTTGCCAGTGGAAGAGGATCCCATTTTTGCTAGTTTTTTGAACTTTCATGGCCAAAATAAATCTTGGAAGGAAACTGCTCCTAAGTAATAAAGAACAGCCGTTTTTCACTCGACCGGATCGGATTTACCAAGATTATGTCCCTTACCGGTCTCCCTATGAAATTAAATGCGGCGCAAATGGAAGCAGTTTCCACCATCCAAGGCCCTCTTCTTGTCTTCGCAGGAGCAGGGTCAGGAAAAACTCGGGTCATCACAAACCGCATCGCACATATGGTAGAAGGGGTAAAAATCCCTGCGGGCAAAATTGTTGCCCTTTCCTTTACCAACAAAAGTGCGAAAGAGATGGCCGAACGCCTTCGTAAGATGGTGCCACGGGAAAAACTAAAGGGAATTACACTTTCCACCTTTCACTCATTAGGTTTAAAGATTGTAAAAGAACATATTACCAAACTCGGGTATAACGAAACCTTTTTGTTATTCAACGGAACCGATCAAGAAGCATTTGTTTCCGACCTTTTGAAATCAAAACGCCTTGATCCTAAAAAGGTTCCACCCAAAGAAATCTTAAGACGCATATCTTATGCTAAAAACACACAAGTTCACCCGAGAGACAATGGCCAAACTGGTGAGTTTGATCTCATTGCGGCAGAAGTTTTTTCTATGTATGAAGATGGACTTAAAGAAAAAAATGCCATTGACTTTGATGATTTGATTTTACTTCCTAAACGTTTGTTAGCTGAGTTTCCCGAAATTGCAGCTTACTATCAAAGAAAACATGAATATTATCTTGTGGATGAATTCCAAGACACAAACCAACTCCAATACGAGTTTTTATCTTTGTTTCGGGGTAAAAGTGACAACCTTTGTGTGGTAGGTGATGACGATCAGAGTATCTATGCATTTCGTGGTTCGAATGTACAACTCATTCTTAATTTCGAAAGAGAATTTCCACATGCCAAAGTGGTCAGACTTTTAGAAAACTATAGATCAACTTCGCTCATCATCCAAGCGGCCAACTCGCTCATTCAAAACAACAAGGGCCGTAAAGAAAAAACTTTATACAGCCGTATCCCTTCAGCAGAACGAGTGGAATATTATGAAACTGCAGATGAAAGAGAGGAAGCCATTTTTGTGGCAGGAAGGATCCAGACCTTACTCATTAAAAATGAATTTAAGGGAAAAGAAATTGCCATCCTATTTCGCACTAATTTCCAATCTCGTCCTTTTGAAGAAGAACTCCGAAATCGGAGTATTCCTTATAAAGTAGTGGGCGGATATAATTTCTTTGATCGAAAAGAAATCAGAGATTGTATTTCTTATCTACGTTACGTGGCAAATCCTAAGGATGATTATTCCTTATTACGAATCATCAATTACCCCAAACGTGGGATTGGGCCTGGAACCATGCAAAAACTCCAAGAGGAAGCCTTCACCCACAAACTGTCTTTATACGAAGTCTTTCATAAAATGATTGAGAGTCCCGACTATTTACCCGAAGTTAAAGCTAAGGTCAGACAAGAAATTTACCAATTTGTTGAACTTGTGGATGCTTTTAAAAAGAAGTTTGCGATGTCACCGAAACTGGCACCTGTACTTCGGGAAATGGTCACCCAAATCGGATTCGAGCGAGAAATCTCGATGGAAGAAACCGAGGAGAAGGTGGTCAAAGCTCGGATCTACAATTTAAGTGAACTTGTGAATATGTTGTCCTTTTTTGAAGAAGAAGAGGGCCGTGAGGGGAAAGCCACGATTTTCGATTTTTTGCAGAGACTCGTCCTTCTCATGGAAGATGAACCCAAAGAGGATGAGGAAGATCGCCGGGTGCAGCTTTTGACCATGCACCAGTCCAAAGGATTGGAATACGATTTAGTATTTTTAGTGGGCCTAGAAGAGGGAATTTTACCGAACTCACGTGTTATAGAAGAAGAAGGGGAAGTGGTCGATGAAGAAAGACGCCTTCTCTACGTGGGTATGACTCGCCCAAGACGAAAATTGTACTTGACTTCGGCTCGTACAAGACGCAAATTTGGGGAGCAAATCGAGAGTGCCCCCTCTCGGTTTTTAAACGAGCTGTCTCAGGACGCTGTTCTTTTTTTCCCTATGGAAACAAAGGATAGAGACACAGAAACTAAGAATTTCTTAGAGGAATTAGACAAACTAAAGGTAGGCTAATGAAATCGATTCTCCCACTAACCCTCATTTTAGCGATGGTTGTGGCATTTGAAAATTGTGCATCAAATCAGGAAACCCTCCGAACAGGAGCTTCCAAAATCAATACAGGGTCTCATTTGGCCCAAATCGAATCCATCGATGCTGATCTCAAATCCTCTTCTCTATCTGACGAATCCCGAGACAAATTAGTGATCCGAAAAGGAAAACTTTTACTCGATCTTGGAAAATATGATGAGACCATTTCCACTCTCAACCAAGTGAACCAGGCCAAGTCCAACCCGGTCCAACTTTCTGAGTGGAATCTCACTATGGGCAAGGCCTATGTGGGAAAAAATGAATATTCCAAAGCCATTCAATTTTTAAACCAATCCGAAAGATTGGATAAAAACACAAACCTAATGGAACGCAAAAAACTAGTGGTTCAGTCCCTTGTGGCAGAACGGGAATACTATCCAGCTCTTGCGACTCTCACGAAAACCTACACCAAAGGGAACCAAAAGAAAGACGAATTCTATTATGAAACTGCTGCGAAGACCTATTTAAAAATGGGTTTCGAATACAAGAACACAGGTTTTTACCAAAAAGGTTTGCAAGTTGCCAATTTAGGATTGGAAGAATTTCCAAACAACGAAACTCTGAAGTCCATTCAGAAAGACTGTTTGGAAGTGTTGCAGCCGGAGGGCAAACTCTAAGTTCTTTTGGAACGGATCTTCTCTCTCCAAAGCCTATTTATCTATAGGCAGTCTCTCTCGACCCTCTTCAATAGAATCCGTGAAAACAAACGGATTCTATTTTCATTTTTAGCACTAGGTCTCATCTGTTTCTTGTTTGTTCTTTGTTATTATGGTTTGGAATTCTATCTTCGAAACTATCGGATTCCCTTAGTCCAACTGAGAAAGGTTGTTACTTTTACCATCAACAGAGAACTAGGAAAGGCTGTAGATATTGGAGTCCTCGATTTTTCGCTCAGAGAAGGCCTTATCATTGAAGACTTAGTTGTTTCCAACGAAGAAGATTTTTCCTTTAACGATCATATGTTGAAGGTAAAAAAAGTTACCTTTCGATTATCGAGTTATTTTAAAGATTCTCCCACAGTGGAACAAATTGATTTTTACAGTCCTCATTTGGTTCTAAATGAAAACCAGGGTTTACGAAACCAACTCATTCAATATGCACAAACGAGTAAATTAAAAGACATTCGTTTTCACGACGCCAAACTCACCGTCAAACAAAACGATTCCACTTTAGTGGATTGGAAAGAGGGTTGGGACATTGTAATGAAACGAAAGAGTAAACGTTTATATCTTTCGTATAACAATGGTTGGTTTTGGATTCCCAATACAACTAGGATCAAAGGGGAAGGTCAGTTCTCCGAAACTAATTTGGAGGAATTCCAATTTGAATTCCAATGGAAAAACTATCCTTCGGAAGAAGCCATCATTCTTACTAATTATCTCTTTGGGTCCAATGTTCATTCTGCTGTTCTTTCGGGAGAGGGGAAGGTGGTTCGTGATCCGGTTTCAGGGTTTACTGCCAGTGGAGATGTTGAGTTTGAGAATTCATTAATTCCGATTCCCTTTTTTGAAAATTATATCCTGGATGGATTTCGCTTTCGGGAATTGTTTCTATTCACACCCAATAAAGAAGAGAGAGAATTTTTAGGAACAGATTTTCGAATCAAAACCTCTGTAAAAACCGAAACGATCAAAGAACCTCTCCTTGATCGCCATTTTGAATTTCAAATCGAATCTTTAGAAGGGATCGCAGAAAGAATCTCTGATATCTCTGGAAACTTCACACTTCCTTTGTCTGGTGTTTTGACAGGTAATCTCGATCTTTTAGAGTCGGGAGATAAAAATAAATGGTTTCAACTTAAAGGGAATTTAAATGGTTCTGAGCTTGAATGGGATTCGAAACTCCTTCAGTTAGAAAAAGGAAATTTATCTTTAAACCTCACAGAAGGAAATGAGTGGAATTTGAAATTTGATTCATTACTTTTTGGAAAACCTTCCCACCTTGGTGGGGGTGGAACCAATGTTTGGGGTCGTTCCAAAAAAACAGACGGTTCCTTCTATTATCCACTAAGTTCCAAAACTAAATTGAGTTTCCAAACACCGGATTTAACGGGAAGTGATTGGAAACCTTTGTATGAGGATTGGAATCGGGAAACCTTGGAAGAAATCAGGGAGAGACAAGAAAAACTAATTCCAGAAGAATATTTTTATCAAACTAAGGTTTACAAATACTTTTTGGAATCAATGAATTTGGATTTCGGAATTCAAATTTCCAATTATTATCCTTTTGCCGGAGCAAACTCACTGGGAGAATCTAAAGGAAACCTACAGGTGAAAGACGGAAGGATGAATCTGGGTTTGAATTTAGGAAATTCCAATTCTAAGGTTTCTATGGTTTCTTATTATGCGAGTAAAACACCCAACTTTGGTTTTAGTTTGGTTTTAAACGAATATCCATGGTCTGATCCTTGGATGCATTTATGTGGTGCGGAATTAAAACCAACTCACGTCAGTTTGGATTATAGTTTTAATAGTATGGGGAGTGATTATTACACTCTTCATAAAGATGCTCGTACTTCGTATTTTCTAAAACTTTTTGGTGTGAGCCTTAAGGAAGCAGATTTGGTTTCTAAATTAGAAATGGATTTAAATCCTTTGAAAAAACCTTTTCAGATGGAATTTGATTTGAGTCGGTATTCCGATATGGATTATATTTCTAATTTAGTGATTTCCAGTGAATCTTTGGATTTAAAGGGATACGGAAATAACAAAAATGGGAACTATGCATTCACAACTTATGGACTTGTTGGAGAATCGAGAGGGACTTTCAGTCTTACTGAAGAGGAAAATAAATGCGTTCTCAAATAGTTAGTTTTAGTTTGTTTTCCCTTGTATTGTTATTTGGTTTTTGTACAGAAAAGAAAAATCCTGCTGACATTGCTCCGGAAATTGCAAGTTTACCAGCGTTTGGTGGAGAGTGGGTTTTGGAATGGGAAAACAAAAGCCATTCGATAAACATCCAGCCAGAAGAAAACAAGGTTCTTTGGAACGGATCTGGGGATCTCAGTATGGAACTGGATTCTGTAGGCATCCGGATTCGTCCAAGTGATGAAGAGACGATCAAAGGTTATTTTTTATATTCCGATTTAAAACCCAAGTCTTGGATTGGGACTTGGGACAACCGAGTGGTCCGTTTAATTCGAAAAAGTTCTAAGGAGTGATTGGATTTCCTTTGCAGCTTTTTTAGATGCATTGGTCGTTCCTAGTTCCCTTTCTTTTGCATCCCTAAGAATCCCTTTTATTTTATTTTTTAGTCTTGTATTGGATAAAATCTTCCATGCCTCTTGGAAAATGTATTTTGGCTGGCATTCGTTTTGAGTAATTTCCCGACAAACTTCTTGGCCTGACAAAATATTTGCAAGACCTATAAATTTGGACCTCATGAGCAAAGATCCAAGTAAGTAAGTAAACAAACTTACCTTATACAAAATCACCATCGGTGTTTCAAAATACAATCCTTCCAAGGTGGCAGTCCCAGACGCAATCAGGAGGAGGTCACTGGTTTCCATCACTCGAAGAGATGCATTCCAAAGATAATGAATTTGGATATCAGGATGGATTTGTTTTAGGGTTTCCAGTTTTTCTAAGATAAAAGATTCTTCTTTAGCATTGATATTGGGAAGTAGGAAAACAACTTTCTTTTTCTCTAGTTTGCACTGTTCGTGAAGAAGGGCAGCAGTGCCAAGAATTGGGTCTATGAGTCTACGGATTTCCCCTTTTCTGGAACCAGGAAGAAGTCCTACCGTATACCCATGGTGGGAATCGGGGAGTTTTTCTGTGATTGCCGGTTCCTTTTTTAATTTTTCAGGAATTCGTTTGGTAATCGGATGGCCTACAAATTTTGCATTTACTCCATACTCGGTATAAATCTCTTCTTCGAATCGGAAGAGGGTAAGCATTAGTGCAATTTGTTCTTTGATAAAATAAATGCGGTTGAATTTCCACGCCCAAATCTGCGGTGATACATAGAAAACAGTAGGAATTCCTCTCTGTTTTAATTCTTTCGCTAAACGAAGGTTAAAACCTGGATAATCAATTAGAATGGCAAGTTTTGTGGGTCTACGAGTTGTTTCATCTAAAACTTTGTAGAAAATCTTTTTTAAGAAACTATATTTTTTAAGGGCTTCGGAAAATCCGATCACACTGAGTTGTTCCAACTCTTCCATGGATTCAAGTCCATGACCAATCATACCCTCTCCACCTATTCCATAGAACTTATATTCTGGCTCTAAAATGGCTAACTCTTGTAAAAGATCAGCTCCCAGCAGATCTCCAGAATGTTCGCCGGCAATGACTAAAATATTTTTGTCAGACTCATGTAGATGGGATTTTTTTTTGGTTACCATTGAGAACCTTACTTCCGCCTTTTCCTAGAACACAAAAGTTTAACTTATGTTTTGTGGCAAATTCAATTGCTGCTTTTGGATCCACCACCAAGGTTTCTCCCTCTCGAATACAAAGTGTTTTGCACCCACTTTCGAGTATCATTTGGAATGTATGGATTCCTATCGTGGGTAAGTCAAAACGGTTGTCTTGTTTTGCTTTGGGGCTTTTACAAACAACCGCATCTCCCTTCTTTTTGGTATACAAACCGCCACGTTTGATGGTTTCATCCGTTCCTTCCACAGCTTCTACCGCAATGACGGATTCATCACAGACCACAACCATTTGCCCAATGTCTAAATCGGCCATCTTTTCTGCGTAGAACATCCCGAAGTCGATATCTTTAAGTTCCTGGGAGTTAAATTTTTTAGGAGTGTAACGTCCTTCGGGAAGGAGTAAAGATTGTAAATAGATCTTTTGGGAAATGACTTTAACACCCATGGCTTCGAATTCATCAGCGATCGCAAGGAAAATAGGATAGTCATTACGGTTGATGGTGCGTGCAAGGATTGCGAGAGCTTTGAGATCAAATTTGAGTTTTTGAAAGAGTAGGTCTTTTCTAACTTTCCCAAGCATCAGAATCCGAGTGATTTTTTCTTTTTGGATGAGTTTTAGGATTTTACCAACTTGTGTGATATGAACGGGAATCGTCCGTGCACTGTGCTCTCTCGGAGTAAAGTCAGACTCGATAAGTCCAAGAAACAATGCATCCTCACCTGCAAGAAGTGCTTCTTTCATTCCAATGTGGGGAAGTTCCCCACCACCAGCGATAATGGCTAATCGGCCTTTCGGTGCCAATGGAGACCTTAAGTAGTTCCTGAATCAGAACTGCCAGATGTAGGTGTGGATCCGGTTTTTTTATAATCCGTTACGTAAAATCCAGATCCTTTAAAAATGATCCCTGCACTCGCAGAAATCCTGCGTTCGACTGATCCGTTTTTTCCACAGAGGCACTGGGTGAGTGCATCATCTTTCATAGACTGAACATGTTCGAAGTCTTTGTCGCATGTATTACAGTGGTAATCGTATGTTGCCATGGTGTCCCTCTAATGGATTCCCGTTCTAATTTCAAAGAGTAACACTTGTTCCCGATTTGGTTCTTTTGCCAAAGGAAGACAGATTTCCCAGGAATACCTTCCTGATTGGAGGGTTGATTCATCCAAGGATAAGGAACGAATGGACTGAATGAGTCCTGTATTTCGCCTCCAAAGGCTTGCGTTCCATTTGTCCCCTTCGCGGGATCCAATGTGTAAGGACAGGTTTTCTCTCCTTTTTTCTCCGTCGAGGACATATCGATTTTTATTTACCCAAATGGATTCTTTGTCGAGGGAAATGGAATAGGCTAGGTGTTCCTGATTGTCGTAGTTTAAATGGAGTTCTAAAAAGGAAATCGGAAGGTCGGAGTCTGTGGGTTGGAAGGAAAACTCAAAATAGTTTTTGTCACCGGAAAGTTTTTTACAAATCCTTTGGATGACTTTCGAATTTTTGGCCAATCCATAAATGGGAAATCCCGTTTCCCCAGAGACACGAATCGAGTCTCTGGGAATGTAGGTTCCAAAGAAAGTGGTTGGGATTTGGTTCCCATTCCAACCTTCAAAATCGATTCGAATTTCATTGTCCACAGACTTAAAACGTTTTTCAAATTCAGCAATGAGGTTGGAATTTGGTGGTGTCTCAGTTAAAAAACCGGAAAAGATCCAGGCAGACTTTTGTAAAGTTGGGAAATAACATCGTTTCCAGTGTCCAGAACTTCCGGCAATGGTTTCTGTTCCTGAATCTTCCTCCAAACAAATGGTAGATTCCGGTTCACTGATTTTTCCCACTTCAGAGTTCTCGCGACCTGGGCCACTCCGGAGGTTTACATTTTTCCCACGTATAATGGCTGTTTGATGAAAGAGACTTGTGTTCGTAGTGTTCGCTAAAAAATGCAAACTTTGTAATAAAAATTCAGATTCAATTTCTCCAATGGATTCAAAGGGGAAACTCAGTAGATTTGCCAGAGCACGGCTAAAACTATCTTCCATACCGCGCGGATCTTCCAAAATTAGTTTCAGGAGTAGGTTTGTGACTTCTGATTTGGGAATGGGTTTGTTTAAGGTTCCAATTTTGGTGATGAGTGCTCTTTTATAACCATCACCATGTTTTTTTAAATGGGATAAATAGGGATCTTCTATATGGTAGTATGTTCCCCTTGTGGTTTCCCATTCTGTGAGTTTGGATCCTTTGCGAGACTGAAAGAAGGAGAGAATATCCTTGGAAGTTTCCTTTCCATTCAGTTTTTTTTCTAGTTGGGAAATCGTTTGGGAAAGAATGGTTAGTTCTAATTCGCCAGAGGGAATTTCTGTATCTGTATAAAGACTTAGGACTTTGAGATAGGCTTCCGATTGATAGAGATCATACGCTTTGTCCTCTCTCTCTCGAAAGTCCACAAAGGCATAGGTAATCAAGGTGATGAAAAGAAAAATGAAACCAAGAACTAGAAATACACGGGAGCGTATCAAAAAGATTCTCCCGTTTTTGGATTAGAGATTTTCAGGTAGGAGTTTGGACCTGTCCACTCCGTATTCTTCAAACAAAGCATTCTTAGCCACATAATATCTATGTAAATTGATGTTGTAATCAACTTTAGCACGAACAAGTGACAATTGGTCTTGCACATGAGTGTCCAAAGCGTTTTTGACTGCTAGTGCATTGAACCGTCCTTGTTGGAACGATCGTAAAACCCCATTGTAATACTTTTTAGATTCTTCTTCTGTTCGTTTTGCATTTTCCATCACTTGGAAAGATGCTTTTAGAATATCGATTCTTGTTTTGACATCATCAGAGACTGCTTTTGTAAGATCAGCTTCCTCTAAAGAAACTTGGCGTTTTTGGATTTCCGCATCACGGATTCCTGCCTTCACACCTTTGTCCATAATTGGGTAACTTAGGTCAAGGGAACCTTGCATCACAGGGTATTGGTAAGAAAAAACTCCCGCACCTTTGTCTGCATAATTGTTTTGAGGGCTGATGGTATTTTGTGCTTGGTAACCATAAGTTCCCGCTGCTTTCAGAGAGGGAAGTGCTTCGTTTTTCGCAGTTCTCATTGAGAGTTCTGCATTTTCTTTTTTACGAACAATGGCTTTAAAGTCAGCTCTATGTTTGTAAGCATAGTCGATATCCGCTTGGTAATCGAGTTTTGTAGGAAGGGTTTCCGAAAGAGGAGTTGTTTTTTGGAAAACGGTATCTTCTGGTAGGTTTAAAGAACGAATGAGTTTTCTTCGTGCTTCTTCTTTTTCTGCAACGGCCTGAGCCATCTGTCCTTCCACTTGGGAGAGAAGGGCATTCCATTGGTTGACTTCAAAACTTTCAGAAAGTCCGAGTCCTTGTTTACGAATGGTTAGGTCGCGAACATTTTTTGTGTTTTTTAAAAGTTGTTCGAATGTTTGGTGCCCAGATTCTTTTACAGAGTAATTCCAATAGTCAACAAGAGTGGCAACCACTTTGCTTGCGACTTGGTCTTCCATTTGCTCTCGCATGATTTCTGTCTGGTTTTCCAGGATTTTTTCCATATTCCTTTCGTTAGCACCAAAGGCATTTTTTAGTAAATCCTGGGCTATGGTTACAGAAAGGGTATCTGTATATAATGGAGGAAGTCCAAGAGCTGTAAACCCAGCTGGGGTTTGATTTGGATTTTCAAAAGCATTCGAGTCAAAACGTTGTGACTTCGCTTCTAATTTGAAGTAAGTTCCAGTTGTGAATAGTTTTTCTAAACCAGCACTGTAAGTCGTGGTTTGGGTTTTGGTTCCCGTGAAGATATTGTTTTGGTTAAATGGGAATTTTTTTTGATCCAATTCCGCTTTGGATAAAGCGCGCCAAGAATACTTTCCCTCAAACTTCATGAGGTTCGAGTCTGCTTTTGCGAGCTCCAGGCGGGCCTGCATGACCTCGCGATTGTTTTCAATGGCATACTTGACTGCGTCTTGTAAGCTAAGTGTAAATCCCTTATCTCCAGATTCCGCAGCCAAAAGGCCCACGGAAACGAGGAGAATCAATGTACTTGAAACCCATGAACGTTGTTCCATACTCTTAATTCAGACTCCTCATTCCCCTTGAATAGCTGTTTTTTTTTTAAAGCTGGCCCTTATTTTTTAAGGGCAGCCTTCATTTTATCACCAACTTCGCCAATATGCGCGCAAATGCTGACACCAGCATCTTGCATTGCAGCAATTTTAGAAGTGGCAGTTCCCATTCCCCCGGAAATGATCGCACCGGCATGGCCCATACGTTTTCCAGGAGGAGCTGTTTGTCCTGCAATGAAACCAACTACTGGTTTTTTGACATGAGCTTTGATGTAAGCCGCAGCTTCTTCTTCCGAAGTTCCACCAATCTCACCAATCATTACAATTCCTTCTGTGTCTGGATCTTCATTGAGAAGACGAACCGCTTCTACGTGGTTCATACCAGGAACTGGATCTCCCCCGATTCCAATACAAGTGGACTGGCCAAGGCCTGCCGCAGTGAGAGATGCAACCGATTCGTAAGTCAAAGTTCCGGATCGAGAAACGATTCCGATTTTTCCCGGAGTGTGGATGAAACCTGGCATAATTCCCATTTTTACTTTGTGAAGAGGGTTGATGACACCTGGGCAGTTTGGTCCTACGAGTTTCGTTTTGGAATTACGAAGTACACTATATACTTTTAGCATATCGTGAGTTGGGATTCCTTCTGTGATACAAACCACAAGTGGGATCTCCGCAAAGATTCCTTCCAAAATGGCATCTGCTGCAAATGGAGGTGGAACAAAAATCACGGCAGCGTTTGCACCATCTTGGATCATTGCATCTTTGATTGTGTTACGAACCGGAGCTGTTTTTCCAAACTCGGAAGTCCAGATTTGTCCACCTTTGCCTGGAGTCACACCAGCAACTACTTTTGTACCATATTCTAACATTTGAGTCGCATGAAAGGATCCTTCCTTACCGGTGATCCCTTGGACGACTACTCTTGTGTTTGCATCAACTAATACAGTCATGTTTAATTCCTATTTTTTGATTAGGGAGACGATTTTGTCTGCCGCGTCACGGAGTCCTTCCACTCCCACAATGTTCATACCGGATTCGTTCAGGATTTTTTTTCCTTCTTCCGCATTGGTTCCTTTCAAACGAACCACTACTGGAACGGATACGTTTACCTTTTTTGTTGCTTCGATAATACCAACTGCAACTCGGTCACAACGAACGATTCCACCAAACACGTTTACAAAGATTCCTTTTACGTTTGGATCTGAGAGGATGAGTCTAAAACCATTTTCTACTGTAGTAGGGTTCGCTCCACCTCCGACGTCCAAAAAGTTTGCAGGTTCTGCACCAGCGAGCTTAACGATGTCCATAGTTGCCATCGCAAGACCGGCACCATTTACCATACAACCGATGTTTCCATCTAACTTAACGTAGTTGAGGTTGTATTCTTTTGCTTTTACTTCATACGGATCTTCTTCGGAAATATCACGAAGAGCTTCGTTTTCTGGATGGCGGTAAAGAGCGTTTTCATCCAGGTCCATCTTGCAGTCACCTGCTACGATTTCGTTTTGTTTGGTCAGGATGAGGGGGTTGATCTCGAGGAGCGCCGCATCCTCTTTTATGTATGCATTGTAAACTGAGTTCACTAGAGCCGTGAAGGACTTTTGTGCTTCAGCCGGGATTCCTAGAGCAAATGCGAGTTCACGCACTTGAGAACCTTGGATACCGATACCTGGATCAATTTGAATTTTGATGATTTTTTCTGGGTGAGTCTCTGCAACTTCTTCGATTTCCATTCCACCTTCGGTAGAAGCCATAATGATGGTTTTGCGGAAAGCACGATCGAGTAGGATGGAAAGGTAGTATTCCTTTGCGATTTCAAGACCTTGTTCCAAATAAATTTTCAGAACTTTTTTTCCTTCTTCACCGGTTTGAGGGGTGATGAGTTGCATTCCGAGAATTCTCTCAGCTGCCGCTTTGGCGTCTTCTTTGGTTTTGGCAACTTTGACACCGCCACCTTTTCCTCGTCCACCAGCGTGGATTTGGGCTTTTACCACCACTACGGGTGATTTTTGGACAACTTCGCTATATGCCTTTTCGAAATCACCGACTATGTCGATGACCTTTCCGAAGGGAACGTTGGCATTGTGTCTACGTAGGATTTCTTTGGCCTGGTATTCGTGGACTTTCATGGATTTCCTTATGTCATTGGTACGTCCGTTGGGCATGCCGACGGATCACTAGGGTAAGCCTCAGGGGTTGGGGGAGATTGTCAAGACCGAATGGAAGGTTCTAACGGTTCAAACTCTGACAACAGGAGGCTTTCTTCATTGTACAGAAAAAGAACAATTGGGAACTAGATAGAGAAGGAGTCTTCGGAACTGTCAGGAAGTAAGACGGTAAACACGGATCCTTTTCCCTCCGTGCTTTGAACGGTAATGGTTCCTCCGAGGACCTCTACTTGGGATTTTGTAATAAAAAGTCCAATACCCCTTGCATCTTCGTTTTTATGAAAGGTTTTAAACATACCAAAGATTTTTTCGCCATGTTTTTCCAAATTGATTCCGAGACCATTGTCCTCCACTGTCAGTGTCACTTGGTTTTCTATTTTTTTCGCCGTGACACGAAGGAAAGCACCCGTTTTTAAACGTACATACTTCACTGCATTGGAGATTAGGTTGAGTAGAATACTTTCTAAATATACAGGAATGATTGTCAGTTTTAAGTTTTTTTCTATTTCTAAAAATACTTGAATGTTTCTTGATTCGATAAACCCACTCAGGATGTTTAAAGTTTTTTGAACTTCACCTTCCAAACAACAAACCTCCACAGGTTTGTTTAACATCTGTCCGATGGAAACAATATCGTTTAAATGGATGATTGTTTCGTTCAGTTTATCCGCAGAAGTATGTAACATATGCATGATACTTTTTTTTTCTTCGTCGGTAGGATTTTCTTCTAATAAACTAACGAGAGATTTAAAGTTAGTCGAATGTTGGCGCATGTTATGGGAAACTATATAGGCAAAGTTTTGTAAGCGGCTGTTCTGAAGTCCTGTAAAATGTAACATCTTGTCCGTGTTTTGTGAGGACTCAACTTCATCTGTGATATCCTCTAAAAGAAAAGAAAACTGATTAGAGGATAGATCTGAGGTTTGGAGTGAAAAGATTTTTTTACTATCTAATTGTCTGTTCGAAATTGTGCCACCGTTGATTACAATACGAGACGATTTCCCCTCTTGGAGTGAAGAGAGGATTTGGCGGAAAAAACCGTCTTCTTTGATTGTTGGAAACAAGTCCTGTAGGGTGGGAGGATGATCCATTTGGGTTTTCTCATCGACAAGTGCGTCCGCAAGTTGGTTTTTGTAGATGAGTTTACTATCTAGGCTGAGTTCATTTATCGGAGACTGGAAGACAAAAACGGCAAAGGGGAGTTGGTTTGCAAATTGAACAAAGGTCGCAGGTAGTTTAGGGGTTAGAGAATCCATTAAACGTTGAATCTTACTCGGAGTAGAACTCCTGCTCCCTATTTGACGATAAAAATTTCTAAATTATGTCAGTTGGTTTGTTTATAATTTGTTCCAATAGGGAGAAAGACGGAGGGAATTGCAGAATTTTCCAATTGAATTTGTATGAATGAGATCGAACCTGTTGGCTCCATGTGGCGCTAAGTAAATATCTCCATCAGCACTGAGTGCACCGCCACGATAGGCAGTTGTGCCACCTGGATTTGCAAAAAGGGTAGAAATGGTATTATCTTTCGTATCAATTGAAATGAAGTTGTTATAAGCAAAAGGAACTGGATAGATCTTACCATTTGGTGCTAATACAGCCCCATTGAACATAGCAGATCCTGCAGAAGGGATATTAGAAAGTGGTACAATTTGCCCTGATGCCGTATCTAAATAAATGGGCGGTAAGTTGTTAAATGGAATCATGTAAATCCTGCCATTGGGGGTTAGAATCCCTGCGATATAGCCATTACCTCCTGATAACACAAATACATGGGGATGTGTTGTCACAGAATCATTATTGGTATCTAGAATGTACATAGTGGTTGTTGTGAATGGAATGAAATAAATTTTACCATCTGGCGTTAGGACGGCAGAAGAAAAACCTCCTGAGGTCGGTGAAGCAACAGATCCAAGAGTTTTGTTTATTGTATCATAATAACGAATGATTGTTTGGCTACTGGGTACAAAATAAATTTTACCGTTAGGCGCATATATGGCTCCGTTATAGGCAGCGCCTCCCATTGACTGATTTCCAACTGTTTTTTGTTGGTTCACATTTGTGGTATCAATGGAAAGAAAATTGTTGGATTGGTGAGGTGAAAGATAGATGATTCCTGATGGTCCAAGAGAGCCCCCGATGAATTCGACCGCGCCACCTGCTGAACCTGCGTTTGCATAAGTTTTGGTAAAAGGATTAATTGATAAAAACATCGTAGAGTCATAAGGCAGAAAATAGATCTGTCCATTGGGTGCATTGAGAGCCCCTTGAAAGGCTGTTGTACTATTTCCTGTTACTGTACCGACTGTAGCTAAGTTATACTGTGATATGGATTCGTTTGCACCGGATCCAAGTGCGAATTGTGTTTCCATCTCAGTTTTGACTTGCGCCCAATTTTCAGCCAAATGGGTTTCTTCGTAGGAAAGTTCACAGGCTGGTAGTTTGGCGGATAGATTGTACCCGCATTGGTTACTTTTATCCTTTGTAACAAGTCTGTAAAAAATGTTGGGTAGAAAAATAGAATCTTCTAAGTCACAAGCATTATCTGCTTTGGGTTCCGCACAAGAAAACATTAAGGAAAAAACAAAACACGAAAAAAGAAAACGGTTCATAAAGGTTTAAGTAAGCATGGTATGGAAAACGAGACTGCAGAAGCAAGCGAGAAAGATATTTTGCAATAATACGGTAAAATCCGTAGCGAAAACCGGGGGGTTACATTTTTACCAATCAGTCCTTATGAATGAATCACGAACCAATTGGTAAAAAAATTATTTTAGTACAACTTGTGTTCATTCCTTTCGAAACAGACACAAGTTGCTTCTCAATTAAGGTACTTCCGAACAGAAGATACCCACGTACCGATCGCTTTTTAAGACTATTACCATACAAATAAGGCCGGGACTTGTGGGTTTCATGAATGTGTCTATCAATAGCGATTGTTATGTTTTTTTAATTTCTGTCTAGTTTACCATCTGAACTTGGTTCGAAATAAACTTGAAAATAATCATATTCTTAGGTTTCGCAATTGACCCATTCCCAAAACGATTTCTAATGAACCGTCCTTAAGTAGGTGCAGTGATGTATATTTATGTTTTGTTTGGTTTTCTACTGTTCTCTTTTGGCGGGCTTGCTGCAAAAGAGGTAAAGGATTCGGACGCAAAAGCCCGGTTTGGTTATGAATTTAAATTTCCGGATTCTGCTCCCCAAACGTATTTAGAATGGGAATCGATGGAGGTTCCGACTGATAGGGACTTTCGTTTGCCGGAGAAGACACCGGTCGGTGAGTCTACAGCTCCTGACGGCGGTAGGCTTATGGTCCAATCGGCGAAGAATTACCAATGGGAACTAAACAATGGTTCTGTATTTATACAAAGGGATGGGGATTGGGAGTGGAAAAATAACACACATACTGTCCGTTCGGCGAAGGGTTCTCATGCCTTATGGGAATCTTTTTATTCCGTCCAGTTCCCCGACGGATCCACGGTCACAAAACACAAAATTCCTAAAACTAATTCTTTCCAATACAGTTATAAAAGAAAGAACCGCGGTGGTAGTTTTATCTACTTTGATATGGTTCACCCCAAAGATTGGGGAATGGAAAAAACACAAATTGGTGTTTTTGATATTACTTACTCACCTAATTGGAATATGGTGGTTGAATCATTGCGTGAAAACAATCGGATCTCTGAGTTTTTAAAATATAACGAAGAACAATTTGGGTTTCATACCGAACGAATCAAAGTAGTCCTTCATGAATCAAAAGAAAAATTTTGGATTTATGCCGGAAAGGATTCGCAAACAAAAGAAGATTGTACTGGGTTCTCCAATGGTAGTTTTTTTACACTCTGTCCCCTGATGGGAATCATTCTAGAATCAAAAGGAAATCCCATTTATGATTCCTTCTTAAAAAAGAATTATGACCTACGTGCTTGGAAACATGACACTCTCCACTACATTCAATCCCAGCGGTGTGAACAGTTGGGTGGGTCATCCTCAGGTTTAACGGAACCTTGGTTTTTGGAAGGTATTGCCGAGTTAGCAGTCATCCAAACAGATCCGGAACATAAAGCCAATACATATGAAAGGTTTTTTCAAAAGTTTCTCCGTAAACGCACTTCTCTGAAAGAGGGAAACAATCCGAAACTTCCAGATTACCGTTTGGTTGGAACCATGTTTTTGGAATACCTCTCTCTTGTTTACGGAAACGAGAAGATCCGTACATTTTATGAAGAGACTTGTTTTGGAAAATCGACAGACTCTTCCTTTGAAATGGTATTTGGCCTTTCTATGGAAAAAGCAACAACAGAGATGTATGATTATTTTCAGAAAAATCAATCGGGATTCGAAAACCAATTCATTGTTTGGCGGATGATTGGAAAACCGAAACTACAAAAGAAAATAAGAGAACTTCCGAATCATTGTGATTCGACATCTGTCGTCGTCCCGAAAGATCCGGCAGCGATCATTGAGTTCGCAGACATTCCTTGTATGATGAGAAACCAAGTGTATGATTTTTCAGGGTTAAGTGGCTTGTATGAGGGTGGATTTGTTGGATCTTCTAACAAAGATCAGATGGAATCTGTTTTTCTTTTGAAGTCAGCTGCTTATCAAATTCAATCGGAAGGACAAACTTGGACCATTGGTGAAGACGAAGAACAGTGGGACCGAGGCGGAGTTCGTATTGTGAACTGGAGGGGAAGCGGAGACCGCCAAATGATTTTTCCCAATAAAAAAAGAGTCCATTGTTTTTTTCAGTCTAAAACTTGTTCCAAACCGTATGAATAAAAACTAATTTTGCTGGGAGTAGGTTGGAACCTGGGTGCGGTTCAGTATTTTTTTACCAGATGTTGTCATATTGGGAAAAAAATTGGGATCGCGGTTTGGATCTGTGAGTAGAAGTTTCACATCTCTAATTTTTTCATAACATTCTTTCATAAAGAGTTGGTGCCCACAACCAAGCAGGTGGTATCCTTCGTGAATGAGAGTTGATTTGGGACTTGTAAATAGAATCTGAATGGTGGATTGGTATTTAGCTTTGATATACCCTCTGGTATTGGACCTTCCTTCTACCGCACCTTGGACTTCTAGTTTTAAACCCACTCCGACAAAGATTCCAAGGGTTAGGACTTCAAAGGCAATGTCTCCCCAAGTCCTTCCTTTTAGATACAAAAGACGATCACATTCTTTTGTTAGGGGTAAAGTCATTAAATAACTGAGAATATCTGTTCCCCAAAACCCTGGTCTTTCCATTTCCTCCAACACCAAAACCTCGGCTTTTAGGTTGTAAAGGGAAAGTTCTTCATTCCAAGCAACAAACAAATTTTGAATTTCTTCTTGGGTAATGTTTGGTTCATGAAGAATACAAACACGAAAACTCGCAGGTTCACCAAATGACATCCCTTCCCGAATTTTTGTTTCATGGAATCCTATTGTTGTACATTGAAAAACAAGTAGGAGTAGAAGATAAGGAATCGTTTTTAACATTTGAGAAGAGAGTTCTATTTTCTTTTGGTTCGTTTTCTCGACAAACTTTAAAAATCAGAAACACAACGAGTGCGGTTGGTTGTATTGTTGGATTTTAGATCGGGGCCACCACTAGAGCTTCCGAAATGGACGATAAAAGCTTCCCCAAGAGCTAATAGTCTTGTTGTCGATGTCCAATAATTGGAGGAAGCCGTATTCGGATAGTAAATAGGATCAAAACCGGGAGTCCCGAGGGTAAAGTAAAAGTCGAGAAGACTGCGTAGTTCATTTGCATTCGGCAAACGCCAAGTTTTGCCCGCAAGACTTAAGGATTGGCAATAACTTATGGCACTGGCCCAAGTGGTGATAAGATCTGTTCCTCCGGTGCAGGTTGTTAGGTTCGTTTGACCGGCAGTACACCTTTGCCAGACAAGCGAAGTATCCAAATCAAGGATAGTTCCATCCCCATTGTTAATGAATCGTTTGGCACTTGTCGGAGGGGAATTGGAGACACAACGCAATCGGTGTCCGTCACCCACATTACCGGCGCCTATCGAAGATTCAATAAAAGTTGGGTAGAAAGTATTGGTTGCATTGGTAGAGTAAGTATTCGTTTTATAATTAAAACTATCTGAGGCAGGAAAATAAGTTTGGTTGATGGACGGATTGGATAGGGAGTAATCAAAGGTACTTAAGTATTCTTCTATTTCCGGGACTCTCCAATCGGTACGATTGGCAAATCCAGATCCAACATTAAGACTTGTACAGTCGGCTTGTGCTGTGGAAAGAGAAAAGTTGATTGTTCCAACTGTAGAACATCCACCTCCCGTTTTTCCTCTTTGGCAACTGGTCCAGACAAGGCCGGTATTTAGGTCGGTTGTAATGTCTACACCTGCGACTGTATTTGGGCCAAGGAAACTTTGGGAAAGGCCTCTTTGTAAATGACCATCTTGTCCGGGAATGCTCGTGCAGGTGGGATCTAGTGCATTGGCCCCATCATAACAAGTTGTGATGTTGGTTTTTATGGGTAATTTTCCCATCCAACCTGGTTTGTAAGTACAACTAGCACTCCCTTTGGTGTTGTTTGCCGTAATCGTATAGGACTGCCTATTTGCCTTCCAGCCGGAATAACTTCCTTGGAGGGAATTGGAAAAAGGAGAAAAGGAGATTCCTTGGGGAAGCGGGGGTGAGGAAGAAAAACTCAAACGTGTTCCGTCCGTTTCAAACCCTTCCAGAAAAAAACTTCCGTTCACCTTGGGAATGATCGGGGGACAAATTAAAAAGGTAGGAGGATCTACTTTTAAGACAACTCCGCAATGGGGTGTCTCATCAAAGTTAATATACCGAACGATCAAACTTTCGAGGTAATCCTCTGATTTGGGATCACAGAGGTTATTAAACTTTGACCTTTGACAAAAAAATGACAAAGATAGAACCAGAAAAATACAGATTGTTCTTATGGTTCTTGATTCCATGAAAACTCGAAAGGGAAGGATGATCCTTCCTCCAATTCCTTAGGGATTTAATCAAGAACTTTCTTTCGTAAGTCTTCAATCTGTGTTTTGAAACTTTCTACACGTTTGGAATCAGCGGTGAGGAAAGAAGCCAGTCCCAAAGTTTTTTCAGCCTTAGGCAAATTGCCTACTAATAGATACAGTTGTACAAGTCGTAACAGATTGGATAAGTGGCCTGGGTTTCTAAGCCGGATCCTCTCCCCCATATCAATGGCTTTTCCGTATTCTTTTGTTTGTTTGTATGTAAAGGATGCCAAATAAATGAGATCGGTATCTCCAGGAAATTCTTCTATGTAGGCATTGAATTTTTCAGAAGCCTGCGTGTAGTCTTTCATTCGAACCAAAAGCCGAAGAAGGGCCCTTAGAATTTCTTGGTTTTCTGGATTGATTTTATTTGCTTCAATTAAATTTTCTTTTGCTTCTTCCAATAGATTTTCTTTTATATTGGATCTTGCCTTTCGCATCAGTTCATAGGATTCTTTTCTGATCGATCTTGGAGGGAGGGATTGGTGTTCCTTGAAAGAAATCCGCATCAAACTCAAATCATCGGTGAGCTCCCCAGTTTCTAAAATGGAATGGTAAATTGATTTTAGATCTCCTTTCCCAGATTCTACATGATGTAAAAATAATTCTTCGTCATGGTTGATTTTTCTTAAATCGGCCCCAGTTACAAATTCGATATCATCCCGACCATCAGAACCCAAAACCAAAATATCACCGGGTTGCAGTTGTAAAGTTGCTATTTCCAAAGCGTTTTCTTTTACGGGAGTACCCAATTTTCGAAGTTCCGAATTGTTTTTGATGAATTCCGCTTTTTCGTTTCGAAATAGAACAGACCATGGATGTTCTGCATTTACATAATAAACGAGACCTGTTTCGTCATCAATAAGACCCATAACCATAGAAACTAACATGGAGCAGTCGAAACTTTCAAAAATATGATGAAGTTCCTGATAGGCATTTTTGATCCATCTTTCTGCATAAAGAAGTTTAACTGACTGGACGGCAAGAGAACGTTCTAAAATGGACTGAACGGCCGCTCCCAGTACAAGAACCCCACCGGCCCCTTGTAAGGATTTCCCCATAGCATCCGCATTGAGAAAGAATGTGTATTCTTTGCCACGTAGGGAAACTGTTCGTGTGATACAAATATCTCCCCCAATTTCATTTTCTCTTCCATGAAAGGTAAAGGTTTTCTTTTGTTTGATAAAAAAATCTGTTTTTACATTGGTTCCAAGGGTTTTATTTAAACTGAGAGGTTTGATGAGTAAAGAGGTTAGGAAATAATCTCCGTCTTGTTGTTTTTTTAGATGTTCTACCGTTTCCAAACTGTTTCTTAGTTCCGAGGTTTTTGCTTCAACTAATTCTTGTAAGTTCTCGCGGATCCTTCCGACTTCTCTCGTTGCTTTTTCAAAATTTTCTGCGAACTGAATGAATTCTTTATCAATAGAAAGAATGGGAAGGGCACCTCGACCGCCACTCGCCAAACTATTTGCGGATTCATTGATTTGTTCTAAAGTTAAATTGATCGATTGGAAAAACATAAATATTAAAATCACTGCTTCAAAAAAAGTCATTGTGATGAAGGCGGAAATTTTAACAAGGCTTGCATTTTCAAAAGATATAAATACGGCAAGAACACTGAGTGATAACAAAATAAGGATCAGTAAAAAAATAAATTTACCTTTAAGGCTCATGATCCCGTGGTTTTTATGGATGGTTACATCTCGATAGGCTAGAATTTTTTTGATCTCTACTCGTTTGGCTCCCGTAAAATAATCGGAGATAATATAAGAAAATCCTCCATAAACAAAAACAGCAGCAAGCCAACCGATAAAAATCAGAGCCAATTCATAAAACGGGTGTTTGTAAATGATATGAGTGATGGATACAGAAATAAAAACTAAGGAGGCATAACGCAAAGCCGCGAACATGTTCTCTTTTGGAAAATCAATGATAGAATTTAAGATACTTTCCAATTCCAAAATATCTTTGTGCCGGATGGTTTCGTTCGGTCTTAGAGTTTTGTTTAGTTTTTTGGTATCGGGCCGAAGGCCTTGGTATCCTAAAGGGGCAAGGACTCCAAACTCGACACTGTGCCCAAGGGCAGCAAATAAAGTAGCAATGACAAAAACCAAAACGACTTCTGGGTGGTTCACGGCAGTGAAGTCAGGGATGAGTGCAGATCCGAAAAAGTAAGCATAAAAAGCCCCAAAAAAAGCACCCAAAAGAGAGAAAAAGACGATCGCAAAGCTATAGGAAATGTATTTGTAGAAGAATTTGAAAATACGATCAAAAAAGATACTCATACGGATTCCTCAAGGAAAACAAAAGTTAGTGATAAAAATCACTTAGTAAAGATTTTTTATAGAATTGTTATAAAAAAGTTAGATGTCTTATTAAAAAGAACTTTATTCGGAATCTCTCCTGTATAGGTTTCAGCCATATGGAACTAAAAAACAAAAGAATCGTGATTACCGGAGCAGGCTCTGGAATCGGCAAAGAGACCGTTTTGCAAGTGTTAAAGCATGAAGGTGTAAAAGTTCTCGCCTGCGATTTGAATGAAAAAAACATTCTTGTCCATCCCAATGTGATTCCTTACAAATGCGACGTATCCAAAAAGGAAAATTTGGATAAATTATTGAAAGATGCGGATAAAAAATTGGGTGGAATCGATATATTTTATGCCAACGCTGGTTTTGCTTACTATGAGGTGGTTCCGAGTGCTGACTGGGATCGAATCGATCGTATCTTCAGTACCAATGTATTTTCGCCTTTGTATTGTTTGATTGCACTAAATCTTACTCGAAAATCTCCGTTTTTATTCATTGTTACAGCATCGGCTATGAGCCACCTAGCGCTTCCCGGATATGCTCAGTACTCTTCTACAAAAGCTGCTGTACGTTCGTTTATCGATGCCTACCGGTATGAATTAAAACCGGGAAATCAAGTGATGGTGGTGTATCCGATTGCCACAAGAACGAAGTTCTTTGATGCTGCCGGAAAAAAAGTCCCGGTTCCTTTTCCGAGTCAATCTCCCGAAACCGTCGCAAAGAAAGTGGTAAGGGGAATCGAGTCTGGTGCCAAAGAAGTGTATCCATCCTTACTCTTTCGTTTTATCCAAGTGCTCGACAGGTTTTTGTTTTTTATTCTACCGGTGTATCAAAAAATCGAAGCAAAAAAATTGGAATCCTTGAAAAAGTAAGTCTACAAGGGAGTGGATTCTAGGGTGTCACAGAGTGAGGAATCAAAAGGAGAGAAGGTCGAAGGACGTCTCTCCGCTGATGAAAAGTTTGTCGAAGCAGAGCTTTTGACAACGATTATGAATGTCAGCTCCACAGCCATGACAGTCTTAAATCCGGAAGGACAAATTCTTTATGCCAATCCAGCTTCCGAATCTGTTCTCGGGATCAAACTCAACGACATCCTTTCTCGAAAGTATAATGCACCGGAATGGAAAAATACTTCTCTTGATGGAGGTCCTTGGAAAGCAGAAGACCAACCATTCAATATTGTCTTAAAAACCAAAAAACCGGTCACAGATATTCGGCATGCTATAGAAGATTCAGCAGGAAATAAAAAGTATCTCTCTGTTAATGGTTCTCCTGTTTTCGACAAAAAAGGAGAATTATCCTTTCTCGTATTTCTCATTACAGACATTTCTGAAAACGTTCTAAAACAGAAAGCTTTAGAATACAATGAATCGAAATATCGTACGATCACCGAACTTTCGTTAAGTATGGTTTATGATATGGACATCAAAACCGGAGAAAATATTTGGGGTGGTGCCATTCAAGAAATTACAGGATACTCTGCTGAAGAATTCCAGAAAGTTGGTTACGAAGAGTGGCTCAGTGCGATCCATCCTGATGATAGAGAGAACGCAGCTAAACTCTTTCTAGAATCCTCTGAAAATCATAAAAAATTTTCTGCAGAATATCGATATAAAACTAAGTCAGGTAACTATGTTTATATAGAAGATAACGGTATCTTTTTATACGATAGTAATAATAGAAGTTATCGTATGTTTGGTGCCATGATCAACCGAACCGAACAAATGAAAGCAAATATTGCACTTCGAGAATCAGAGTCACGACTTGTTATGGCACTGGATGCTGTGAAGATGGGTATTTGGAGTTGGGATATCGAAACTAGAGAAATTTATTGGTCTCCTCAAACATATAGTATTTATGGATATTCACATACAGATTTTGAAATTTCCGTAGAAAAATTCATAGCGCTGACTCATCAAGAGGATTTGGAACTAGTTGGTAAAGAAATACAGATATTGATGGAAGATCATACACGTTCTGCTTATCGTATGCAAAATCGAATTCACCATTCAGATGGAAAAATTCATTGGATTGAGTCGCGAGGGAATATCATCAGGGATTCTCTTGGAAAACCATTAAAACTATTAGGAACCGTTTTAGATGTCACCGAAGTAAAGTTAAGTGAAGAGGCTCTTCGGAAATCTGATGAACGTTTTGAAACTTTTTATCAATTCTCTACAGAAGCTTTTTTGATTTTTGATGCCAATGGGCTCACCGCCAAGGATTCTAATTTTGCTTTCCAAAAGTTATTTGGCTTTGAGTTAGAAGACACACCAAATTTAAAAATTCGAAACCTTCTCACAACTGGATCACTTCGAAAAATTCGGGAAAAAATTGGCTCTAGTCTCACTGGTTCTCTCGAAATCGTTTGTAAAAAGAAAAATGGAGATTTGTTTCCTGCACTTGTTTCCATAAAACGTTTTTTATACAAAGAAACCAATTCCATTGCTTATAGTATTTTTGATTTGAGTCCCTTGAAAGAAGTTGAGGAACTCCGCCTCATCAATTCAGAAATTCGAGATAAAAACCGTTTAATTGAAAGGCAAAAATTGGAATTGGAAATGGCGTTTGAAAATTTAAAACGAACTCAAGACCAATTAATTCAATCCGAAAAATTAGCGGCTTTAGGTCAGTTAATTGCGGGAATCGCACATGAAATCAATAATCCGATTGGGGCTGTCAAAGCATCCAATCAAAATATGATGGATTGGCAAAAAAGGTATGGGCTTGCTTCACAACTGTATCGGGAAGCAATTCTTTCTGTGTCGATTGCAGAACAAAAGATTGTAAAAACGATCCTTGCCAACTTAGACCAACCCATTGAATTTTATACCGGAAAGGAAGAACGTCTTCGTAAAAAACGAAATAAAGAAGTTTTTTTGACACATCAATTTTCGCCAGCTGTGGCAGAGGAGTTTGCAGAGATTTGGGTGGAGCTTGGGATTGGGGAAATTGATCCTAGTTATTTGCCATTATTCCAATCGCATTATATAAAAGTTTTTTTAGATTATTTGTCTTTGGAAATCCAATTCAGAAGGAACACTCGTTCCATCCAACTTGCAGTGGATCGAATTTCTAAAATCATGTATGCACTGAAGAATTTTTCTCGTTTAGATGTTTCGGGCAAAAAAAACAAAGCCTCAATTCCTGATACCATTGAAACTGTGCTCACAATCTATCAAAACCAATTGAAACGTGGAATCAATCTAGTGAAAAAGTTTGATTCTGTGCCACCAATTGAGTGTTATCCGGATGATTTGTTGCATGTATGGACAAATCTTATTTATAATTCTTTGCAAGCGATGTCCTTTGTTGGCGAATTAGAAATTGTTGTGAAGGACTGTGAAGATGAAATTTTAGTATCTTTAAAGGATTCTGGTCCAGGCATTCCTCTAGACATTCAATCCAAAATTTTTGAACCATTTTTTACAACCAAACCCCCTGGAGAAGGGAGCGGGCTCGGTCTTGATATCGTAAGCAAAATTGTAAAACGACATGGAGGAAGGATCGAACTTTCTTCTGTTCCCGGCGAAACGATCTTTTTTATTTATCTTCCGAAAAACAATTAATCTGACATGGCATGGGATATGGTGGAAATCAGTTCTCTTTCATCCCAAGGTTTTTTTAAAAATACAATAGGACCAATTTCTGATTTAAGGTCTTCAATGGATTTTTGGTCAGCAAAACCTGTAACAATCACTTTTTCAATATCAGGGTAGGTGTAGTGTACCTTTTTTAAAAATTCGTCTCCATTCATTCCTGGCATAGACCAGTCGGAAATGATGATAGATACAGTGTTTCCTTCTTCTTCTAATTCCAGAAGTAATTCCCAAGCTTCTCTGGCATTTTCTGCGGTTAGATATTTGTATTGTTCTCCGAAGTGGTGTCTTACTTGGGATTTCATACTCATTAATATTATCGATTCATCATCGACAAATAGAATTGCATTCTTCGTTTCCGTATTCTTATTCTCAGTCACAATTCCCACAGGAGATTGTTATACATGTTCGCTAATGGATTGCAAGTAAATCTTGCCAAAATCTTATATTTTCTTTTCTTGTAGCATATGACACCCTATCCAAATCTTTTGTCTCCTTTATCTTTAGGATTCACTACACTCAGAAATAGAACCATTATGGGCTCCATGCACACAGGCCTTGAAGAAGCTCCCAATGGATATGAACGAATGGCTGCCTTTTATGGGGAAAGAGCCAAGGGAGGCGTGGCACTCATTGTCACCGGCGGCATTGCACCCAACGAAGCAGGACGTGTTTCGAGAGGTGGGGGTGTCATGGACACCGAAGAGGAAGCCAAACATCACCGAATCGTGACTGAGGCTGTACACAAAGAAGGTGGAAAAATTGCCTTGCAGATTCTCCATACAGGAAGGTATGGATATCACGATAAAATTGTAGGAGCATCCAATCTACGAGCTCCTATCAATATGTTTAAACCTCATCCTTTAACAGAAGAAGAAATTCTGCAAACGATTGAAGACTTTGCACGTTGTTCGGAACTTGCAAAGTTAGCTGGATATGATGGTGTAGAAATTATGGGGAGTGAGGGTTATCTCATCAACCAATTCATCGCAAAACGAACCAATAACCGAACAGATGGTTGGGGTGGAAGTTTTGAAAATCGTATTAAGTTTCCAATCGAAATCATAAAAGCTGTAAGAAAACGAGTGGGGACTGATTTTATCATCATCTACCGCCTTTCTATGTTAGACCTTGTAGAAGATGGTGGTAATATAGACGAAGTCCTTATCCTTGCTAAAGAAATAGAAAAAGCTGGGGCAACGATCATCAATACAGGAATTGGTTGGCATGAAGCACGAATTCCAACCATTGCTATGATGGTTCCAAGAGCTGCTTTTACTTGGGTGACTGCCAAAGTAAAGGGTCATGTGAACATTCCACTTGTGACTTCCAATCGAATCAATACACCGGAGATTGCTGAATCTGTTCTTGCTTCTGGTGATGCGGATTTGGTTTCTATGGCAAGACCGTTCCTTGCAGATTCCGCATTTGTGAATAAAGCGGCTGCAGGCAAATCACAAGAGATCAATACATGTATCGCTTGTAACCAAGCATGTTTGGATCATATCTTCCAGGGAAAAATTTGTAGTTGTTTGGTGAATCCAAGAGCTTGTCATGAAACGGATTTAATCATAGAAAAAACGAATCAACCAAAAAAAGTAGCCGTTGTGGGTGCAGGTCCTGGAGGGATGGCTTGTTCCACAACCCTTGCCGAACGCGGACATTCTGTAACATTGTTTGATGCAGGTGCTGAACTTGGTGGTCAATTAAACATAGCTCGCCGGATTCCAGGAAAAGAAGAATTTAAAGAAACCATTCGTTATTTTGGAGAGATGGTTAAAAAACATGGTGTGGACTTAAAATTGAATACCTATGTTTCTGCAGAAGACCTCATTAAACAAGGGTTTGACGAAGTTGTTCTTGCTACTGGTGTCACACCAAGAACTCCCGAAATTCCTGGAATTAACGGCGAAAATGTCCTAAGTTATGTGGATGTAGTCCTCAAAGGAAAACCTGTCGGTAAACGAGCCGTTGTGATGGGAGCTGGCGGAATTGGATTTGATGTGAGTTTATTACTGACTGATGCAGGCCATTCTTTCACCAAAGAAAACTACTTAAAGGAATGGGGGATCAATCAATTGATTGCAAAGGATGGGGGACTCGGAACCAAAGACACTCCACATTCTGGCCGGGAAGTGACGATGCTCAAAAGATCCAATAGTAAATTTGGAGCCACTCTTGGGAAAACAACTGGTTGGATTCATAAAACGTCGTTGGAAGATCGTAAGGTAACTCAAATCTCCGGTGTGACATACAAAGCCATTGAAGCCGATGGAATTCTCATCGAAGTAAAGGGAGAAACTAAAAAAATTCCTTGCGATACTGTCGTCGTATGTGCAGGTCAAGATCCAAATCGAACTTTACTTGAACCATTACAACAAGCAAAAATTCCCGTTCATTTGATTGGTGGTGCTGACTTAGCTTCTGAACTCGATGCCAAAAGAGCGATTGATCAAGGCACTAGGCTTGCTGTAACCATTTAGCCTTTGTTATGGGATCAAAAAGGCCTCTAAAAATCAGTGTTAAGAATGCAGAATTTCAAATTCTGTTAGCTTTACGAACCAACCGTTCCAAACGCAGTCAAGAAAAGGAAGTGTTTGTGGAAGGAACGGAAGGAATCAAACAACTGATAGAGGCCGGCTGGGAAATCACTCGTATCCTTTATCGCGATGGAGGTTCGTTATCCCAATGGGGAGAGTCAGTTCTTAAAAAATTTACCAAAGCTAAACAAATCGAAGTCTCTCCCGATTTGTATGCAGAACTTTCGGAAAAAGAAAACCCTTCTGAATTAATTGTAACGGCAAAAACAATCTCGCGAAGTTTTAATGATCTTATAAGTCCACCAAATCCATTTTATCTACTTTTTGATCGTCCGAGTGATTTAGGAAATTTTGGATCTATTTTACGTTCCGCTGATGCCTTCCGTGTGGATGCAGTTTTTATTTTAGGACATTCCATTGATGTTTATGACCCTAAGGTGATCCGAGCAAGTCTTGGGAGTGTATTTCATACAAAATTGATTTTTCTGGAATCACTTTCTCATTTAGAAGCTTTTCTAAATAAAGAAAAAAAAAGGTGTGGGTTAAAGGTTGTGGGAACTGACTCCAATGGACCCCATTCCTTAAGAGGTCAAACTTTAAATGTTCCCATTCTTGTTATCTTGGGAAACGAAGCTAAAGGAATGAGTGTTCATTTACAGTCCCTTTGTGACTCGATTGTCAATATCCCTATGTTTGGAGTAGTGAATTCTTTAAACGTTTCTTGTGCCGGTTCTATTTTACTTTGGGAAGTCGCAAAGAAATTAGATGACAATTCTCGTTAAACTTTGATTTAACGACAAGTAGCAATCGTTCCATCCGGATTGTATTTTACGCTGGCCCCCGATGTAAATTGGATGTATTTCACTCCGTCCACACAAACCTCGTCATATCCAAAGTATTTGGCACAACCCCGGGAAATGGTTCCGCAACCTACCAAAAATAAGCTAAAAAATAAAACAATACGAATCGGTTTAAGTTGTTTCATTGGTGACTCCTGGGTTTGAAAACTGACTATTCCAGATATCTTCTAAATGGTTTAAGTGGGCTGTGAGTTGATTTCTATGATATAGGACAATATTTGATTTTTTTAAATTGTGTAAGGACTTTGGTATGTGATACAGTAACTCTTTGGTGTGAATGGTTTGGTCTTCCCAATCGATAAGTTTGAATTGTTTTAGTTTTAGAAAGATCGATTCTAATTGGGGATGGAAGTTTTCTTTTCTCAGTTCAGATGCAATTGTAATATCTGGGAATGTTAGTTCTATTTGTTTTTTGAATTTGAGAACCAGTTCCACTAATTGGTGTTTTTTTATTTTGGTTTCTTTACCAAATTTTAATAACAGAAAGGATGTTAAATTCCCGAGGGTGACTGTATAGTTCTTACCTAATTTTTCACCGACAAGACGTACTACCTGATCGGCAGTAAGATCTGAATCAAATTGAAATGGTTTCCCATATTTGATGTATAACTTTGTTTTTTGATAGGAAAGGTGGTCGTAGGTTAAAGTGAAACTATTAAAATGAAGGCTGTTTATCTTTGATTTGATATAGAAGGCACCTCGTTTGATTTGATTTAGAAAACCGTCATGGTTGTAAGTCCCTTCAGGAAACATAAATAAGTTTCTTCCTCTTTTGATGTTAGCAACAAGTTCTGTCCATTCGCTATCTACTTTTTCGCGTAGTTCTCCTTTTTTAATTAACTCTCTCGCATTGTCACGAAACGGTCGTTTGATGGGAACGGCTCCGATATAACGTAATAAAAATGGGATGATTTTTGTTGCATCAATGAATTGAAAAATCCATTTGATGATTCCTTTGGCTCGGAATTCTTTTTGTAAAAATGCGGGTTTTAAAATGTCCTCTCTGGCAGGGATGATCATTTTTATTTTCGGTTTTAGTCTTGGATATACAAGAGAAAGAGAAACGATATCTGCTTCAGAGACATGATTACAAAGTATGGCAGAAGGGTAGGGTGTTTCTAAATGTTCGTTTGTATCGGAAAAATTCTCTTCGATAGAATGGAAAACCATTCCCTTGGTCAGGCTCACTAATTTGATAAGGAAGTCATAGAGAACCGTACGCTTTTTTGGTTTCATTGCGAATGGTATCTCTCTAGGTGACTTCTAAGTCAATTGGAAACTGATTTGAAATCTTTTGGTATTCCTTTCCTTCTGAACGGGCTTGTAGCTTTGTTCATGACTTGAACAAGTTCTTTTTCTTTCAGGTTATTGGGATTGTATTTTACTGGGAGCATGGATCTCTCTTTCCATTTGGCTTTGGAAGAACTTCAAATTTCCTCTGGCTCTTGGAGTCACTTGGTTCTATCAAGGATTGGTGATTTATTTATCTTATCTTTTGAAAGGATTCCAATCAAAATGGACCATTTTCATTCTTACAACCTTTTCCGTTTTCTTTTTTTAAGAAAGATATTGTTATGATTCTAGAAAATAAAAAGACGATAAGAGACGGGACAATTGCCACACCTCTTCCTATGTATTCCTTCCTTTGAAAAAAGAAGAAGATCCGAATTCAGAAATTTATCTTTTCGCTTTAGATTCTAATCTGTATCGATATCAGCAGTGGCAAACCAGTCATATCACACCTAAATTTGCTGTTTTTGAACCGACAGAGGATAATCATAAAAAATGAATTGAATGGTTTGTCGGAAAATATCTGGTTCCTTTGTTAAAACCGTACGATTTGTACTTATATATGAATCGGAAACCGATTGTATCGAAACCCAATTGGAGTTGCTGTATTTGTTACTTTATGTATTTCCTGTGGTTTGGGCTTTCGTTTAGTCAGTTTCGTTGTTAGGTCAAGGAGTAGGGTATTTGCTCCGATTTAAGTGATTTGGGTTACTGCGTTTTTTTGTTCAAATTTTGAACAAAAATTTCTTTACTTCGTTCAAAGACTGAACACATTTTGTAAAAAGTATGGGACTCAGGGGGCGAAGCTATGCCTGACCTATCTACGCGCTCCCCTTCGGGACCTTTTGTCATGAAAGAAAACTTCCAATACAACGACCACCATCTCAAACTTCTGCAACTCTTAGAAGAGAACCCACATTTGTCCCAAAGGGATGCATCGGATGTTCTGGGTTTGAGTCTTGGTAAGGTGAACTATATTTTGAAAGCCTTCCTCGACAAAGGCCTGATCAAAATGAATAACTTTCGTAATAATAAAAATAAACTTTCTTATACTTACTTACTCACACCTCAGGGCATTGAAGAAAAAGCAAGAATGACTCTCCATTTTTTTGAAATCAAAAAAAGAGAATACGAAGCTTTACGAACCGAAGTTGAGAAGTTAGGTGATATAGCGGAAGAGTTTACTTAGTCTATATTAAAATCTCTCCTAAAGAAATTTTGAAATAAATTTTCGGAAATACATATAATGGATAAACAATCTAAAATTTATGTCGCGGGTCACAAGGGACTAGTTGGTTCAGCTTTGGTAAAAACTCTAAACCAAGCTGGGTTCCAAAATATAATCGGAAAATCACATGCTGAGATGGATCTAGCAAACCAAACAATGGTTTTGGATTTTTTCTCAAAAGAAAAACCGGAATATGTTTTCCTAGCTGCGGCTAAGGTTGGCGGGATTCATGCAAACAATAGTTACCCTGCTGAATTTATATTTTCTAACTTACAAATTCAAAATAATATCATTGATGCATCCTACCGTTATGGGGTTAAAAAACTTTGTTTTTTAGGATCTTCTTGTATCTATCCAAAATTTGCTAAACAACCTATGGACGAAGGACAACTGTTGGATGGGAAGTTGGAGCCAACAAACGAACCGTATGCGGTTGCTAAAATTGCCGGCATTGTTATGTGTCAGTCATACAATCGCCAATACGGTACGAATTTTATTTCTGTTATGCCTACTAATTTATATGGACCTGGTGATAATTATCATCCAGAAAACTCTCATGTTTTACCTGCACTCATTCGTCGTTTTCATGAAGCAAAACTGACAAACCAAGCTGAAGTTGTCATTTGGGGAACCGGAAAACCGCTAAGGGAATTTTTATACTCAGAAGATATGGCAAGGGCCTGCGTTTTTTTAATGCAGAATTATGATGTCACTGGTGACCCAAGAGGTGGGGATCATGTCAACGTTGGGTCCGGAATTGAAGTCAGTATCAAAGAACTTGCGGAGACGGTAAAGGAAGTAGTTGGGTTTAAAGGTAATCTTATTTTTGACCTAACAAAACCAGATGGGACTCCTAGAAAACTTTTGGATGTTTCTAAACTTCATAAAATGGGCTGGAAACATGAAGTGGAATTGAAGGTTGGAGTTGAAGCGGCCTACCGAGATTTTGTCGATCTCAACCGTGCGAGTCATTAAAAAAACGATTATGGCAAATGTTTTTGTATCCACATTCCCTTTTTGTCGAACTAGCAAAGTTGCATTGGATTTACTTGAATCTAACGGGCATAAGGTGACAGTAAATCCTCTTGGTCGAAAGATGAAACCTGAGGAAGTTGCCAGTCATGCAAAAGATTTTGATGCGCTCATTGCTGGAACAGAAGATTTAACAGAACTAGTAACCAAAACCAATCATTTAAAAATAATCTCTCGAGTGGGAGTGGGGCTTGACAGTGTTCCACTGGACCTTTGTAAAGAAAAAGGAATCGCAGTGGCTTACACTCCCGATGCGGTTTCTCCTGCGGTTTCTGAACTTGCCGTTTGTCTTATCGTTGATGGGATGCGGAAAGTGAGTTATGCGGACCTTGAAATTCGAAAGGGTGAGTGGACAAGGCCATACGGAGAACGTATTGGTGGTGCTACGATTGGTATTGTCGGTTTTGGACGTATTGGGAAAAGAGTCGCATCCCACTTATTGGGTTATCTACCGAAAGAAATTTTAGTTTGCGATTTAATGGATCAAACGGAAGCCATTGCCTCCCTTTCAGGTCTTGCTCATTCCATTAAAAATGTAAATGATACATTGGGAAAAAATTGGAGTTCCACATCCATTAAACAAGTGAGTTTCGAAACACTTCTCAAAAACTCTGATGCGATTACCCTGCACGTTCCCCTTACAACCCAAACGAGAAATTTATTAGACCATTCAAAGTTTTCCTTAATGAAACCTAAGGCAGTTCTTGTGAACACAGCCAGAGGTGAAATCGTTAATGAAAAAGATTTATTTGAATATTTGAAAAGCGCACCACTGGGGTGTGCGGCAATGGACGTATTTGAAGAAGAACCGTATCACGGACCATTGTGTGAATTACAAAATGTGATATTAACACAACATATGGGGTCTTGTTCCAATGATTGTAGAGAAGACATGGAAAGAGAAGCGGCGGAAAATGTTGTTGGTTTTTGGAAAGAGGAAAAAATCGAGAGAGTTGTGTGAGGGTTTTTCTCGGCATATTCCATTTGCTGTTTTTAACTAATTTTATTCAGTTTTACTGAAGATTCGGGTCATCGTTTCTTTTAGATATTTTTTATGAAAGTTGTAGTAGGTTCAGGAATTATTGGATCATGGATTGCATATCAGCTTGCGAAAGCTGGCGAAGAAGTGTATGTAATTGAAAAATCAGAAAATGCGGGTGATGGCATCAGTGGCAGAAATTCTGGTGTATTACATTCTGGTATCTATTACGATCCAAACTCACTAAAATCTAAACTTTGTCTTCGAGGTTATGAACTTGCGATTTCCTTTTTTCAGAAACATCAGGTTCCTTTTTTACTTTGTGGAAAAGTGATTACTTCAGGTTTATCTAATTCTAAAGAAGAAGAAACTGAGAAACAAATTGAAATTGAAAAGTTATTAGAGAATGGAAAAAATATAGGAATCCCCGATTTAGAAATCAAACAAAATCCGGGCAACCACTGGAAACATGTGGAAGGAAACTCAGCGTTATGGGTTCCGAAAACAGGTGTTGTGGATGTACCTACTTACCTCAAAATGCTTTGGAGAGCATGTGAAGAAGAGGGAGTTCAATTCTTAAAAAATAAGAAAATTGTCATCGACCAAGGATCTGTATTTTCTATTGATGAGACCACTCAAGTGAGAGAAGAGATTGAAGCAGACCACTTTATCAATGCAGGCGGATTGTATTCGGATGAATTGATAAAGCAGGCCGGAAGTGAGGACTATGAAATTCGTCCTAACAAAGGAGAATACTTTCGACTAAAGAAAACACTTCCGTATGAAACATTAATTTATCCTCTCCCTATGAAAACATCTACCGCACTTGGTGTTCACTATACCTTTCATCTTGCTGGAGATGCTTATGCAGGTCCAAACTCTAATTGGGCTGAATCCAAAGAAGATTATAAGATGCAAACACCACGTTCTGAATATTTTGAATCGTTGAGAAAAATTCTAAATTTTTATAAAGAAGAGGATCTGAGCGAAGGTTATGTAGGACTTCGGCCTAGATTGTTTTATAAAGGTGCTGCTATTAAGGATTTTACAATCCTTAAACAATCAAATTGGATCCATTTATTGGGAATTGAAAGCCCTGGACTAACTTCGGCCCCAGCGATCGCTGAAGAAGTTGTTGGAATGATGGAGTAGTCATTGATTAAGTTTTTTTATAAACAAATCCCCTTACCTTATAAGAGATTATGGAATTCCATTTCACGAAGAAGGAAAAATCAATTTTTTCTTTTAATACTTTTGACATTGGGTGCTTCCCTTGCTGAGATCTTTAGTATTGGTGCGATTTTTCCTTTCCTTGCTGTTTTGACAAATCCCGATAAAGTGTATCAAATTCCGGAACTCGTTTTTCTTTGGAATATACTTTCGATTCATTCATCTTCAGAAATTCTTCCTTTTGTTACCATTTGTTTTGTTGTTGCTTCACTAGTATCCGGAGCAATGCGTTTACTTTTGATTTACGCAATGACAAGGCTTGCTTTTGCTGCAGGAGCAGATATTAGTTTTGAAATTTATCGAAGAACTTTGTTTCAGCCATATTCGGTTCATATAAATAGAAACAGTGCTGAGGTGATAAGTGGGATTACCTCTCACGCCAGTAGTGTTGTGACACAAATCCTGACTCCCATTCTTACCATTACGTCTTCTTTAATTATACTATTATTAATTTTGGTTAGTTTGCTGTTAGTTGATGTTACTGTTACTCTCACATCCTTCTTGTTGTTTTTGTCGTTATATATAATTGTCGCTTCCTATTATAAAGGAAAACTTTTTAGAAATGGGAAAATTTTAACGAAAAACCTCACGATTGTACAGAAAACCTTACAAGAAGGTCTTGGTGGCGTTCGTGATATTCTTTTGAATAATCTACAGAATTATTTTTTAGCTATATATAGAGATTCAGATTCTGCCTATCGGAAATCAGCCGCAGAGAATTATTATATAGGAGCTAGTCCTCGTTATATCATGGAATCTTTAGGAATGGTTGCATTGGGGCTGTTTGCATTTTATATTGGAAGGTCCAATGAATCTATCGTTTCTGCGGTCCCAGTATTAGGTTCACTTGCCATTGCTGCACAGAGAGTTTTGCCAATCTTACAACAAGGTTATACCGGATGGACTAATATCAAAGCTGGCCAAGAGAACTTACTTCTCGTTTTGGATTTGTTAAACCAGCCTATAGATATCAACTCAGGGAGTGCCATCACAGATCCGATTTCCTTCGAACATCATATCGATCTAAAATCTGTCAATTTCAGATACAATCCAGATGGCCCATTCATTTTATCGGATATAAACCTTCGGATTTCAAAGGGTTCTAGGGTTGGTATCATTGGTAAGACGGGGAACGGAAAAAGTACATTTATGGATCTCCTTATGGGTCTTTTTTCGCCTACTAGTGGTACGTTGTCTGTTGATGGACAAATTATCGATGAACTAAATGTCCCTCGGTGGCAGAATATGATTGCCCATGTCCCACAAAATATCTATCTCTCTGACTCATCAATAATCGAGAACATTGCTTTTGGTATTGATAAATCAAAGATTGATATAGAACGGGTGAAACAGGCAGCTGAAAAAGCAAAAATTGCTGAGCATATAGAATCGTTAGATGAAAAATATGACACGTTTGTTGGCGAACGTGGAGTGAAGTTGTCTGGAGGGCAGAGACAACGAATAGGCATTGCTCGAGCACTATATCGAAATTCATCGGTGATATTTCTTGATGAAGCAACAAGTGCGTTAGATAACGAAACAGAAAGAGAAATCATCCAGTCAATTGAATCTTTAGACAAATCAATCACTCTCTTTATCGTTGCACACAGACTTTCCACTGTTGAAATGTGCGACCAAATTCTAGAACTAAATAACGGTAGTATAAGGATAAAAAAATAATGAAACAGATTCCTTATGGTAGACATTTCATCGACCAAACAGACATCGATAGTGTTTTGGAAGTTTTAAATTCTGACTTCTTAACCCAAGGTCCTCAAGTTCCTGCATTTGAAAAAGCAGTTTGCGAATATGTATCTGCTAAACATGCAATTGCAGTCAATAGCGCAACCTCTGCTTTACATTTGGCATGTATTGCTCTCGGAGTAGGCAAAGGTGATTATGTTTGGACCAGTCCAATTTCATTTGTGGCTAGTTCAAATTGTGCTTTGTATTGTGGTGCGGATGTTGATTTCGTCGATATCGATTCCAAATCCTATAATATGTCCGTAGATAGATTGAGGGAAAAGTTAGAAAAAGCAAAAGCTGAAAACAAACTTCCTAAGGTTGTCATTCCTGTTCATTTTTCTGGTCAAAGTTGCGATATGGAAAAAATCGCTGCACTTGCAAAGGAATACAATTTCCGAGTCATTGAAGATGCCTCTCATGCAATTGGTGGATCCTATTTGAATGAAAAAGTAGGTAATTGTAAATATAGCGATGTAACTATTTTTAGTTTTCATCCAGTAAAAATAATTACTACCGGCGAAGGTGGTATGTGTACTACAAATGATTCAGAAATTGCAAATTTAATTTATAGGCTCCGTAGTCATGGGATCACAAGAAATCCAAAGGAAATGACAGAACAACCGGATGGACCGTGGTATTATCAACAAATTGATTTGGGTTTTAACTATCGGATGAATGATATTCAGGCCGCACTTGGGGTTTCGCAACTCAAACGCCTTGATACAATTGTTGAAAAAAGGCACAAAGTTAGAGAGTATTATGATAAAATTTTGAAAGATGTAGGCGTTGTATTACCGGAACAAATGGATTATGCAAAATCATCCCTACATTTATATGTAATTCAGGTAATAGAAAAAGAAATGAATGCCGATAGAAAAGAAATATTTGAAAGACTTCGAGTCTCAGGTATTTTAGTTAACGTTCATTATATTCCAATTTATCGCCAGCCGTATTATCAAAAAAAATATGGATTCAAATACTCTGATTTCCCTGAAGCAGAGAAATACTATTCCAATACGATCAGTATTCCCATTTATCCAGAACTGAATCAGGAAGATCAGGATCGAGTGAAAGATGCTATGTCAAAACCGATTGGTCACCAGGTTTTATTTTGAAAAATGTTTGTATTATTCCTGCGAGAGGGGGAAGTAAACGGATCCCCAGGAAAAATATAAAAATTTTTGCAGGGAGACCTATGATTGGTCATTCTATTCTCAGTGCCATTGGTTCAGGTATATTTGATCGTGTGATTGTTTCGACAGATGATCCAGAAATTACCTCTGTTGCTAAAGAGTTTGGAGCAGAAGTTCCTTTTATACGTCCGGCGGAGTTATCTGACGATTATACAAATACAACCGACGTAATCTCTCATTCCATTAACTGGTTAAGAAATACCGATTTAGATATTAAAGCAGTCTGTTGTATTTACGCAACGGCACCCTTCATTCAGGTTAGTGATCTCGTTCAGGCGGAGAAAATTTTTCATTCAGGGAATTGGGAATATGTGTTTTCTGCAACTACCTTTGGATTCCCAATTTTTAGATCCATTAAGAAAAACACGGATGGAAGTATCGAAATGTTTTATCCTGAACATTTTAATACTCGCTCACAAGATCTGCCGGAAGCTTATCATGATGCAGGCCAGTTTTACTTTGGGAAACCTGATGCTTGGCTTAGTGGAAAGAAAATATTTGATATCGGTTCGACAATTGTAGATCTTCCTCGTTGGAGAGTTCAAGATATCGATACCTTGGAAGATTGGGATAGGGCTGAGGTCTTATACAAACTACTGAATCAGTCAAAATCATCTACGACTTAAATTATCTGAATTGTGTATAAACAAATTTTTTGTAACGGACATTAGATTATATTGAATGTTACTATTTTCACTGAAGTTTTAAGTTCCACGGGACTGGGGCACCTTGGCCGGTGTATAGCTTTAGCCGAGATTTTGTCAGAGAAACATGCGGTTACTTTAGTCCTGGATGAAGATGGCTCAATTCCATTAATTCAAACGGAATTGCCAGTCATTGCCTTAAATTGGAAAGAAGAATCCAAATTAGTTACTTATCTGGACTTGCGAAAACCGGATGTAACGATCGTAGATTCTTATTTAGCAGATTCATCCATTTATGAAATTCTAAATAATTCTGCTAATCAGCTCATTTGTATTGATGATAACAAAAGAATGAATTACCCGCAGGGAGCAAGTATCTTGAATCCTGGTTTGGGTGGCATTTTTTTAGATTATGATCAAACGAGAAATCCTGTTTTCACTGGGTCCGAATTCGTTCTGCTTAGGAAACCTTTTCGTGGCGATTTAAAAATTTCAGACTTAGAATCTGAAATAAAGTCCATCTTTATTTCTATGGGTGGAGCGGATTTGTTAAATTTAACTCCCTCAATTATCGGAATCCTTTCCGATGTTTTCCCAAACGCAACCAAAGAAGTGGTTGTTGGTCCTGCATTTCAAAATTTTGAAGAAATTAAAACCAAAGTAGATCAAAACAGCAACTTACATAAGAACCTAGATGCCACTTCAATGAAAGACTTGATGTTAAATGTAGATTTGGCAATTACCGCAGGGGGACAGACTACATACGAACTTGCTAAATGCGGTGTACCTATGATTGTCATACAAACTGCTGATAATCAAAACGAAAATGTAAGGTTCTGGAAAGAAGGTTGTCGTGTGATGAATACGGCTAAACAAATTTTCGATCTACCGAAATTCATTGAAGAATATAAAGATATAAAGAAAAGACATGAAATCAGGAAATTCTACGCAAAATTCGAATTTTCGAAAGGTATTCTTCGTATTATATGAAACTTCGGAATGTGATTCCTCAGGATATTGATTTAGTATTCCAATGGGCAAATGATCCAGATACAAGAAACCAATCCTATTCATCGAATCTGATTCCTTATGAACAACATAGAAGTTGGTTTCATCAGAAAATAGAAGAAAAAATCGATTGGTTTATTGCTGAAATTAATGAGATACCTGTCGGCATCATTCGTTTTGATAAAAACCAGGATCAGTTAAAAGTAAATTATAGTATTGATGAAAGGTGGAGAGGAAAAGGACTAGGGAAAGAAATCATTTCTCTAGCTTTGAATCATATTTCTTTAGAACTAGAAAGGGAAACAACCATCCTGGGATTTGTAAAAAAAAATAATCTAGCCTCTATCAAGTGTTTTGCTAGCAATGGGTTTAGTCAGGATGAGCACGATTTAGAGTCTTATGTTTTTAGAAAGGTTATAAATAATGATTAAAATTGCTAATGCTGTCATATCCAAAAATCATAAACCATTTATCATCGCAGAAATGTCAGGGAATCATAATCATTCCTTGGAGAGGGCTTTGGAAATTGTTGATGCAGCTGCGGAAGCTGGTGCACATGCCCTTAAGTTACAAACTTACACGGCTGATACCATCACCATCGACAAATCTGATGGTGAGTTTTTTATATCGGATGCAAAGAGCCTTTGGAAGGGTGAAACACTTTATAACTTATACAAACAAGCATATACTCCCTGGGAATGGCATAAACCGATTATGGACAGGTGTAAAGAAAAAGGGATAATTTGTTTTAGTAGTCCTTTTGATTTTACTGCAGTAGATTTTTTAGAAGAATTAAATGTTCCTGCTTATAAGATTGCTTCGTTCGAAAATATAGATTTACCACTCATTAGAAAAGTTGCGTTAACAGGAAAACCCGTAATCGTATCCACGGGTATGGCAAACATCCAAGAGATCTCGGAAGCAGTAGAAACAATTCGTTCTACAGGAAATGAACAAGTGATTTTGTTGAAATGTACGAGTACATACCCTGCGTCCCCAGAAAATACAAATATCCTTACCATTCCTCATTTGGGACAAACCTTTGGATGTGAAGTAGGGTTATCGGATCATACAATGGGAATTGGTGTCTCAGTAGCAAGTATAGTCCTTGGTGCAACCGTTATCGAAAAACATTTCACTTTAAATCGTGAAGATGGTGGGGTGGATTCCAGTTTTTCGATGGAGCCTGCAGAGTTGAAAGCACTCGTAATTGAAACGGAGAGAGCATGGCAGGCGTTAGGTAAAATCTCTTACGGCCCAACAGAAAAAGAAAAAGCTTCTCTAGTGTTTAGAAGATCACTGTATGTGGTTGCGGATATGAAAGCCGGGGACGTGATTACTGATAAAAATATAAAAAGTATAAGGCCTGGATTGGGTATGCCACCTAAATTTTATGATAAGGTTTTAGGCAAAAGAGTGAACCAGGATATATCACGCGGAACTGGTTTGCATTGGGATATGATAGGTTAATGAAGAATATATTGGATGCGAGTTTGGGGTAATATGAAGAGAAAGATTGTCGATTTTATAAACAACTATTTCCGAAAAAAGGATACTAAACTTTTTTACGGGGACTTTTTGGCCGGTGCAGGAAATAGATTCGAAATTTTTCTTTTGGATTTGTTAAAAAAGGAATTCTATAAAATCCACCTAAGGTATTCCCAAAGAAAGGCTTTTAGGAAAGTTCCATTAAATGCAAAACTGACTAGTGAACAATATAATAAATATTTAGCTGAATTTAAGGCCAATGGGATCATCGTTATCGATTCTTATTTTGCTCAAGAGGCCGATGAACTTTTGAAAGAATATGATTATTTTTTTAAAGATATTAAGAAAGATGATAAAGACTATAAAAGAATTTTTTCCCTTTCTATTAAGGAAGATTTGTTTAGAAGAGTGCTTGATTCTAATCTCTTGCAATTGTTATGTGAATATAGTGAGTCTCAGCAATATCTTCGTGCATCACCAGGATTAAATATTACCTATCCGGGATTTGCAGACATTACTTCTAAAAATATTGGTGAAACCAAGTATCGAGATGGTGGGTTTGCAAACTTTTATCATTTAGATACCCCAAACCTGAGACAGTATCATATCTTGTTGAAAGATGTAGGTATGGATGACCCGCATATGTTGTATGCCAGAAAGTCTAAACAAAAACATTTTGGATTACACTACCGAATTGCCAGTGAAGAATACGTTGAAACAAATTATGAGCTAACACATTGTGTCGGTCCGAAAGGTACTGTTTATGTTTTTGATGGTGGAAGTGGGCTACATAGAATGTATGCCACTGAAGAGAATTACAGAATGTCTATGGATATAATGTTTACACCTGGCAATTCCATTTTAAAGGAATCTTGCCCCATTGTTAATATTGGTGAAATGAAGTTTGATGGCTTCGATGAGTTGCAAAAAGAATCCCTAAAGTATCTGAAATAAGTTTTTGTGAAGTTGATTTTTCTCGATACAGAATTTACAGGAGAAAGATCCGATACGACTTTAGTGTCTATCGGATTGGTGGCGCTTTCAGGTGAAAGTGTATATTATACTCTAAATGATTTTGATGAGTCTCAAGTTACCGATTGGCTAAAAGAAAATGTCCTATCGATGATCGATAGTTCGAAAAGTTTATCTAGTAAAATAGTCGCAGAAAATGTTCGGGACTGGTTAGACGGCCAAGCTGGTGATGAAAAGATTTCCCTTGTTTCTTTTGGGAAGGCAAATGATATTATTTTATTGTATGATCTCTGGAAAAATTTCAAAGAGGATCCTTCTCAATTTCATTTTCTTTATGATCTTCCTTTTTATTTAAATCACGCTGAACATATTGATTTTTGTACTCTGTTAGTGGCTACAGGGATTCCCATTTCCTCTTTTGATAAAGAGAAATATGCAATGTTGGATAAAGTGGGTAAAAAACATAATGCTTTGTATGATGCAGAATTGTTGCGAAACTGTTTTATCAGGCTAATTTTCGAGAATGATATTTTTGGCCTTTTGAGGAAACGGATCGGTTTGGAGTTATTTGACGGTGTCGTTTTTTCCGAAGAAACCAATTTGAGTTTTGCGGAGACTAGTGTAGAGAACGAATCGCAGTTTACCAATGTTGTAAAAAAATATTTACCGGAAGATGTTTTTTCTGTTAAGAAGGTTTCTAAAAAGAATCAAGAAAGTGCCATCTACATTCTAGAACAAAAAAAACAAAAGTATGTTCTTCGCGCTTTTTCATCGGCTGATTCAAAAACTGTCGAGAACAGGTCCCGGCTGTTAAATCTCTTGCCTGAGGAAGTTATGATCCGGCCAAAGTTACTCTTAGGCCAAAGTAATTATGTTTATAATGCTTCTGATCTTAGTTTTATCACGTACCCATACTTGGACGGACAACCATTTGATGGGAATCCCGAAAAAATAACTACAATTATTAGTTCTGCAATGAATCTATTGGAGTTATTGGGCCAACAAAACTTAGATACCGATTTAAATAGAATCGATTATTCGACTTGGAATAAAGACGTTCTTACTCTTTGGAAAGACAAAAGTTTTTTTATAGATAAAATTTCTGGCGAAGTATCAACTCCGATATTCACTTATATAAAAACATACTATAATGAAATCATTCAAGAGTTGGAAAGTATAATTGAAAATAGGAATATGTTTTCTTCTGATGCTTTGGTTCATGCAGATTTAAACCATTCTAACTTGGTAATTGACGGAGATTACGTTAAATTTCTAGATCTTGAAGATCTTTGTTTTTCGAACCTGGGCATTTCCATATCTCATTGTATCTTTAAAATTTGCCGGCACAGTATTTTTACAAAACAAATGAACTTAAGGGAATTCAAACAACAATTTGTGAGTAAGATTCAACCAATTTTGGAACAACATGAATTCTCTCGAAAGGTTTTGCCGGATTTTAATAGTTATGGTATCGCAAGGATCTATTTCGATTTAATTTTAATAACAGAATATTATTTTCTAAAGAATGATCGAAGATACATGTATGACTTAAATAAGAAATTTTCTAATCTAATTGAATTTAAAAGGATGTTTTGTTAATGGATCTTGGTTTAAAGAATAAAAAGTGTTTTGTTATGTCCTCAAGCAAAGGAATCGGTAAAGGGATTGCAACAGCTTTGGCCGCGGAAGGCGCTAATGTAATCATCTCATCTTCGAATCTAGGAAATTTACAAATTGCTTCCGATGAGATTTTTTCTAAAACAAAAGTAAAACCAACTTTGTTAGAAGCTGATGCTAAAAAATTAGATGAATATTTAAAGAAAGTTTCTGATTTATTCAATTCCTTAGATGGAGTGGATATTTTGGTTACCAATTCACCAGGTCCAGCTCCGATTCATTGCGATCAACTTTCTGAGGCAAACCTTCAGGGTTCGTTGGATGTGAATTTAAAAGCTCAGATTTTAACGTCACAACTAGCTTTGCCATTTATGGTTAAAAAAAAGTGGGGTAGGTTGATACACTTAACTTCTACAACAGCAAAAGAACCGGAAGAGGGTATGATCCTTTCAAATTTAACTAGAGCTGCTGTCGGTGCTTATAGTAAGACGGTATCTAGAGAATACGGAAAGTATGGAATCACTAGTAATTCCATACTTACTGGTGGAGTTTTAACTGATCGTACTTTTGAACTATCTAAGAAGGAAGCCCTCGAGAAAAACGTAGCAGTTGAAGAAATTATTAATCATTCAAATCAACTTTTCCCAACCGGTTATTTTCCTAAACCGGATGAGTTTGGCCAAATCATTGCTTTTTTAACTTCAGCCAACTCTGGTTTCCTGAATGGATTGAGCCTTCCCATTGATGGGGGACTTTTAAGAAGTCACTGATATCTATGGTAGATCATAGAAATAGTTTTTTCCAATTCCGTCCTTTTGATGAAGAAATTGAATATAAATTTCATTCAGCAAGTTTTGATACACATGAATATTATGGGTCACTAAAGGCTGAATTACTGAAGTTTGGGTTAACAAAACTTGATTTATTAGATGAGTTGATTGGTTCCATAGATGCAAAATTAACTAATGAACCTTATCAGAATTATATGAATCACCCACTTCGTGTAACAATGTCCTATGTTGCATTGTTATCAAAACCAACGATTGAAGAAGTTTTGTTTGGGTTAAGCCACAATGTAATTGAATTACAAATTCAAGATGGTTTAGAAATTAGTTCTGAGAATTTAAAAAAAATTCAAACAATTTCCATTGATAGAAAACGAGAAAAAGACAAAGTTTATCGAAAAGAATTTTATGATCAAATTGAGTTTTATTCGCCAGACCTGTTGTTATTTAAGGCGCTAGATAAATTAGACAACACTTTGAGTTGGGTTTTTCTGGATCTTGACCAGTATCATATAGACGTAGTTCTTGAAGAAGTATGTCCGAGATTAAGTAAATATAATGAAAAGGTTTCAAGTTATCTGGAAAATCTTGTTTATTATACGATTGATGAGAAAAATAAGAAAAAGTTTAGATTGAAGTATGATAAATAATAAATCAATTGTTTGTATCATCACAGCCAGAGGTGGTTCGAAGGAAGTTCCTGGTAAAAATATAAAATTAATACAAGGAAAACCTTTGATTGCTTGGACAGTGGAAGCTGCTAAAAGATCGAAGTACATTGATCGAGTGATTGTAACTACGGATTCCGAAGAAATTATAAAAGTTTCGAAAGAGTTTGGAGCTGATGCACCATTTAAACGGCCTGATAGTATTTCAGGAGATAAAGCCAAACAGGAAGATGCAATTTTTCATACAATGGAATATTTGGAAAAACAAGAAGGTATTAAATATGACTATATTGTTATCCTCACTCCTACCCACCCATTACGTGATGAAATCGAACTAGACCTAGTTATAGAGAGTTTAGCGGCTAATCCTAATGCTAAAGCATATGTAACAATGATTGAAGCAAAAACAAGTCCTCTCCATTGTAATATGATTCCAGCGGATAATTCTTTAGCAAATTTTCTTTCCGAGGATGTGAAGTTAAAAAACCGACAAGAATTACCTACTTATTTCCAACCAAGCGGATCAACTTCGGTGATTGAGTGGGACTGTTTTGTGAAAAATGGATCCATATTTACTGACGATTCATATGCTTATGTTACAGATTCTATCTCTGGTCACGATATCAATTCAGTAATCGATTTCAAAGTTGCTGAAGTTTTAATGAAAGAAAAATATCACTCTATATGAAATTTTGTAAATCTTGCCTTCAACCTGATACAAGACCCAATACGGTATTTCATTCTGATGGAATCTGTCCGGCATGTAAATACCATGAATCGCTGAAATATGTGGATTGGGAAGAAAGGCAAAAAGAGCTAACGGCAATTGTCGAATTTGGCAAAGCTAACAATCGTTCTGGATATGATTGTATTATTGGTGTAAGTGGTGGGAAAGATAGTTTAAGACAGGCTCTTTTTGTGAAAGAAAGACTTAAGATGAAACCACTTTTGGTTTGTTTGAGTTATCCACCAGAACAAGTAACAGAACGTGGAGTAGACAATCTTTCTAATATGATCAATCAAGGTTTTGATTGTATTACAGTGAATCCAGCACCGGCCATTTGGAAATCATTGAAAAAAAAAGGTTTTTTACAATACACAAATAGTTTCCGGTCCACTGAACTTGCATTGTTTAGTAGTGTTCCCAAACTAGCGATTGCTTACCAGATCCCACTGATATGGTGGGGGGAAAATTCTGCATTACAAGTAGGTGAGTCAAGTGTAATGGGGAAAACTGGTAGTGATGGAAATAATCTTCGTAAAATGAACACATTGAACGGTGGTGATATTACTTGGTTACTTAGCGACGAAGTTAAAAAAAATCAAGTATTACAATACTGTTATCCATCCCCTGAAGAAATGGATCAGGCAAATTTACGAATTACATTCCTTGGTTATTTTTGGAAAGATTGGTCTCTTGTCAACAATGGAGTATTTTCGATCTTACGTGGGCTTGAGATTCGCAATGAAAAACCATGGGAGATCGGAGATCCACTTGGGATTACTTCTCTTGATGAGGATTTCGTCACTTTCAATCAAATGATCAAATACTTGAAATACGGGTTCGGCAGAATTACTGATTATGTAAATGAAGATTTACGTAATGGTTTGATCACGAGAGAGGAAGGTATAGATCTCGTAAAAAAATTCGACGGAACATGTTCTCCTAAATATATTGAAAAATTTTCCAATTACATCGGTATTACAGTCGAAGAGTTTTGGTTGCAAGTTGATCAATCGGTAAATACGGAACTGTTTGAAAAGAAAAAATTAGGGGAGTATATCCCTAAATTTGAAGTGGGTATAGGACTTTGAGTAATAAACTAAATATATGCATTGTGGACTATGGAGTGGGTAACACACATTCTATAATGAATGCGTTATCTTATTTAGGATATTCAAAAGTTAAGATATCTTCTTCTGAGTCTGAAATTAAATCCTCACAAGCATATATCCTTCCAGGTGTAGGAGCTTTTGATAACGCTGCTAAAAATTTACGAGATAGAAATTTAGATCGTATTCTTGGCGAAGAAGTATTGGTGAAAAAGAAACCGATACTTGGGATTTGTTTAGGGATGCAACTATTGGCTTCGGTTTCTGAAGAAAATGGCAATCATGAAGGTTTGAATTGGATACCTGGAACTGTTAAAAAAATAGTAACACAAAATCATTTACCAGTTCCTCATGTTGGCTGGAATGATGTTACAGTCGATCATTCGGAACCCATTTTTAAAAGAAATTCGAACCATGTAAATTTTTATTTTGATCATAGTTATCATTTTGAATGTGAATCAAAGTTTATATCTTCCTGGTGTGATTACGGAATTAGAGTCACAGCATCGGTGCAAAAGGAAAATATTTTTGGTGTTCAGTTCCATCCCGAAAAAAGCCATATTAGCGGATTAAAACTGTTTAGAAGTTTTTTTAGTTCAATATAAACTATGTTAAAGAAAAGAATCGTAGCCGTAGTCATTTTAAAAGACGGACTAGTCGTCCAAAGTATAGGTTTCGAAAAATACCTACCGATCGGTAAGCCGGAGATTGCTTTGGAGTATTTAACTTCCTGGGGTATTGACGAAATCATAATTTTGGATATTTCAGCAACCAAGAATCAACTCCCACCAAATTATGAGATGATTCGGAAAGCATCTAAAAAATGTTATGTGCCGTTAACTGTTGGCGGTGGTATTACAAATATTGATGAAGTGACTCAGTTAATGCATGTTGGAGCAGATAAGGTTTCGTTGAACCAAGCCTGCCTAAAAGATCTAACGTTAATTTCGAAAACGGCGCATATATTTGGAAACCAATCTGTTGTTGTTTCGGTTGATGCAATTCTTACGGATGATGGTTACCGGGTTTACGATTACGTTGAAAGAAAAACTACTAAACTTTTACCAAGTGAGTTTGCTAAAACTCTCAGCGAAGAGGGAGCAGGTGAAATTTTTATCAATTCTGTCGATCGAGATGGAAAGTATTCAGGATTTGATACAAAATTGATTCAATCAATTTGTGAAAATGTTGCTATCCCTGTAATTTGTTGTGGGGGAGCAAAAAATGCAAATGACTTTGTTCAAATCTTTTCGGAATCAAAGGTCTCTGCGGCTGCCGCAGCCAATTTTTTCCATTTTACCGAACATAGCGTAAACATCACTAAATCTATTGTCTCTAAAGTTACTGATATCCGTGTTGAGACACATGCGGATTACAAAGAGTCGAATTTTGATCAGGACCTAAGACTTTTAAAGAAAGAAGACAAAATCTTAGAAGAGATGCTCTATTTGAGAATAGAGAAAGAAGTTATATGAAATATTGTAAACGCTGTTTATACTCGGAACTACATCCATTGAACATCACATTTGATGGGGAAGGTGTCTGTAGTGGTTGTCGAGTTCATGAAGAAAAAGACATTCTGGATTGGCAGTTCCGATTAGATAAACTAAAGAAGATATTGGAATCTTATAGAAATACTTCAGGGAATAATTATGACTGCATCATTCCAGTCAGTGGGGCAAGGGACTCGTATTACATTGTTCATACTGTAAAAAATGTTTTAGGTATGAACCCTCTACTGGTTACATATAATAAACAATACAATACCGATCTCGGGATTAGAAATTTAGCAAATTTACGGATTCGATTTAATTGCGATATCATGACTTTGACCGTAAATCCTGAAACGGTAAAAAAAGTTACGCGGGCTACATTAAGGAAACTAGGTAGCCTTTATTGGCATTGTCTTGCTGGCCAAACAGTATATCCTGTACAAGTTGCCGTGAAATTCAAAATCCCTCTAATCATTTGGGGTGCACACCAGGGAATTGATCAAGTGGGTATGTTCTCTCATCTAAACGAGGTAGAGATGACTCGTAAATATAGAAAAGAACATGATTTGATGGGTATTGAAGCAGAAGACTTAATCGATGAATTCGATGATATTAGCGAAGATGACGTTGTGCAATATCGTTACCCAGATGATAAAGAATTGGAACGAGTAGGAGTAAGAGGAATATATTTAAATAACTATATTCGATGGGATAGTAAAGCTCAACATGAATCAATGATTCGTGATTTCGATTATGAAACCTCTCTTCAAACTAGAACATTCGATACTTATAACGATGTTGATTGTTTTAATTATTCAGACGTTCATGATTATATTAAATTTATAAAACATGGATACGGAAAGGTCACGGATCATGTTTGTCGGGAAATTCGTTTAAAGAGGATGACTCGGGAAGAAGGAATTGAACTAGTAAAAAAGTTTAGTGAAGAGAAACCCAAAAATCTAAAACTCTTTTTAGATTGGATCGGAATGACAGAAAATGGATTCCATTTTATATTAGATCAACATCGAAACAAAAAAATTTGGTATAGAAACCAGAATTGGGATTGGGCACCCCGAGAAAATGTTTTTTTTAGCGATAAAGACAACGAAGGTGTTGATCAGGTTAGGTTAAAGAATCACGAATCGAAGTGTGAGTTTGTTTTGACAAAGAATAAACGACCCGAATATCAGGATCAAAAATACATTCTAATAGGTAAGGGATATTATAAATAGAATGTTTCGAATTCCGGTCGTGCTTATTTTTGGTGAATTATCAGAGATAAGTGACAAGTTTGCTATACTTACAAGTTTTATTTTCAGAGAAGTCTATTATCTTAAATTAATCGGTGCTAAAACAAACGACAGGGTGGTGGTTCTTCAAAGAAAAAACATCAAACCACTTCCCATAGCAGACTTACCTTCTATATCTTCTTTCGCAGATGCTGATAGCGACCCAAAAGAGTATACATGGCAGTGGGTCCATAAACATCTAAAAGGTGTAAATTTCGATTCCTTGAGATCATTGTTTCCAAATGTTCGTGATCTGAATCAAAAAATTCGTTTGTATCTTTTAGATAATTTTTCTCTGAAACAATCACTCATAGCGAGTAAGTTAACTTTTTGGTCAGAGAACAATAATAATAAAAAAATCATTTATCTAAGTTTTAGAATGGATGATATTGCGGTTCCATTGGTGCCAAAGAACTGCGTGCGAATCATTCTTCCTATTTCATTTTTTGGCGTATTGGTTCGTGGAGTGTTTAACGTCATCAATCGTTTTAAACAAATTTTTTCTCTTAAGGCTAAAAAATTAGAAAGTCTACCCAGGGTAACAGCCGATTTATCACCGAAATTCGATTGGGCTGGTTTCAAGTTGGGTTACGTGACCCATGCCGGATTATCTTACGGCAGTTTATTTGAAAAAAAATTGTATCACAGTGAGAAAGATCCGATTTTTAAAATTGAGAATGTTGTTCATTATGATTATTCTGGAATTCCATCTCCTGGGCCACACATTCCTTGGTGGCAATTTAGATCGGCTAAGTCGTTAAAAGTAACTCGGATTCTACTTGTTTTCATTCAATTAACACTTAGTAATTGGCGGTTATTGCTGAGCCCAAGCCGTTTGGTTTGTTTTTTGTTGATTGTTATTTTAAAATTAAAATTTGACGCTTATTTATTGGACTTAAAGTCGTTTCCGAATCTGAAACTTGCTTTAATTGATTATGAAATACTCTGCCCGAAGGCCTTGTTATTTGCATTTGAATCGAAGGGAGTAAAAACTTTAGCCGTTCAGGAAAGATTTGTTTATGCAAATTATAAATCAATCGCAGTGATACTGGATTATTATTTAGTTGCGTCAGCTGAAGTTGTAAATCTTTTAAAAAAGTCAAAGAATTATCTAGTTAACCATATAATTCCTGTCGGCCAATACCGGACAGATGCACTCTATTCCAATTATAAAAATGAGCTAAAACTTCAAGAGAGGATGAGGAAAAATGGTTATAAGTTTAGTATTCTTTTTCTTGGATATCATACACACGATTCTTGGGAAGATGAACAGGTTGATCCGCTTTTGAATTGGAAAGCTCATTTGGCTTTTCTTGAAGACATCCTTCGGTTAAGTAAAGAACTGAATGATTCTATTTTGATTTTAAGATATAAAAACTTGGATTGGCTAAAACTTCATTTTTTTTCCGAAGTAGTATCGAAGATTAATTCTATAAAGAATATTGAGATATCTTCGGAGTATTCGATTCCGTTTTTTAGTTATTCACTTGCAAAAAACGTTGATCTAGTGATTGCAAAACATACGTCGCTCGGTGATGAAGTTTTGTCATTCGGTAAACCCGTATTGTTTTACGATTTTACACATAATTCAAAAACCATTATCGCAGATACTTACGGTTATCATGGTAGTGAAATTCTTTGCAAAAATTATGAAGAGCTTTTGACTCGTTCTAAAAGAATACTAAAAAAAGAACGAACAATCCTCTCTGAAATCAAAACGATTTCGAACCAACTTTACGGAAACTACGCTGATGGAAATGTAAAGTCGCGAGTGCATTCGGTGATTAAGGATATTCTCTCTACGGAATCATTCACGTAATCGTATACAAAACACTCATGTTTTTTAGGTAATCAAGGATACAAACTCTGTTAGGCATAATAGTTGAAAATAGATTCCTTGAAGTAAGTATTTCTCGAACTATCAGGTCAAAAAGAAAACCGGGAAATTATTTTTGATCGTATGAGTATTAAAATATGAAAATCTTAGCCTTTATTCCTGCAAGGGGTGGATCAAAAGGAATTATCGGTAAAAACCTGCATCCTGTTGCAGGAAAGCCTTTATTGTACTATACGATTGATATCGCCAAACAGTTGGGTGATCTTGTTTTGCCTTTTCTATCCACTGATGACAAAAAAATTAAAGAATATGCTAACTCTTTGGGATTAACAGATGAATATCTGAGACCAGAGATTTTGGCAACGGACACATCATCAACTTTAGACGCAGTTTTACATGGTGTCGATTGGTATGAAAGGGAGAATAAAACAGCTATAGATGCTGTATTACTACTCCAGCCAACTTCACCGATACGAAAATTGGAAGAATTAAAAGAGGCGATTCTTTTTTTTGAAAAAGAAAAACTTTCTAGTCTCGTAAGTGTTACTGTGATGAGAGAACATCCATTTGAATGTATTGAATCTGATACATCAGGATGGTCATTTTTGGCGAAGCCTAAGCAGGAAGTAAGTGGTAGGCAAAGTTATACTGGTAAGTATTACTTTTTGGATGGCTCCTTTTACATCGCTAGTTTGAGTTTTTTAAAGGAAAAACGGGCTTTTGTAAGAGAAGGTGAAACGTTTTTATTTGAGTCCAAATTAAAATATTCTATCGATATCGATGAAATTGAAGATTTGGAAATCGCAGAATCAATATTAAAAAAGAAGGAAGATAAATGAAGAATGTACTTTTGATCGGTGGGGCAGGTTACGTAGGATCGGTGATTACCGACTTTCTACTAAGGAATAATTATAAAGTTACCTGTTTAGATTATTTTCTATATGACAATCAAAGAACAGTAATGCCTTATATTCTGAATGAAAACTATAAGTTTATATATGGCGATTTTTGTAAGCAAGATCAACTAAACTCAGCTCTAAATGGTATTACAGATGTTGTGATACTCGCGGGTCTTGTTGGAGATCCCATTACAAAAAAATATCCAGATGAATCAAGGCTTATTAACGATGAAGGAATGTTGAATTTGTTTAAGTCGTTAAATGGAAAAGGTTTGGATAAAGTTGTTTTTGTTTCTACGTGTTCCAATTATGGGCTCATTAAAAATGATGAGTTAGCTGATGAGAATTTTGAACTTTCACCATTGTCTCTTTATGCAAAAGCAAAAGTGGCAGCCGAAAAAAGTTTACTCTCTAACGACAATCAATTTGATTTTTCACCTGTTGTATTGAGGTTTGCTACTGCCTTTGGTTTGTCGCCAAGAATGAGATTTGATTTAACCGTAAGCGAATTTACGAAAGATCTAGTTTTGGGAAAAGAATTGTTGGTCTATGACGCACACACTTGGCGACCTTATTGTCACGTAAAAGATTTCGCTAGATTGATTGAAATAGTATTTAATGCGCCAAAAAACGTAGTCAATAAACAGGTTTTTAATGCCGGCGGAGAGATTAATAATTTTACCAAACAAGGAATTCTTGATACAATTTTGAAATACTTGCCTAATTCCAAAATTAATTTTAAAGAACACGGAACCGATCCAAGAAATTATAAAGTTAACTTTTCGAAAGTAAAATCAGTATTAGGTTTTGAGCCTAAGTATTCTGTGGAAGATGGTGTTGTTGAATTAATCGAGGCATTTAAATTGAATCTCTTTAACAATTTAGAGAAAGATAATGATTTTCACGGAAATTATAATTTAACTTACAAATGATTAACGATTTTATTGAGCTGGTAAGAAAACATTATGATTCGCCGAGCGAGTTTATTCCGCTCCATGCACCTGTCTTTAAAGGTAACGAATTAAAATACGTTACCGAGACCATCCAATCTACTTTTGTGTCCTCGGTCGGAGCTTTTGTTGATCAGTTTGAAAAGGTAATGGTGGATTTAACTGGCGCTAAATATGCAGTTGCCACCGTTAATGGAACTGCTGCTCTGCACATTGCCCTTCACTCCATTGGTGTTACATTTGGAGATGAGGTAATCACCCAGGCCCTTAGTTTTGTGGCGACGGCCAATGCCATTCGTTACACTGGAGCAGATCCGGTATTTGTAGACGTTGACTTAGACTCAATGGGTCTTTCACCGTCAGCATTACTCAATTTTTTGGAATCTTCCTGCGAAGTCCGAGACGGAATTGTATACAATAAAGTTTCTGGGAAAAAAATTAAGGCAATTGTTCCTATGCATACTTTTGGAAATCCGTCTAGGATCGAGGAAATCGTTGCTATTGCAAACCAGTTCCAATTACCCGTAATCGAAGATTCTGCTGAGTCTCTAGGTAGCTATGTTAAAAAAAGGCATACCGGAACCTTTGGAAAGTTAGGTGTTTTTAGTTTCAACGGAAATAAAACGGTTACTTGTGGCGGTGGCGGTGCCGTTGTGACGGACGATATCGAATTAGGAAAAAGGATTAAACATATAACGACTACTGCGAAGGTGCCACATCCGTGGGAGTATTCGCATGATGAATTGGGTTTTAATTACCGAATGCCCAATCTCAATGCAGCGTTAGCATGTGCACAACTAGAGCAATTGGATTCCTTTCTTTCTGAAAAAAGAGAATTGTCGAACAAATACATTGGTTTTTTTAAGAATTCACATATAAAGTTTCAAGAAGAGATTTCGGAAACAAAATCAAATTATTGGCTTAATACTATTTGTTTAAAAGATAAAACAGAACGTGATGAGTTTTTGAAGCAAACTAATGATATGAAAGTAATGACAAGACCTGCTTGGAACTTATTAAACACTTCGCCAATGTTTGAACACTGTATTTCGGACTCATTATCTCATTCTAAGTATTTAGCAGATCGTCTTGTAAATATTCCCAGCGGAGTTAAATGGAAGAATTAATTCTAATTGGTGGTGGTGGACATTGTAAATCTGTTATCGATGTCATCCGTGAGCAAGGAAGATATAATATAATTGGAATTGTCGATCCCATGATTGCTGTTGGTGAATTTGTTTTAGATGTAAAGGTTTTAGGGAATGATTCTCTGTTGCCGGACTTAGCTAGTCGGTTTAAAAACTTTCATATCACTGTTGGCCAAATTGGATCTAGTCCTATTCGAAATAAAATTGCCAATCAAATGATTTCACTTGGAGCAAAATTTCCAAATATCATTTCACCTAAAGCACATATTTCAAGATACGCAAACCTTGGAGTAGGATCTGTGATCATGCATAATGTTACAATTAATGCAGATGCAACGATTGGTGATTTTACAATTCTGAATAATCATTCTTTAATTGAACATGATGTAAAAATAGGAAATTTCTGTCATATATCGACTGGTGCTATTGTGAACGGAAATGTTACCATAGAAAATGACGTATTTATTGGAAGTGGATCTGTTGTTGTTCAGGGGGCAAAAATCCCAAGTCATTATTTTTTAAAGGCAAATCAAATATATAAATGAATACTAAAACTACCATTATTGCTGAAGCCGGTGTGAATCACAACGGAGTTATTGAGAAAGCATTCCAATTGATTGATGTTGCATCGGAAGCAGGTGCAGATTATGTGAAATTTCAGACATTCAATTCTGAAAAGTTGAGTAGTAAAATTGCTAAGAAAGCTGCATACCAAAAAGTAACAACGGATTCAGAAGAATCGCAACTTGATATGTTGAAAAAACTTGAGTTATCAAAAGAGGCTCATTACAAATTAATAGACTATGCTAAACAAAAGAAAATAAAATTTCTTTCTACCGCATTTGATTTGGAAAGTTTGGATTTTTTAAAAACTTTAGACCTGGATTTATTTAAGATCCCTTCTGGTGAAATCACGAATTACCCTTACTTAAAAATGATTTCGACTTTTAAGAAAGAAATTATACTTTCTACAGGAATGGCAAATTTAAGTGATATCGAACAAGCTCTTGATGTATTGACTTCCAATGGTTTAGTCAGATCCGATATTACCGTACTTCATTGTAATACTGAATATCCTACTCCTTTTGAGGATGTTAACTTAAGAGCTATGCTCTCCATTAGGGATGCTTTTGGAACAAAAATTGGTTATTCTGACCATACTTCTGGGATTGAGATATCCATCGCTGCAGTTGCTTTAGGTGCAACGGTTATTGAAAAACATTTTACTTTAGATAAAAATTTACCAGGCCCTGATCATAAGGCAAGTCTTGATCCCGGTGAATTAACTCGTTTGATAGAATCAATTCGAAACGTAGAACTTTCTCTTGGTGATGGAATTAAAAGACCATCTAAGTCAGAAGTAAAAAATATACCAATTGTAAGAAAATCGATCATTGCTTTAAGAGATATTCGAGCAGGTGAAATTTTTTCTGAAGAAAATTGCACGGTCAAAAGGCCTGCTGAAGGAATCAGTCCAATGAGATGGAATGACGTTATGGGAAGAACTGCAAACAAAGCTTTTAAAATGGATGATATCATCGAAATTTAATATGACAAAAATCTGCGTTATTACTGGAACTCGTGCAGAATATGGACTTCTTAAGGGACTAATGAAGTTACTGCAAAGTTCTTCTTCTTTTAATTTACAAGTCATTGCAACTGGAATGCATCTTTCTCCTGAGTTTGGACTTACATATAAAGAAATTGAGAAAGATGGTTTTAATATTGATCGAAAAATTGAAATTTTATTAAGTTCTGATTCACCCACTTCAATTTCGAAGTCGATGGGTTTGGCAATGATATCCATTTCTGAAGCGCTCGAACAATTAAAACCAGATTTATTGATTTTGTTAGGCGATCGTTTTGAAATCTTTGCCTGTGCCTCTTGCGCTATGATTGCAAGAATTCCCATCGCACATTTACACGGTGGAGAACGAACTGAAGGTTTGATTGATGAAGCAATTAGACATTCAGTCACCAAAATGTCATTACTTCACTTTGTTGCTACAGAAGAATATCGAAAGAGAGTGGTTCAGCTTGGTGAAGATGAGGAACGGGTGTTTAATTGTGGTGGTCTCGGGGTAGATTTAATAAAAAACATTAATTTGATGAAAAAGGATGAACTAGAGAAGTCATTAAATTTTCAATTTAAAAACAAAAACCTTTTGGTTACATTTCATCCGGTGACCTTGGAGAATAATACTTCCGAATTTCAGTTCAAAGAAATATGCAAAGTCCTTTCTAATTACGTTAGTAAAGGTAATGGAGTTATTTTTACAAAGGCTAATTCAGATACCGATGGCCGTATCATTAATAAAATCATTGATGAATTTGTCTCAAATAACGGGAATTGTGTAGCATTTGAATCATTAGGAGCTTTGAGGTATCTTTCTGTTTTACAATACATTGATGGAGTGTTGGGAAATTCATCTAGTGGTTTGTTAGAGGTTCCGAGTTTTCAAAAAGGAACGATTAATGTAGGGGAACGTCAAAAAGGGAGGGTAATGGCTGAAAGTGTGATTCAGTGTGAAAGCGATGAAATTTCCATTAGTAAGGCTGTTGAAACTCTCTATAGTGTTGAATTTCAAAACAAGTTAAAACAGGTAACTAGCCCTTATGGCAATGGTGGGGCTTCGGCAGAAATATTTAAAATTCTTCAAGGTATTGATTTTCAGAAAATTTCCGTAAAAAAACCATTTAGAGATCTACTATTATTTATATGAGAATACTGTTTATTGGATGTGTAGTTTATTCAAAAGTTATACTTGAACATTTGCTAAATGAGAACTACGAAATAGTTGGTGTGTTAACTAAGGATGATACTGGGTTTAATGCTGACTATTTCGATATATCCTCTATCGCCCTGAAAAACAATATCCCATTTCTAAAAACAAAGAATGTAAACGAAGAACATATCTTAAGTTGGGTAAAATCTTTAAATGCAGATGTTACCTACTGTTTTGGTTGGAACAGTTTAATTGGTTCTGATTTTATTAGTTTGATCCCTCGTGGAGTGATTGGATACCATCCAGCAAGTCTTCCGCAAAATAGGGGTAGGCATCCGATCATTTGGGCTTTGGTTTTGGGATTAAAAGAAACAGCATCTACTTTTTTTATGATTGGGGAAGGTGCTGACGATGGTGATATTGTTTCTCAGAACAAAATTCCTATATTAGAGGAAGATAGTTCAGCAACGCTCTACGATAAATTAATTGAATCGTCCAAATCACAAGTCATCATGTTTACCAATCAGTTAATTGATAACTCTTTGGTTCCAATCAAACAAGATCATTCGGCTTCCAACGTTTGGAGAAAACGCTCCAAGGTCGATGGAAAAATTGATTTTCGTATGTCTTCAAGAAGCATTTACAATCTAGTTCGTGCTTTGACGAAACCTTATCCAGGGGCTACTGTTGTTTCGGATGGTAACGAATTTGTCGTATGGAAAGTTTCTATAGCTGAAACAAGTTTAGTGAATCTAGAACCTGGTAAGGTTTTGGCCGCTAATGAAAATAAGTATTTAGTTAAATGTGGTCTATCAACGGATGCAGTTTTAATTGAAGAACATGATTTTTCTAATAATATTTCTGTAGGCAGTTATTTTATATGAGTAAAAAAGTTTTGGTTTTTACTCCACACCCTGATGATGAAACATTAGGCGCTGGAGGATTTCTTTTAAAAAAGAAACAAGAGGGTTACCAGATTATTTGGTTAATACTGACCAATATGAAAAAGGAGTTCGGTTGGACACCAGAGCAGGTCGATAAGCGAAATCAAGAAATTGACGAAGTATCAAAATTATATCCCTTCGATAAAGTTTATAATCTAGAATTGGAACCGACAGGTCTTGATAAATATTCTTTATCGGAACTTTTAACTCCTATCAATAAAATTATCAAAACTGAAGAGCCGGAAATAATTTTGTTACCGTCCGATAATGATCCACATTCCGATCATAAAATAGCCTATCAAGTAGGTATCTCTGTATCAAAAAAATTTAGAAATCCTTTTATTAAACAAATATTGGAAATGGAAATATTATCTGAAACTAATTTCGGAGTTTTTGATTCAATCCAGCCTAATCTATTCGTAGATATTTCAGATTTTTTTGAAAAGAAAGTTGAGATCTTATCTAAGTTTAATGGTGAAATAGGAGAACATCCTTTTCCAAGAAGTTTGGAATCAATACGAGCACTTGCTATATTGAGAGGCTCACAATCAAATTGTAAATATGCAGAAGCATTTCGTGTTATTAAATCATATGAATGATTGAGCGGTAAACAGACAGACTATGATAAAAAATCTAAATACACTCCAAATTGCATCCAATCAGTCGATTCGTGCTGCTATGAAACAATTGGATGAAACTGCTGAAAAGATTCTCTTTGTCGTTGATGAAGATGAAAAATTGGTTGGTTCATTGTCAGATGGTGATATACGCAGGTGGATTCTTCAAACTGGCAAAATTGATGGTTCGTTAGTTGAAATTGGAAATATTCATTGTTATAGTGTTGAGTTGAAATATAATCCTGAAGAAGTGAAAAAAGAAATGGTTGCTCGAAAGATCAACATAGTCCCTGTATTGAGTGCAGATAAAAAAATTCAGGAATTTCTAATTTGGGATCAGTTTTTTGAAGGAAAATTCAAAAAAAAAGTAAAAAATCAAATCACCAATCCCGTTGTCATTATGGCGGGAGGAAAAGGAACAAGACTAGATCCCTTCACAAAAATTCTGCCCAAACCGCTTATACCTATAGGTGAAAAAACTATACTCGAAATTATCATTGATCGTTTTTTGGATTATGAAGTAAAAGATTTTTATTTTACCGTTAATCATAAGGCTGGTTTTATAAAATCGTATTTTGATGAATTAAAGAAGCTTTATAATGTTCATTATGTAGATGAACAAGAGTTTACTGGCACAGCGGGTTCGTTAAAACTGATTGAGGGGAAATTTACTGACCCGATCATCTTAACAAATTGTGATATAATTATTGAAGCTGATTATTCGGATATTCTGAACCATCATATCGAGTTAAAAAATCAAATTACGATGGTAACCTCGATGAAAAATTATAAAATTCCTTACGGTGTTTGTGAAATAGATTCCAATGCAAATCTTGTTGGTATGAAAGAAAAACCAGAGTTTAATTTTCTAATCAACACTGGGATGTATATTGTCAATCCCGATATGATTCAATTAATTCCCAAGAATACAATGTTCCATATGACGGATTTAATTGCTGAAGGTCAAAAAAGAGGACTGAAAGTAGGAGTGTATCCTATTAGTGAGAACTCTTGGATTGATGTAGGTGAGTGGGAAGAATACCGAAAGGCTCTGAAAAAGTTAACATAATGAGAAAAACGGGAAATGGTTAAAATTTCCTTAAAATAGAAAACTCAAATGAATCAAAGAAAAAAAGTAATTATCATCGGCGGTGGAACTGCAGGAATAACAATCGCAAACTATTTGCAGGATTATTTCCAAGTTTCGGTTATTGAAAAGAGTAAAAACAATAAGTATCCCCTTATTTTTAAAGTGCCGTTGCTTATTGGTATTTTGTTCCGAAGAAAAAAAACTAAGTATATAAATAAAACAGAATTCCTTCTAAAAAATGGGCGAACTATTCCATTTTATGAATCGAATTTACTTGGTGGGGCATCTGTTATGAATGGTGCCGTTCATGTTTTTGGATTTAAGTCTAAGTGGAAGTTGATTTTGGATAAATTTAAATTCTCGATAGAGGATTTGAATGAAAGTAATGATAAAATATATTCGTTTGATCGAAATGAAAAAAATAAAATTACATTAGCCAATGCTAAACTGAATGAAGTAGATAATGCCTTTATAGAAACCCTCCAGAAACAAAACATCAATGTTGATGATATGAGCCATTCTGAGAAACAAGCATGTGGGGCAATTCAGAATACGGTTAGGAAATACTTTCGGACATCGGTACTGTCAATTCTGAAGAAACGCCGGTTTGATGTTTTTATTAATGAAAAAGTTGATTCGTTTATACTTAACGATGAGGGTGAAGTTACCGGGGTCAGAACAAATAAGGGGATCCGAAATGCTGATTATGTTATATTGTCAGCGGGTGTCATTGGTAGTTGTAGCCTTATTTTGAATCAAAAAAACAAGGATACTTCGGGTAGATTCTCAAGTTTAAGTGTTGGTAAAAAAATTCAGGATCATACAAATTTAAGAGTGAATGTTTCTGCCAATAAACCTCTTAACTCTTTGAATGAAGTTTATAGCAGTGTTTTTAAAAAGTTGTTCTTGGGGATTAAACATTTCCTAGGAATCCCGACCGTGATGAGAGGCACAGGTGCTACATCGGGGGCTTACCTTGATTTAGACAAAGACGGTGATATTGATACGAGAATTCAAATTTTGCAGTTCTCTGAAGCCGGTCGTCATGGAAGTAAAGGTTCCGTTTTTAAGAGTTCTAAACCAGGTTTTTCTATTTCAATTAATGCAATACATCCGGAGTCTACCGGTTCCATTCAACTTAATGGTGAAAAAGTTATTGTAGATCCTAATTTTCTTTCCTCAAAAAAAGACATCGAAATATTAAAATTGGCACTTAAGTATTGTGTTGATTTGCTAAAATCACAACCACTGAGTGATTATGTTTTGAAAATTGATGATGAGGAAACAATTTTAAACGATCCAGAAAAATACATTCAAGAGTTGATGTATAGTGGTCATCATTTGATTGGCGGTTTGCAGGATGACATCGATTCGAATTTTGAAGTTAAAAACATTAAAAGATTATATGTCTGTGATGCTAGTATCTTTGACCGTTATGTTGCGAGTAATATTCATTCATCGGTTGTGTTACTTGCTGATATGTTCGCTAAGAGTTTTGTAGAAAAAAATAGATTCTAAATCACGGATATATTTTTGTAAAAATAGGAGATTATTGTGCCTGGATTCGAATTAGTAGGAAAAGAAGAAAGAGATTCTGTTAATGAATTATTTGATGATGGTGGAATATTATTTGCTCACGGTTTTGATGCTCTTCGTAATGGAAGGTATCGTGTAAGAGAGTTTGAAAAGGCTTTTGCAGAAAAAGTCGGTGTAAAATATGCTCAAGCTGTTTCATCAGGTACTGCGGCATTAAAAGTTGCTCTGTTTGCTGCGGGAATACGTCCTGGTGACGAAGTGATCACACAAACATTTACATTTATAGCAACTGTCGAAGCAATCATTGACTTAGGTGCAAAGCCAGTGCTTGTAAATATAAACGAGACATTAAACCTTGATCCAGTAGAATTCGAAAAAGCAATTACTCCAAAAACAAAAGCAGTAATTCCTGTGCATATGTTAGGTGTTGCTTGCGAGATGGATAAAATTTCGGAAATTGCAAAAAAACATAATATACTTATTGTTGAGGATAATTGTGAGTCTTTGGGAGCAGAATGGGATGGCAGTTATCTTGGTACAAAATCTGATGTTTGTGCATGGAGTTTTGATGCGGGCAAAGTAATCATTACCGGCGAAGGTGGAATGGTTACAACAAACAGTGAAGATATTTACAAATTTGCAAAAGAATACCATGACCATGGCCATGAAAGTAATCCAGCTTTCCCTAGAGGAAGAGATACTAGAAGAATTTACGGCTTTAATTATAGGATGTCTGAATTGCAGGCAGCCGTTGGCTTGGCCCAATTGAAAAAATTAGATTTTATAGTTCAGAAGAATAGGGAAAATTATGGGATTTGGTATGATGGCCTTAAAGAGATAAAAGGAATTCAGTTTAGAAAAATTCCAGCTTTAAGCAAACCTTTATGTGATTGTCTAATTTTCCAAGTAGAAAGTCGTGAACGAGCTCATAAGATCGTTGCAGAAATGGCTAAAGAAGGATTGGGAACTAAAAATGTGCCTGATGCTATCGAATGGCATTTTGCTAAATATTGGGATCACATGGCAGTAGCATTCGGAAAAACTAAAGATGAGTTGATTCGATTTACAGAACCGTCTGCAAACCAATTAGATCGAAGTATTGCAATTCCTATCATGGTTAAACACGATAGTGAAATCATTGAAAGAAATTTAGAGAAGTTACGTAATATACTCAAAAGAGTCTAACTCGTTTCGTAAATGTATAAATATAAGACTATTGTATTCTTAGTTGAAACTCCATTTACTAAGCGGGATGAGGAGCGTTTTGGAATTGCAGAGATACGATCTAACGGTTTAGAGGTAGTTGTTTATCAATTATCTCAGATTTTTCATAAAGAAGAATATAAGGATCGCGAAATTGATAATAACGATCAGAAACTTGTTTATGATTTTTCTAACTTAGCAGATCTTCGGAAAGCTCTTACCAGTGGTAAAACTGAAAAAATTGTTATCCTTCTCATGACTCAATATTTAGTTTTACTTAAATTATTAAATCAAATATCAGTTGATTATTCTTTGCATTTTACTAATCAGATTCCTTCTGTGTCTGTGAAATCAGATCTGTCAGTGGCAGATAAAATAAAAGTTTTTCTGAGTGAAAATGGATTTATAGGAGCAGTGTTTAAGGTTCCGTTATTTGCGCTTAATTTCATAAAAAATAGAATAAAAAAAGGAATTTTAAATCCTAAATACGTTATTGCTGGCGGAAAGTATTCAATACTATCGTTATCTGAAAAAATTCGTAAGAGTGCAAAAATCGTATGGGCGCATAGTTTAGATTATGATCAGTATCTCCGCGGTAAAGAAATAGGGCCAACCCCCGATTTCTATGATATTTACGGAAAAAAATATCCTGTAGAAAGTATTTCTGATGCGATTGTATTTTTAGATGAGTATTCTCCATACCATCCTGATAACGCATTTTTTGGAATTGCTTATGCTGATAAACCTGAGACTTATTATCCTACCCTTGAGAAGTTCTTTGCCCATCTAGAAACTATTTTTCAGAAAAAGGTCGTAGTTGCTGCACACCCGCGTTCTGAATATACCGATAAAGATCATTTTAAGGAATTTATTGTGATAAGAGGAAGGACAAATGATTTGATTCAATCATCATCCTTTGCTCTTTTACATTCTAGTACAAGTATTAATTTTGTGAATTTGTATCAAAAACCGGCAATATTCTTTTATACGTCTACTATGACTGATAGATACAAACAGATGACGAATCTGTTTGCTGAGTGGCATAACGCAAATTCTGTTGAAATAGGGCTCGAGTCTGATTTAAGCCAATTTGATTTTTATAAATTAATAAACAAACCACTGGATTATACAAAATACAAAGATTCATTCATAAAAACTTTAGATTCAGAGAATGATTATTCGTGGAATATTTTCTTAAACGAATTTAGGGTGTAGTAGTTAAATGTCTTTTGATTTGGTTGTCTGTAAAAAAGAAGAATGGACGGATACGGTTTTGGATTATATATCCAAAACAATTTCTGATCAGTTGCGAGTCGGTCAAAAAAATGGAAACCAAATACTAAATATTTTAGTTTCTGGCGGAACCACTCCGATTGGAATCTATAAAAGATTTCATGAATTGCCATTTCCTTGGCAACAAATTCATTTATGGCAAGCTGATGAGAGATGTTTTCCTGAGAATCACTTAGATAGAAATGATGTTGTGATTAAGAATGCATTAGGAAAGGATTTACTTTCTAAAATCACTTTTCATTCGATGGCGGGAGAAGAACCGCTAAAAATGACTGCATTTTACCAGCAGGAAATTCAATCGGTTTCTCACTTTGATCTTTCTATTCTCGGCATTGGCGAAGACGGTCACACAGCAAGTTTATTTCCTGGTAATGACCTTGGAGATTCCACAAATTCTGTAGATGTAATTCCGGTATTCAATTCTCCAAAGTTGCCCTTGGAACGTATTTCGTTGTCTGTAAATTGTATCAATCGGTCGAGTCACATTGTTTATCTTGCCTCTGGTGAATCGAAAAAAGATGTGATCGAAAAACTTAAACAAAATACGGATCTTCCTGCATCGAAAGTGAAGGGAAGGTTTAGTACAAAGATTTTTTATTCTCTGGATTAATATGAAGATAATTGTATTTGGTGGTTCTGGTTTTCTTGGTTCTCATGTGTCTGATGCTTTGAGTATAGCAGGTCATGAGGTGACAATATTTGATCAAGTTAATTCTCCTTGGTTGCGATCGGATCAGAAAATGATCGTTGGCGATTTGTTGTTGGCCGATGCAGTAAATGATTCGATTAAAGGTTTTGATGTTGTATATAATTTTGCAGCTCTAGCTGATTTAAACCAGGCATTGGATAAACCGTTAGATACTGTTCGTATTAATATATTAGGTAATGCGCATATTTTGGAAGCATGCAGAAAACATAAGATTAAAAGATTTATGTATGCAAGCACAGTTTATGTTTATAGTAGGGAAGGTGGTTTTTACAGGTGTAGTAAACAAGCATCCGAAAGTTATATTGAAGAATATAAAAAGGTTTATGGATTAGATTATACCATTTTGCGTTACGGTTCGCTCTATGGACCGCGATCAGATGATTCGAATGGATTGTATCGGATTGTTAAAAATGCCCTTGAGTCTGAAAAGATCTGTTATGAGGGTAGTCCTGATAGTTTACGAGAATACATTCATGTCGAAGATGCGGCCAGGGCTAGTGTAGTGGCAATGGGTGAAGACTTCCGAAACGAAAGTGTCGTGTTTACAGGCCAAGAACCAATGAGGGTTTTGGATCTGCTAAAAATGTTGGCCGAAATATTAGGTAAACCGGAATCCGTTGAGTTTAGTGAGAAAGACCAAGTGGGTCATTACATACGAACTCCTTATGCATACTTACCAAAAATTGGACGTAAATACATCCCACCTCTTCATATGGATTTAGGTCAAGGGCTGTTACAATTGATTGAAGAGGTAAAGCAGAACCAAGATCTAAAGGATACCAAAAAAGTTTAATCTACTACCGGATATGAAACCAGATTAAACCCTTTAGAGTGTGCATTTGTTTACTCTGAAATCTTTATAATATGAACCTGAATACTTTTTCTAAGTATAAAATTATTTTTTGGGACTTCGATGGAGTCATCAAAGACTCAGTAAGAGTCAAATTGACCGCTTATAAGAGTTTATTTCCAGATGCAAATCAGGAAATTTTGCAAAAAATTGAAAATCATCATTTAGAAAATGGAGGGATGTCCAGATTCAAAAAAATACCATTGTATTTGGATTGGAATTCCCTTCCATGCGACCAAAATACTATTGAAGTCTATCAAAGTAGATTTGCTGAGTCTGTAATTCAAGCTGTAATCGATTCAGCATGGATAGAAGGTGTTGAACTTATACTTCGTAGTAAAAAAGAGAACCAGTTATTTGTTATTGTTACTGGCACTCCGCAAGAAGAAATTGATGTGATTCTAAAAAGATTAGATATTATAGATTTATTTGATAGAGTTTATGGTGCGCCAACAGAAAAGGATAGAGCCATTCAACTCACATTAAGCGACTGGAAAACTTTACCGCAGGATACGTTATTGATAGGAGATAGCGAATCTGATTTCAAAGCAGCAGAAATTAGCGGAAGTAACTTCATTTTTGTAGATAATGCAGAAGAGTCAGGATTTTCGAAAAAATATACAGGAATAAGAATTAGGAATTTTAAGGGAATGTTATGATAGTAGCTTTATTACTCGGTCGAAAGGGAAGTATCGGATTTCCTGGAAAAAACACTTATCCAATCAATGGGAAACCTTTGGCTTGGTATCCTATGAATGTTGCAAAAAATACAAAAGAAATTGATAAAATTTATCTTTCAACAGATGATCCCGAACTTATGAAAATTGCCCGCGAGGAAAACGTTGAGGTTATCGAAAGGCCACCGCACTTAGCAACCAAAGAGGCCTTAGGGGAACATGCATACCAACACGGATTCGAAGTGATTAAAGAACGAAATCCCGGTATAACTATTGAACTTGTTGTTTTGCTTTTTTGCAATGCAGCAACATTAACATCTAAAACAGTCGCTGAGGGGATTAAAGCACTCAGAGAAAATAGTTCTGCTGATTCTGCGGTTACAGTTTCAAAGTATAATATGTGGTCTCCTTTAAGAGCGAGAAAAAAAGATGATCATGGTTTTCTTCAGCCTTTTGTTCCGTTCGAAACTTTTGGTGATCCTAAAACTTTAAATTGTGATAGAGACTCCCAAGGTGATGTATTGTTTGCCGATATGGGTTTGTCGATTGTTAGACCTAAAAATCTAATCAATCTGGAAGATGGAATGTTGCCACAAAAATGGATGGGTCAAAAGATTTTGCCTCTTTATCAAGAAGCGGGTTGTGATGTGGATTATGAGTGGCAGATTCCTGTTGTTGAATGGTGGTTAAAGAAGTATGGGGAGTTTAATTAAATAATATGAAAGAGATAGACCCAAAGATTTACAAAAAACATCATAGCTTTCAAGACTTTAAAAGTCATAAAACAGGTATCATCGACTACCAAAAAACGCGAGCTGTTCGAGTTCTCAGTGAGTGGTCGGAAGGGAAGTTAAATACAACCCACTCGGTTCACAAAAAGGAAAATTTTGTAGAGGTTTTAAATCTTGTTTTAGTTGATCTAAAATCAGATTTAGATGATGTTCTTTTTAAAATTACTCCGTTCATTGCGGAAGAAATGTATACATACAGTGATGAAGAACTGTTGCGATTCTTTTATCACCGTTATCGTTATGATGTATTCCCTCAATTAGAACGAATTGATAATTACCCACCTTATTTACAAATCGAACCATCTTCTATTTGTAATTATCGTTGTGTTTTCTGTTATCAAACAGATGTTAATTTTTTTAAAAAAACAACTCCAGGGATGGGCCAAATGTCGCTCGAGTTGTTTCGGCAAATTGTTGATGAAGCATATGGGAATATCGAATTTCTTTCTCTTGCCTCACGAGGTGAGCCACTTTTAGCAAAAGAAATAGAAGGAATGTTACAATACGTTAAGGGAAAATTTTTAAACCTTAAAGTGAATACAAATGCTTCTCTTTTAACTGAATCAAAGGTTCATGCTCTTTTGTCAGGAGGGGTTAAAACAGTTGTATTTTCAGCAGATGCCGCAGAGGAACCGCTGTATAGCCAACTACGAGTGAATGGAAAACTTGATAAGGTTTTAAAAAATATCGAAATGTTTCAATCAATTCGACAAAAAGATTATTCTGATTTACCTGTTATTACCCGTGTATCCGGTGTAAAGGTGACGGAAAAACAAGATATTGACTCTATGGAAAGAGTTTGGGGTGGCCTTGTTGATCAAGTAGCATTTGTAAACTATAATCCTTGGGAGAATATTTATGAGGCGAAACCCAATGGCCAGACCAAAGCATGTTCTGATTTATTTCGCCGAATGTTTATATGGCAGGATGGATTGACTAATCCATGTGATAGTGATTATAAATCGAATCTTCAAGTTGGAAAATTTCCAGATCATAACATTTCGCAGTTATGGAGAATGGAAAGATACGAGAACCTACGCAGTGCTCATAAAAGTGGAAATCGTCAATTAGTTCATCCGTGTAAAGGTTGTGCAGTAGTTTAAAACTCGTGAACTTATCGATTTCAAATATTATCTGGCCTAAGGGCGAGGAATTTCTTGGAGAATTTTTAAGCGAATTGCCCAAACTAGGTTTTAGAGGTGTGGAGTTAGCATTAAATTGTTTCTGGGAGGAACCTACTACTGTCTCTAAGGCGAAACTTGATTGGTTGAATGATTTGCTTAAGGTCAACTCTTTGCGAGTTTCCGCCTTACATTCGCTTACTTTTACGCGGGAAGATTTAGAGTTATTTGGATCAGAAGCAAAAAGAGCAGAGATGTTGGATTATCTTAAAAAGTATATAGACTTAGCAGTTGGTTTAGGTTGCAAGGATATAGTATTAGGATCTCCCAAGGCGAGAAAAAAAAACGGAAAAAAAAAGGAAGACTGCAATCAGATTTTCTTAGAGTTTTTAAGTGAAATTGACTCCTACTCACCTGGAGTTAATATAAGTGTAGAGCCATTACATCCAAGTTCATGTGAATATTTGAATTATTTTACTGAAGTATTATCTTTATTAGAAAAAAACAATTTTGAAAACATCAAAATTCAGTTAGATGTTAGAAGTTTTATTGAAAATGATGAACCATCGGATTTGGTTGAGGATTTTTATTCATACATAAGCCATTGCCAGGTAAGTGATCCTGGTTTGCTAATACCATCAAACCAATATAGTGAAACTCATAAAAAAATTTCCGATGTATTAAAACGTAAAAAATACGATGGGTTCGTTGCTGGTGAAATCATAAATCCTATGCAGATTGAAAAAAAAGAATACTTAGCTTCTGCCTTTAAAAGTTTGAGTTTATACTATGGATAGTTATCATGTACTGATCAGTGGAGCAAATAGTGATTTGGCACAGGCATTCATTGAAAAAGTTTTAAAAATTCCTAACTTAAAAAGTCTACATTTACTTACACACACTGATTATCGAAGTAGTAATGAAAAAGTAAAGGTTCACTCCGTTAATTTTCTAAATCACTCATCGTTAAGCGAAATTAATGATGTAATTGCCGGCGAGGGAATCACACATTTCATTCAATTTCATGGATTCGCATACTCTGAAGATAGTATTCAGAAAATTACTGATAAAGATTTTAGTGAAACTCTCGAAATCAATTTAACATCAGTAGCCTTTGTTTTAAAGGCGATACTGCCAAATATGGAATCTCAAGGTTACGGTCGGATTGTTTTGATGTCGACGGCCTCCGCTGGATATGGTGGTGGAAAAAATAGTTTTTCTTATGGACTGGCAAAACATGGAATTCTTTATTTAGTGAAACATCTTGCGAAGTATTATACTCATAAAAATATACTTACTAATAGTGTTTCTCCAGGATTTATTCGATCGAAGTTTCATACGCAGGTGCTAAAGAAAACTGAAGTTGAAATGGAAGAACGAGCTAAGTCTGTACGACTTGGGCGGATCGGGACTCCGGAGGACGTTGCAAGAGTAATTTATAATTTAGCTTTTGAGAACGATTTTGTAACAGGCGAAAACATAAAAATTGACGGTGGAGATTTTATTTAATAGGGGATACTATGTACGACTTTTATTTTGGAGAAAAAGAACAAATTTTCAGCGATGAGAAAAACTACCTTTTAACGGTTAAAAGGATGATGCCACGCTGGTGCAATTCAATTCCAGATTCGGAATTTTTGGCAATATACGATGATTTGAATTCATCTAATATTGTTAGGTCAGAATCAACGGGTGTTATAGTGGAAACTGGTTGTGGTGCAAGTACAATCGTTTTATCTTATTTTGCTTTAAAGTACAATAAGAAGCTGTATACTTGGGATACGAACCAAAACAAACTTTCTTATATTCGATCTATTATATGCGATACGCATCAGCGGATTTTTCAGAAAGCATTACACGACAACTGGATTTATATCGGATATTTGAGTACGTCAAACGAATTGGGAATACCAATGCTCGCCGAAAAAAAAGAATCGATCGATTTTGGTTTCTTCGATTCTGAACATACTTCGGATGTTTTAGTTCCTGAATTGGAATCTGCATTAAAATTAGTTAATGATAAGGCGATTTTTGCACTAGACGATGCTAACTATCGATATCGCCACAAGAACATTGCATATATTAATGTTTTTCGAAAGAAACTAGGTTTACCTCCAGTTGGAGAGCCTGCGGAGAACTTAGGCGAATGTTATTATGTTTTGGCTGAGTCGATCATTAAGGATCAGTTTCCGAAGTCATCTAAGATAAAGGATTCTTATAAGGAAACTTTTAAGGAAGACATTTTTTGGAATTATTTTTCCAACGATCGAGCGATTATGAATTCTTTGGGAATGGAGAAAATGAAGGAGTTGGAACATCGCTATGATAGTTTCCGAATTCTAAAATAAATTTAATCGAACTATAAAATCCAGTTGTTAGGAATTGTTTTATGATTCTTAAAAAAAATTCCGGCTGGATTTCGTTTTATAAGCATTTTTAAAGTTATGAATTCTGATTTGATTCCGTCGCACCTAGAAGAAGTATTTAAAAATCTAAGTAAATTATCTGTTTTTTGCAAAAGGTCATGGATTTTTTCTACGTCATTCTTTTTTTCTAAAATAGGTGCCTATGAATCCAAACTCAAATTTAGTTCTGGGCAAAGAATATCTTCCTTTGGTCTCGTTATAAAAATAATAAAATACTACCTAGTTGTTGGATTTTATTTTCTAGCCTTTCTTCTTCTTAAGTTCGTCCATTTATTATCTAGTTTACGATTTGAAATTACAAATCTAAAGACAGTATACATTGATTCTTATGTTGTTTTGGCAAATGTTGAAAAAGGACAAAAAATCCTCTCGGATTATTTCCCAAATTTATTACAACATTTTGAATCCAAAAACATTCAATATGTAATCATACCAAGATTCTATGGTTCTTTTAGTCCTACATTGTATTGGAAAGTTTTTAATACACTCGATAAGTCTGAAGAGAATATTCTAACAGAATTTCAACTATTGGGGTTTTTCGATTTTATAAAATTGTTTTGCTCTTTACTCTTTTACCCATTTTATATGTTTTATTTTTTATATTTCAGTAAGTTGGGTAAAGAAACGGATCAAACGACAAGATTTTTTTTTTGGTCTGATTTGAATGGTTCAAATTTTTTTGGAACGGTTCGTTATTTATTTGGGAAAAAATTAGCTAAAATAATCACTCCGGGATCTAAACTCATTCAATGGAATGAAGGCCAACCATACGAAAAATGTATCAATAGGGCACTGAGAGAGTCAAAAGCTGAAGTTAGAATTTATGGCTGTCAGTTATTCCTTTATCCTCCTGAGTTATTGAATATATATTTTGATCCGAACGAAATAAAAGAACATTTGGCGGACCAAATTTTGGTCAATGGAAAGTTTTATTTGGATCATCAATCTTTATTTAAAGTTGGAGCTTCTTTGAGATACGCTAAGCTATTTAGTTTAGGGATTCTTCCTTCTGCAAACACTAAAGTATTAACATTATTTTCCTATTTTCCTGACAGTAATTCTTTCATTCTTGAATTGTTGAAAGAAATACCCATTGAAGAAAATGATAAATGGGCTTTAAAATTCCATCCTTCAACTAATGTTAAAGAATTTGAAAACTTGCTCCCTGAACCGCATTATATTACTTACGAGAATCTATATGATTTGTTCCCTCATTTCGGCTTGGTGATTGGTTCCTCATCAGGATCCTTAGTTGAGGCAGTAGCATGTGGACTTTCGGTAATTGTAGCTGCCGAAAATGGGTTCGTTGATTATACCTACCTTCCTGAATTCTGTAAGGGAATACTTTGGGATGTTGCTTATGATGTTAATAGTTTTATTGAAGCAAAGGAAAGGCTTTTACGACAGGTAAAATCAAATTCGAAAGAAAGAATCAAAATGATACAAAAAGTAAGATCCGATTTTTTTTGTGAACCGACGGAAAAAATGATAATCAATACATTTGAATTAGGAGAGAGCTCTAAATCTGTTATAAATTGAATATGAATATAAAATCACATTATGAAAACAAAAGAGTTATTGTAACTGGTCACACCGGTTTTAAAGGTGCGTGGCTAACTACATGGTTAAAATTAATGGGTGCAGAGGTTTGTGGAATAGGACTTGATCCAGTTTCGTCACCTTCCCATTTTGAAGTAGGGCATATTGGAGAATCAATTACCGATTTAAGGATAGATATTAGGGATCGCTCGGCTATTGAAAAAGCAATTCTTGATTTTAAACCTGATTATCTATTTCATCTTGCTGCTCAGTCTCTTGTAAGAAAATCGTACAATGATCCGATGGAAACTTGGAATACAAATGTTCAAGGAACCCTTCATGTATTAGAAGCGTTACGGAAGTATGATAGTCCATGTGCTGCTGTAATTATAACTAGTGATAAATGTTATGATAATGTGGAATGGATTTGGGGTTATAGGGAAAACGATGCCTTAGGTGGACCAGATCCTTATAGTGCTTCAAAGGGAGCAGCCGAATTAGCAATCAAATCTCATATAAAGTCGTATTTTCCAAAATCATCAAGTAAGGTAAGGATTGCTTCCGCAAGAGCAGGAAATGTGATTGGTGGTGGAGATTGGGCAGAGGATAGAATTATTCCGGATTGTGTTACTGCGTGGGCTCAGAAGAAGACAGTTGACTTAAGAAATCCGAATGCCACAAGACCGTGGCAACATGTTCTGGAACCGCTTAGCGGTTATTTAACGTTAGGTGCATATTTATATTCAAATTCAGAGTTACATGGTGAACCGTTTAATTTTGGTCCTTTATCGAATCAAAATCATAGCGTAATTACGTTAGTGAAAAAGATGGCTTTGCATTGGGATTTAGTTAAGTGGAATGATGTTTCCAGCCAGTTTAAAGGTCCATATGAGTCAGGGCTTTTAAAGTTGAACTGTGATAAAGCTTTAGCTTTGTTAAATTGGACTGCAGTTATGGGTTTCGAAGATACAGTTAAGTTTACTGCTGAGTGGTACAAAACTTATTACAGTAAACCAGATAACATTATCGATACTACAGTGGAACAAATTAAACAGTACCAAGAGTTTGCGAAAAATAAGGGTTTAGAGTGGGCTACGTGAATTTATCTGAAATTCAAGTTACAACTTTAAAAGAAATTCCGACCGCAGGTGGTAATGTTCTCCATGGTTTAAAAAATTCAGATCCAAGTTTTTTTGGATTTGGGGAAGCTTATTTTTCCTGGATTGAAGCTGGTGCGATTAAAGCATGGAAACGTCACAATCAGATGATTATGAATTTGATTGTTCCAATAGGGAATGTAAAATTTGTTTTTTATAATTCAGACTCTGAAGAGTTTGTTTCTGAAACCATTGGGGAAAGTAATTATTCCCGAATTACTGTTCCAACTGGTATTTGGTTTGGGTTTCAAGGAATTGATTCACCAAAGAATTTAGTTTTAAACATCTCTAGTATTCTGCACGATCCTTTGGAAGCTGACAGATTAGATCTCTCAAAAATTAACTATAGTTGGTAAACGAATGAAAGTAATTATCCTTGCAGGTGGTTTTGGAACACGATTGTCAGAATATACTGACGTGATTCCGAAACCGATGGTTCCTATTGGCGGAAAGCCGATTCTCTGGCATATAATGAACCATTTTGCTTTATATGGTTTTAAAGATTTTTATTTAGCTCTTGGATATAAAGCTGAAGTTGTAAAAGAGTATTTCCTCAACTACCGCTCCTTAAATTCAGATTTTTCTGTAAATTTAGAAACTGGAAAAATCACACATTACAATTCACCAGCCGTTGATTGGAATGTGACTCTTGTTGATACAGGACAAGAGTCAATGACAGGTGGTCGGTTGCTGAGAATGAAAGATATAATTGGCAATGAAACTTTTATGGTTACCTATGGGGATGGTTTATCAAATGTTAACCTGCAGAACCTCCAAGATTATCATAAATCTCATAAGAAGATGGTAACAGTAACTGCAGTCCATCCTGGCGCGCGATTCGGCGAATTGGAGATTCATGACGGTAGCGTGAAAAGTTTTCAGGAAAAACCGCAAACAACTCAGGGTTGGATTAATGGCGGTTTCTTTGTAATGGAACCGGCGTTTTTGAATCTTATTGAAAATGATCAAACTATTCTTGAAAAAAAACCATTAGAGACTGTTGCAAAAAATAATGAACTAATGGCATTCAAACATGATGGCTTTTGGCAATGTATGGATACGAAAAGAGACAAAGATCATTTAGAAAAATTATACCAAGATGGAAAGGCTCCTTGGACAATCCTAAACTCTTAGTTTTTGGTGGGACCGGCTTTATCGGATCCCATATTGTAACTGAAGGTGTTAAAAGAGGCCTTCATGTCACATGTGTATCCCATAAGAAAAAAATCCAAACTAACGAACATTTATCGTCTATTCTCGCAGACCTGAATTCAACGGAGTCAATCAAATCGATACTGTCAAAAGAATCATTTGAGTATATCATTCATGCGGGAGGATATATTGACCATACTCATTATAAAAATGGTGGAGAAAAGGTCATTCAACAACACTTAAATTCCTTATATTCGATAGTTTCAAATTTAGATAGAACCAAACTAAAAAGGTTTATCTTTTTAGGAAGTAGTGATGAGTATGGGAACGCAAAAGCTCCGCAGATGGAATCTATAAGGGAAAAACCGATTTCCCCTTATTCGTTTGCCAAAACTGCAGGTTCCCATTTTTTGCAAATGCTCCATAAAAGTGAAAACTTTCCTGCAACCATTGCCAGATTATTTTTAACCTACGGGCCCGGACAAGATGATAATCGATTTCTACCGATGATCATTAAAGGATGTTTAAAGGATGAAGAATTTCCAACATCTTATGGTGAACAACTTCGCGATTTTTGTTACATTCAAGATACAGTGGATGGTATTTTTAGTATGTTGGATTCGGATGAGGCTGTTGGAGAGATTTTCAATTTAGCATCAGGAAGGAAAATCTCCATACGAAGTATGATTGATAAAATTGTACAGTTAGTTGGCAAAGGTAAGCCGATCTATGGACAAGTTCCTTATCGAGTGGGAGAAAATATGGAACTCTATGCAGATATCACCAAGGCAAAGGAAATTCTAAATTGGGAGCCCAAAGTTTCTTTAGATGAAGGATTAAAGGAAACAATTCAGTTTTATAAAAATGCTTAGCCAACATAATGAAAACGCTGTAGTAAGCGTTATAATGAACTGCTACAATGGTCAGGAGTATTTAAGAGAGGCAATTGATAGCGTAATAAACCAAACTTATCCTCATTGGGAACTTATATTTTGGGATAATCAGTCTACCGATGAAAGCTCAAAGATAGTAAAATCCTATTCAGATAATAGGATTAAATATTATTATTCGCCTATACATACAAAATTATATCCCGGTCGAAATTTAGCTTTAGAGAAGATTAATGGTAGGTATATTGCATTTTTGGATACCGATGACGTTTGGCATCCAGACAAACTTAATGAGAACATTGCAATTTTAAACAAGAAGGAATACTCTTTAGTAAGTTCGAATTATTATTTGATTAATCGCCAGTCCAAGATATTAAAAAGGGCAATACGGTTTAACAAAAAATCCGGTCATATCACTGGAGAATTAATAAATGATTATTATATAGGAATTCTCACTGTCGTTTTGGATCGAAAATTACTGAAATCAGAGGAAAAGCCATTTTCCGAAAATTTTAACCATGTTGGTGACTTTGATTTATTTTTACGACTATCTGAAGATAATAAAATATATTATGATAGTCGGACTTTGGCATATTATCGCATTCATGAAAATAATCTTTCTTCAAAGAAAAGTTTAGAGTTACTTAGAGAGATCAAGGTAATGGAAAGAACTTTAGAGAAAAGGGATTTTTATAAAAAACAAAAACACCTAATCCAAAATTTGATTTTAGTTAGAAAATATTTGCTCTTTAAGCAGTTTATTGTTAAAGGAAGACATATTCCGTTGATGGAGTTGGTTAGTCTTTTTGTTAGAAAACCTATTTTTTTTGTTAAGTTAATCGTCCTGGTTTTTTTGCATTTTTTACATTTGTCGTAGATTGTTGATAAGATTGATAAAAGTCGGATTTTAAAAGTATATAAACATGAAATTTAAAAGTAAACTTACCTTCTTTGTTTTAGTAGCCGCAGCCGTTTTTTTATATTATTTTATATTATATAGGGCCTGGGGGGAGAGTTTTTTTTATGAAATGGAGCGGTTCGGCGACAACTCACCCTTTAGTAAAATTTTTAATGCGATATTATCTGGGAGTTTTATAGAAGTTAAGGATGTTGTTGTTTTTTGGGGTTATCCGATCATATGTTTATTTTTTTCAACTGTCACAACTGTAAATTTTGATTTATCGTTAATATTTGTAAATTTGATTTCCGCGGGATTGTTGTTCTCAATTCTGAAGAATTTATACAATGAATTTGTAGCCATTTGTTTTAATATATATTCTATCGATTGGATTCAAAGAGTATTAATTGGTGGCAGTGAACCGACGTTTTTATTATTCGTTTTTCTTTCTATATTCCTTTATCGTAGAAATTATAATCTATATTTAATTGGTTTCTTGATTGGTTTATCTTATACTGTAAGACCCTTGGGTATTTTTCTCCTGTTTGCAATTGGATTAGATTTATTGTTGAATCGAAAGATTAAAGAAATCTTTTTTATAACTCTTTCTTTTTGTTTAGTTTTTTTTGCTTATCATTTATATTTAAATCTAATGTTAGGTGATTCTTTTGCTAATTACAATAACTATCAGAAAAAAGATTGGGATTCTCGGTTACCCGTCTCCTTCCCATTTTTTATACTTCTGAAAGGTTTAGTTTCATTGGATACTGGTTTGTTAAATAAAGTAAAACTTTGGGCATATTTTCTGGTTTCACTTGTCCCTTTAATTTATTTGCTTGTGAATCATAAAAACAATAGGGACCTAAAAGCCTATCGTGTGGAACTGGTATTTGGCTTTGTATATTTTCTTTTTCTGGTTTCTTACAATACAACATTTTGGATCGCAGCAATTTACCCGAGAATTTTTTTACCAATAGCGCCAATCGCTATCTTTATCTTGTTTCGAGGTAAAAAACATATCACCAACCTCGAACGTTTTTCTCTTTGGGCTATTGGCGTTGTGATGATAGGTGTAGCAGCGATTTCAACGGTTGGAGTGCAGAATCTCAGTTTAATTAAATAAGCCATGAAGTCTCTTCTGATTTTAAATCACTAAATTGAAGTCAGTATAATTAATTCTGAATCAGTCCGTCTTTCTTTTGTCCCCATAAACAAATTATCCAATAAGAATTTATGTACAAAAATTTAAACGATTTGATAATTCACCCCTTTATATCATTTTTAACGTCGGTAGTTTTGTTAATTGGTGTTGCCGCTTTTGGTTTAGTTTTGTTTTTTCTTCTAGGAAAAATCTACAAAAAAGGCTGTTTTTCTAATCTAACGAAAAGGTTTCTAAATCAACTTGTTTTTGGGTTTATCTTTCTATCGATATTAGTGAATTATTTCATTCTGTTTGAGGTGATTCGTCCGGCGCAGGTAAAGTTAATTGGTTTATTTACCTGTTTGTTTGGATTTGTATATTTACCCATACTTCTTAAAAAGTTGTATGAACTTAGAAAGTTTTATCTTAAAAAAATTCGTAACTTTGAGCGCTTTGATGTTTTAATTTATGGCATTTTGATTGGTTATTTTTTATTAGCTATTTCACCTCCGACGGATGCGGATTCCCTGAACTATCATTTATCGGTTCCTTTAATTTTCTTAAATGAAAATAATATAGTTCCAGACTTAGGGTTTTTCCATGAGCGTTTGTTAGGTTCTGGAGAGATTTTTGGATTAGTTTATTTAAATCTTGGGGCCGAACAATTTTCAAGTTTACTTCAGTTTGTGGGGATTCTCTTAATTCTAAGAGGATTTGCAAACTTGGGGCAATTAAATAGAGAAGTTTTGAAGTTAATCAAGGTAAGTTTTTTAAGTATTCCTGTTTTGATTTTTCTTGTATCTTCTTCAAAAATGCAAATGTTTCCACTTGGAATCATGTCTTATGGACTCGTATCTATATATCGATATCAAAAGCTAAAAAGCAAAAATAGTTTAATCCTTTTAATATTACTAGTTCCAGTTGTTTATTCGATATCATTAAAGTTTTCCTTTATGATTTATGCTGCAGTTATATTTTTGTTTTTAGTATTTAATTTAAAATCGAAAAAACATTTCCTTTTAGTTTCGTTTTTTTTCCTTTTAATATATCTGCTCATTATTTTACCGTTTGCTTATTATCGGGTGAGATACTTAGGGGTAAGTGTATTCTATAGTGCGATTGATCCTTTAAATGGAACCATCCCTGGTTTAGGGAAATTTAAAGATTATTTGAAATCCTATCAGGATACCTCTCTTGGATTTCCTTTTTTTTTGTTTTTTCCAAATTACAAATCGCCTGGAACAACCTTTATCGGCGCATCTCTTTTAGTTTTGCTTTTAGTTTTTGATATTCTCAAAAATAAAAGAATACATGGATTGTTTCTGCTTTTTTTGTTGGATCTCCTCTTAACTCGATTTTTTTTGCAGCAAAGTTCACGTTTTTATTTAGAGAGTTATGTTTTACTTTCTATATATTTATTAAGTATCTCACATTCGGATAAGAATCAAAAATTAATTAGATTCATTCAAGTTCCGATTTTTTTTCAAGGATTGATTGTGTTACTTATTTCTTTATATTTTGGTATTAATTTAGTAACTGGATTGTTCTCGTTATCAAATCGGAAAAATATGATGAGGGAAAATGCATTTGGTTATGGATTGTCTGAGATGTCGTATGAAAGTATGCCCGATAATTCTAAGCTTTTATTTAATCATACTTCGTTAGTATTTTCGAAGAGAAGACCATTTTCTGACGACTGGATGCGTTTTGCTGATTCTTGTGACGGGTTTACTTACTTTACCACTTATTTGCGAGAAAAAGGAGTAAAGTATTTTTTGGTTAGGGATGCTAATTATAGTAACCGGTTTTTGGTTGATGACTCGATGATTTTAGAATCAAAGTTGGGGATTTCCAAGGAGACCAGAATTCCATTGAATCGCAATCAGAAATATTCTGCCACAATTTCTAAAATTGGTGGAGAAAGTTGGCTTGGTTGTTACGAGAAATAAATTTGATAACTTTAAAATTTGTTAATATATATGGATTGTCGTTAGTATGATTATAGGTATCGATGCTTCTCGAAACCGTTCAGGAGGGGCAGTAAATCATATCATTGGAATTTTAACTCATTTCAATTTCAAAAAACATGGAATTGAGCGAATACACCTTTGGTCTTACCCAGAATTGTTAGATAATATTCCTGAATTCCCGTGGTTAATAAAACATTCCCCACCGGTTTTAAAGAGATCTCTTTTATTCCAATTAGTATGGCAAAGATTTTCCCTAATAAGGGAAGCACATCGTTTCGGATGTGATTTGATGTTTGATTCTGATGCAGGATCGATTTCGGCATTTAAACCATATGTTTCAATGAGCCAGGATTTATTGAATTTTGAAGAAGGTTCGACTCGCTCGTATCGAATTGGATTTGCCTGGCTTCGCCTTAAGGTTCTCTATTATGTGCAGAAAGTTTCTTTTCTAAATGCTAATGGAGTTATCTTTTTAACAAATTATTCAAGTGAAATAATCCAAAAACATACGGGAAGATTACCTCGTATAAAAATCATTCATCATGGAATTGATTCAAAATTTAATAAAAATTTAGTTCAAAAGAAATCGCTAAAGAATAATGAAATTAACTGTATATATATTTCTCCAATTTTGGAGTATAAGAATCATTTTCAAGTTTTAGAAGCAATCTATCTCTTGCGTAAAAAAGGATTCAAAATTGGCATTACCTTAGTTGGGGATAGTTCATCAGAATTTGGTAAATTAATTATAGAGAAAGCAAAAGAATATGATCCAAATCAGGAATTCATTTTCATTCTTGGAAAAGTCGAACATAATGATTTACCTCAAATTCAGTCTAAGTCGGATGTGGTTGTATTTGCTTCAGGTGTAGAGAATATGCCCATTACGCTGATGGAGTCAATGCTTATGGGTTTACCGATTGTTTGTTCAAATCAAGGACCGATGCCTGAAGTTTTGGAAGATGCAGGTATTTATTTCGACCCTAAATCTGTAGAATCAATATATTCTGCAATAGAGCGGCTCATTCAAAATGATAAATTAAGATTGAATGTTGGGAAGAAAGCGAAACAGTTAGCTTTAAAATATACATGGAATAAATGCTCGGAAGAGACGTTTCAATTTTTGGAACACATTGTGAATGAATTTAAAGAAAAATAACAGGAAATAGATTCTCTATAAATAAAACAATACATGAACTCTAATTATAAAATTTGCTCAAAAACAGTAATCGATTCAACTCTTCCAGATGTTACCTTTGATGAAAATGGTATTTCGAACATATATTGGGATTTTGAAAATCATGTGAAACCGAATTGGTTCCCGGATGAAGCTGGAAAAAAATACCTTGAGTCTGTTGCTTTTAAGATTAAGAAGCAGAATAAAAACAAAGACTTTGATTGTATTCTTGGCCTTAGCGGTGGAGTTGATAGTTCTTATATGCTTCATACTATGGTCAAAGAATTTGGATTAAGGCCACTTGTCTTCCATGTCGACGGAGGATGGAATTCCGAAATGGCTGTAAATAATATAAGTAAGCTTGTAGACAAGTTAAACTTAGATCTATTCACGGAAGTAATCAATTGGAATGAAATGAGAGACTTTCAACTGGCTTGGTTTAAGTCGGGAGTGCCTCATATAGATATTCCTCAGGACCATGCTTTCGGGGCAGTGCTTTATAATTTCTCGGATAAATACAATATCAAATACATTCTAAATGGTGGTAATATT